>CAZYPK010000101.1:0-19014 GCA_964649195.1 uncultured Phycisphaeraceae bacterium
GGCCTGAGCAAACGAAACTCGCGCGGCAGGCGAACAATCAGGATGACCACGATCACCGGCCGCGCGAGTTTCGTTCGCTTCAGCCCGCGGACGGGCTTCGCAAACGAACGGCTCGGCGGGAGCCTCGCCCTCCCAGCGAGAGCCTCGCCTTCCCAGCCGGAGGTTTCCGCTCTCCCGCCATATGCTTTTGCCTTGGGTAGTTCTGCAATTTCCTCTTGCTTTGCCGCGTTCCAATATAGAATGACGCCGTTGCCCGCGATTCACTTTTCTGGATGAAGTCGTTTGCCTGACGTGATGCGACGACAATCCGAAGGATGTCGCACGATCGAAAGGATCGGTCGCCATCTTTCTTCCCTCTCCATCGTCGCGTTCATCCTCATCACTCAATTTGCGGCATCGCTTCACGCCGACCTCGCCGCCGCGCAGCGGAAGCTGATCACCGGCGATTACTCAGGCTGCGTCGAGGAGGCCGCCGCCGCCATCGAGAGCGGGCAGTTCAGCGAGCAGTGGCGGCTGATGAAGATCGAGGCCCACCTGATGCTGGGCGAATACGAAACCGCGAAGCGGACCCTCGAAGCCGCCTTCAACCGTTATCACTCCAGCATCCGCCTGCGCCTGCTGGGCCATGAGGTTTATCGTTCGCTGGGCGATGTCGAATCCGCGAAGCTGATGCTCGATCAGATCAACCGTCTCGTCGGCGCCAGGCCCTGGTGGTACTCCGACGCGATCGACATCGTGACGCAAGGCCGGGCGGCCCTGCTCATGGGAGCGGACCCGCGCCAGGTGCTGGAACTGATCTACGACAAGGCCCGCAGGGAATCGCCGGGGCTGCGCGATGTCTGGATCGCGCCCGGCGAGCTGGCGCTGGACAAACACGACTACGCCGAGGCGGGCCGGCTCTTCACCGAAGCGGTCAGGCGGTTTCCCGAAGATCCGGACATTCATTTTGGCATCGCCCGCGCCTTTGCGCCATCGGATGGACGGCGGACAGCCGCCGCGGTTGAAAAAACACTTTCACTCAATCCGAATCACCTGGGCGCCCTGCTGATGCAGATCGATGAACTGATCGATGGCGAAAACCTGCGCGAAGCGGAGGAGATCATCGCCAGGGTGCTTTCGATCAATCCGGCGAACGTCACCGCATGGTCCTACAGCGCGGTGCTGGCTCACCTGGAGAATGACGCGGCCGGCGAAAAGCTGAGCCGGGAAAGAGCGTTCAAGTTCAACGCGAAGAATCCCGCCGTCGATCATCTCATCGGCCTCAAGCTCAGCCAGAAATATCGCTTCGCCGAGGGCGCGTCTCATCAGCGCGGGGCCTTGAAGCTCGATGAGAACTTCGTGCCCGCCAAGGCGCAGCTCTCGCAGGACCTGCTGCGGTTGGGTGAAGTCGAGGAAGGGTGGAAACTGGCGCGCGAAGTGTTGGAGAAGGATGCCTACAACGTCGTCGCCTTCAACCTCGTCACGCTTCAGGACAACATCGCCAGGTTCCGCACCATCGAGGATGAACACTTCATCATCCGCATGGAGGCCCGTGAAGCCGACATCTACGGCGAGCGCGTGCTGTCGCTCCTGAACCGCGCCCGCGTCGCCCTGTGTGACAAGTACGACATGAAGCTCACCAGCCGGGTGACGGTGGAGATTTTTCCCGACCAGAAGGACTTCGCCATCCGCACCTTCGGCCTGCCCGGCGGATCCGGCTTCCTGGGCGTCTGCTTCGGCAACGTGATCACCGCCAACAGTCCCGCCGCCATCGGCGGCAACGCCAATTGGGAGGCGGTGCTCTGGCATGAGTTCTGTCATGTGGTGACGTTGCAGGCCACGCGCAACCGCATGCCGCGCTGGCTCAGCGAAGGCATCAGCGTCTATGAGGAGAAGCAGGCGAACAGGACCTGGGGGCAGACGATGACGCCGCAGTACCGCGCCATGATCCTGGGCGGCGAGCTGACGCCCATCGGCCAGTTGAGCATGGCGTTCCTGCGCGCCCGCTCGCCGGTGCATGTGCAATTCGCCTACTACCAGTCGTCATTGGTCGTCGAGTTCATGATTCAAAAGGCCGGCGTCGAGAGTGTGCGAAACGTGCTGCGCGATCTGCACGAAGGCGTCCACATCAACGCGGCCATCGAAAAGCGCATCGGCAGCCTGAAACAGCTTGAGGCCGAGTTTGAAGTTCATGCGAAAAAGATCGCCGAGGCTCTCGCACCCAAAGCCGATTGGACGACATTGCCTGAAACCGTCGCCCGTGGCGGCGAAGCGCTTCACGCTTTCCTCAAGGATCATCCCGACAACATCGCGGCCCTGATGCTTCACGCGGAAGCGCTGCTCACGCAGAAGAAATGGAACGAAGCGAAGACGCCGCTGCTGCGCGTGATCGAACTTTATCCCGATGACGCCGGCGACAACAGCGCAAGCTGGCTCATCTCGCAGGCGCACCGGGCGCTGGATGAAACGAAGGAGGAACAGGCGGCGCTGGACCGCGTTGCCGCCATCAACGGCGAGCATGTCCCCGCATTTGTCAGGCTGATGGAACTCGCCGCCTTGCGTCAGGACTGGCCTGCGGTTCTCGCGCACGGTGATCGCGTGCTGGCGGTGAATCCCTTGTCGCCCCTGCCTCATCGCATGCTCGCCAAGGCCGCCGATTATCTCAACGATCACCCCGCCGCGGCGCGGGCTTATCGCACGCTGCTTTTGATGGATCCTCCCGACCCGGCGCAGACGCACTACGATCTGGCGCTTCATCTGTTCGCCATCAACGCGAACGACCCTGCCGCCAGACGGCACGTGCTCATGGCCCTCGAAGAAGCGCCGCGTTTTCGTGAGGCGCAGAAACTGCTTTTGAAAATGACGGAGAACCAGAGCGCAGAATGAATGGATCTCAAGCCCGATGGCGAGTCCGCGAGCCGTCGGGGTATTTCCGAGCATCCGATTCAAGACTTACCCCGACGACTCGCGGACTTGCCATCGGGCTTAAAAAAACAGGTGCTTTTATGCCGCAATTCACATCACGAAAATCACTGCTGCTTCTGGCGGTTCTCTCCACCGCCGCCGTCACCACTCTCGCCTTCGCCCAGCGATCCCCCCGGCCCATCGATGAAAACACCCTGGCCAAAGCGGGCCTCAACGACTGGAAAAACGATCCGAAGTTCGAGCATGACACCTTCACCTTCGTCCGCGTCATCTACTCCAACTGGGGCGGTCGCCGCCGCGGCGGAAGCTGGGCGGTCGATTACCCCGACTCCGATCTGAACTTCTCCTATCGCCTTCAGCAACTCACTTCGCTCAAGGTCAATCCGCGTCCTGTGCAACTCGAGCTCACGGATGAACGGCTCTTCGATTATCCGTGGATCTACATGGTCGAGCCGGGTGGGCTCTCCTTCGATGAAGCCGAGGTGAAGGCTCTTCGCCGTTACCTGCTCAACGGCGGCTTCATGATGGTGGACGACTTCTGGGGCGGCGATGAATACGACAACTTCCACCGTGAAATCAAACGAGTCTTTCCCGATCGCGAGGTCGTTGACCTTCCTCTCGAACATCCGATTTTTCACTGCGTCTATGACCTGAAGCAGAAGCCGCAGGTCCCTTCCATCGGCCACGGCGCCAATGGTCAGCGCTTCGAATGGCGGCCCGGCCCCGACGACGGCAGCGAGGTCCACTACCGCGCGATCTTCGACGACAAGGGCCGCATGATGGTCATCATCTGCCACAACACCGACCTGGGCGACGGCTGGGAACGCGAGGGCGAAAACCACTACTACTTCAAGGAATTCTCCGAAAAACAGGCCTACCCGATGGGCATCAACATCGTGTTTTATGCGATGACGCATTAGGGATAGATCACAAATGACAAGCATCAAATCTCAAACAAAAACGAAAGCGGCAGAAACGATCCGAACAGACATCAGAAGGAATCCAGAGGCTTTTGTCGTTTGCCCGCTTTCAGGTTTGATTTGGCTTGATTGATATTTGTTTGAGATTTGCAATTTGTGATTTGTGATTTCCGGCTTTCATCCGGCATCAGTGCTTCACTGGAGTGACCGACTTGAGCACCATCACGACACCCTACGACATCGAGCGCGCCGCCGTCGAGAAAATCCGTGCCGCGCGCGGTTCCATCCTCGCCGAGCTTCGCAAGGCGATCGTCGGCCAGACGCAGCCGATCGAGGAGCTTCTTTATTGCCTCTTCGCCGGCGGCCACTGCCTGCTCACCGGTCCGCCGGGCTTGGCCAAGACGCTGCTGGTGCGGTCGATCGCCCAGATCTTTCATCTGAAGTTTCAGCGCATTCAGTTCACCCCCGACCTGATGCCTGCCGACATCACCGGCACCGAGATTCTCGAAGAAACGCAGGAAGGCAAGCGCAGGATGCTCTTCGTCAAAGGGCCGATCTTTGCGAACGTGATCCTCGCCGACGAGATCAACCGCACGCCGCCCAAAACGCAGGCCGCGCTGCTTGAGGCGATGCAGGAGCATCAGGTCACCGCCGCCGGTGTTCGTCATCAGCTTGAGGAACCCTTCTTCGTTCTCGCCACGCAGAACCCCATCGAGATGGAAGGCACCTATCCGCTGCCGGAGGCGCAGCTCGATCGCTTCATGTTCAACGTGAAGATTGATTACCTCGTTGAAGATGATGAAGTCGAAGTCGTCACCCGCACCACATCGAAGCCGTCGGAGAAGATCGAGCCGCTCTTCGATGGCGCGGATATCGCGGCGTTTCACGAGGTGGTTCGCAAGGTGCCAATCGCCGAGGATGTGGTGCGCTTTGCCGTGCGACTGGCCGCGATGAGCCGGCCGCACCAGGTCTCCGGAGGCGATGCCGGCTCGCCGGATTTCGTGAATGAATGGATCAGTTGGGGCGCGGGCCTTCGTGCCGGTCAGTTCCTGGTGCTCGGCGGCAAGGCGCGGGCTCTCCTGCATGGCCGCGCGCATGTGTCGATCGACGACATCAAGGCCGTCGCGCTCTCGACGCTGCGACATCGCATCCTGCTCAACTACCGCGCCGAAGCGCAAGGCGTCACCGTCGAACAGGTGATTCAAAAACTCATCGACACCGTCACCGCATGACCACGCTCGCTTCCAACCCGACGGCAGCCGGCGTCGATTACATCGACCCCCGCGCCCTCATGCGCATCCAGAGCCTGGAAATGCGGGCACGCATGATCGTCGAAGGTTTCATGACCGGCCTGCACCGCTCGCCCTACCACGGCTTCTCCGTCGAGTTCACCGAGTATCGCCAGTACACCACCGGCGACGACCCGCGCTACATCGACTGGAAACTCTACGCCCGCAGCGATCGACTCCACGTCAAGCGCTTCGAGGATGAAACCAATCTTCGCTGCTGGCTTCTGGTCGATAATTCCAAGTCGATGCAGTTCGGCTCCATCACCGATCAAGCAACAACCGCCCAAAGCCCACGCACTCCCGTGCGTGGGTTCCTCTGGAAAAAATCCGATTACGCCCGCACCCTCGCCGCCACTTTCGCCTACTTCCTCTCCACGCAGCATGATGCCGCGGGCCTGGTCACCTTCGACGAGGCGATCCGCGAATACCTGCCCGCCCGCTATCGTCCCGGTCACCTTCGCCGCCTGATGGTCGCACTCGATCAGCCCCCGGCAGGCATCGCCACGAGTCTCACCGCGCCGCTGCGACGCATTGCCGATCTGGTCACTAAACGCGGCATGCACGTGCTCATCTCCGATCTGCTCGCGCCGCTCAATGGTCTGGAAACGCATCTGGGCTACCTGCGCTCGCGCGGCCACGAGGTGATGGTGTTTCAGATTCTCGACCCCGCGGAGCTTTCACTGAGCTTCGATGCGCCTGCGATCTTTGAGGATGTCGAATCCGGCCGCGAGATGTACATCGACCCGCAAATGATCCGCGGCGAATACCGGCGAAAGATGAACGATCACCTGGCCGCGATCGCCTCGATCTGCGAAGGCCACGGCATCGACTACCACCGCTTCACCACCGATCAGCCGCTCGAAACTGCCCTCTTCGACTTCATGTCCGCCCGCATGCAGACCAGGCGCGGCCCGATGCGCCGAGGTGGATCGGCGGAAAGGAGGCCCGCATGAGCTTCCTTGCGCCGTTCTTTCTCGCCGCGCTGGGCGCGATCTCGCTACCGATCCTGCTGCATCTGATCCGCCGCACGCCGCGCGGCAAGGTGCTGTTCAGTTCGCTTCAGTTCCTTTCACCGACGCCGCCGCGCCTCACCAAACGCAGCAGCATCGAACACTGGCTGCTGCTGGCGCTGCGGGCGCTGGCGGTGGCGCTCATCGCCCTCGCCTTTGCAAGGCCGTTCATCTGGGAAAGCTCCACGGCCGAGGCGGAGGAGACCGGCCCGGGCAGACGCATCGTGATCCTGCTCGACACCAGCGGCTCGATGCAGCGCGAGGACCTTTGGAAACAGGCGGCCGCCGCGGTGAACAAGGCCGTCGATGAAGCCCAGCCGATGGATGAAGTTTCGCTGATGAGCTTTGATCGCGGCGTGAAGCGCATCGTTTCGCGCGAGCAGTGGAGCGCGGCGCCGATCGCCCAGCGGGTGGCGTTGATCAAGGATGCGCTCGCCTCACTGTCGCCGACCCATGACGCCACGCATCTGGGCGATGCGCTCATCGCCGCCGCCGCCTCGCTCGGTGAAAGCGATGGCCTGGGTTCAGCGCAGGCGTTCACCGGCCAGCGCACCATCGTGCTCATCACCGATCTTCAGCAAGGCTGCCATCTGTCGCCGCTCGATGCGTATGACTGGCCGGCGCAGGTGACCGTGAAGCCGGTGACGGTGAAGGCGAAGGCGGCGACGAACGCGGGGCTTCAGATCATCGCGGATCGTCATGCGGACAACGAAGCAAGGCAATCGCTCCGGCTACGGGTTCACAATGCCGGCGATTCCGCCCGCGAACGGTTCACCGTTCGATTTCATCCCGTGGATACCCCCGCCGGCGCCGTCGCGCCCAAGGCCCTTGATGTGTACGTGCCGCCCGGCGAATCCCGCACGCTTCGCACCGGCGATCTCTCCGCCTGGTGGTCGCCTTTGGGCAACGTCATCACGCTTGAAGGCGATGATCACGACTTCGACAACCGCGTCTTCCACAGCGCTTCGCAGCCCGCCGAGGCGATCGTCGTTTTCATCGGCGACGATGGCCCCAAAGATGTGAACGGCCTTCGCTTCTTCGCCGAGCTGGCGCTGGGGCCGACGGATCAGCTCATCACCAAGGTGACGGCGATCGCGCCGGACCAGCCGCTGCCGCCCGGTGAGACGGATGGCGCTTCGCTGTTCATCGTGGGTGATGCGTTGCCGCCGTCGCGCATCGCCGGGCTGCGCAAGCGGGCCGAGGAAGGGGCGACGATTCTGTGGGTGATGCGCGATGCCGGGGCGATTCGATCGATCGCCGCCCTGCTTGATGCGTCATCGCTTCAGGCGAAGGAGGCGGTCGTGAAGGATTACGCGATGCTCGGCGAGATTGATTTCAAGCATCCGCTCTTTGCTCCTTTTGCCGACCCGCGCTTCGGCGACTTCACCACGATCCGCTTCTGGAAGCATCGCGTGATCGATGCCTCCGCCATCCAAGGCTCGCGAATCCTGGCGAAGTTTGATGATGATTCACCCGCTTTGATCGAAGCGCCTCTGGGCAACGGCCGCTGCCTGATCATGACGGCAGGTTGGCACCCGGCGGACGGACAGCTCGCGCTTTCGAGCAAGTTTGTGCCGCTGCTCAACGTGCTCCTTCAGCAGAGCCTGGGGCAGCCGCCTGCCGCCTCCCGTTATGTGGTCGGCGACCCGATCGATCTGGGCTGGCTGGCGACATCGCCCACGCATCGCGGCAAGCCCATCACCGTCACCGGTCCCGATCAGCAGGCCGTCGCGCTCGATGAAACCTCGCGCATCGCGGACACGGGCAGGCCGGGCATCTACGAGGTGCGCATCGGCGAGGAAGTGATGCGCGTGGCGGTGAATCTGCCGGGCAGTGAAAGCGAAACCGCAGCGCTGACGCCGGAGGAAATGGAAAAGCACGGCGTGAAGCTCTGGCGGGCCGAGGGAATATCCGCCGAGCAACTGGCCGAGCGGAAACGGCAGATGCGCATGACCGAACTGGAAAACAAGCACAAAATCTGGCGCTGGCTGATCGTCGCGGCGCTGGGCGCGCTGATGCTGGAAACGTTCATCGCAGGGCGGCGAAGCAGATAGGAAAGCTGTCAGCTATCAGCCGTCAGCTTTCAGCTTTAAGACAAAGGCAAGAGGCCTTGACATACGATGGAAATTAGCCTTGGCACGGTATGTTGAAACAACATCGAAGTTCACAAACTGCGTTAATGAATCTGAAATTTGAAATCTGATGGCTGATTGCTGATTGCTGATTGCTGATTGCTGATAGCTGATAGCTGACCGCTTCTTCCCGGAGCTTCATCATGATTGAATCCCAACTGCTCCAACAGGTTCACCATGTGGCCGCGCTGGCCCGGCGGCTTCGCTTTCGGCGATCGCTGGCGATCGGGCTGCTCCTGGTCATCGCGGCGGGGCTGGCGTTTCTTTTCGCAGGCGAGGACGGTCGCTGGTCCTTCGCCCTCGCGGCGCCGGCGCTTTGCCTGGGAACGATGGCGGCCTGGTTTTTCGCCCGGCTGACTTCATCGCGCAGCGATGAGATGCTCGCAGCCGCCCGCGCCATCGAAGCGCGCCATCCCACGCTCTCGGCCAAACTGCTCACCGCGTTGCAGGAAATTCGGACATCGTTTCCCGACGGACGGGGCTATCTCCAGCGGACGGTCATTTCGCAGGCGGTCGAACACAGCCGGCAACACAACTGGCTCGCCGCGGTCGATGGGCCGGCCTTGCGCCGCTGGTCGCTGGCCGCCGCCGGCGCGGCGGCGGCGCTGCTGGCGATGCTCACCACCTTCATCATCGCGGCCGAGCCGTTCGCCTCTTCGCCTGCCGCTCCTGTAAAAATCGTCGTTCAACCTGCCGGGACGACGGACAACACCATCACCGTCGAGCCGGGCGACACCGCCATCGAGCGGGGAAGCAGCCTGATCATCACCGCCCGTTTTTCGCGGTTCATTCCCGCCTCCGTTTCGCTCATTCTCGAAGGCGCAAGCCCCGCCCTGGGCGACGCTCTCACCGTGCGCACCGTGCCGATGAACGCCAGCCTGGAGGACCCGCTCGTCGGCGCCCGCGTGCCCGCCATCACCGCCGATCTGACCTACCGCATCACGGGCCAGGGCGTCGAGTCCCCCGCCTACCGCGTGACGGTTTTCGATTACCCGCAACTGGTGCAGGCCGACGCCTCGCTCACCTACCCCGACTACACCGCGCTGGCGGCCAGGCAGATCGAAGACACCCGGCAGATCACCGCCGTCGAAGGCACGCAGGTCCGCTGGTCGCTCAGGCTCAACAAGCCCGTCGCCTCCGCGAAGCTCATCGCCGAGTCAGGCGAGGAGATCACGCTCACCGCCAAGCCGGGCGCCGAGCCGATCGTGCAAGGCGACATCACCCTCGCCAGGTCGCAGCGGTATCGCCTGTCGCTTGTCGATGAAGCGGGTCGAAGGAACAAGCGCGAGGTGGAGTTTGTGATCAGCGTGCTGAAGAATCGCCCGCCTGATCTGAAGCTGGTTTTTCCCCGCCGCGACCTGCGGGTGTCGCCCATCGAGGAGGCTTTGGTTGTCGCCCAGGCCTGGGATGACTTTGGCGTCAAACAGTTCGGCATCACCTACTCGATGGCCGGCCGCGACATGAACGAAGTCACGCTGGCCGGCGATCTGCCCGGCAAGGCCAATCATGAGGCTTCGCATCTGCTTTCGTTCGAGGCGATGAAGGCGGTGCCGGATGAACTGCTTTCGTATCACTTCTGGGCTGATGATGTGGGACCGGATGGCAAGGTTCGCCGCACTTTCAGCGACATGTTCTTCGCCGAGGTTCGCCCCTTCGAGGAAATCTTCCGCGAAGGCCAGGCCCCGCCCGCCAGTGAACAACAACAACAACAACAGCAGCAGCAGGGCCAGCAACAGCAGATCGGCGAAGGCATCAAGGAGCAGCGCGAGATCATCAGCGCCACCTGGAACCTGATTCGCCGGGAGACGGCTGCGCAGCCCACGTCGGCGTTCAAGGCCGATGCCCAGGCGGTGCGCGAAGCTCAGGAGGCGGCACTGGAACGGATGATGAAGATCAAGGAAGAGCTGCGCGATCCGCAGTCGCTGGCCCACGTTGAATCCGTGGAGAAGCACATGGTCCAGGCGGTGACGCATCTCGCCGCGGCGGCCGATGCGAATGATCCCGCCCCGCTCAAGCTCGCCCTGCCAGCCGAGCAGCAGGCGTATCAGGCGCTGCTCAAGCTCCAGGCCCGGGAGCATGAGGTGATCCGTGCCCAACAGCAGCAACAGCGCGGCCAGCAATCGGGGCAGCAGCAGGCCGGGCCGTCGCAACAGCAACTGAACGAACTGGAGCTTCGCAATCAGGAGAACCGCTACGAAACCCAGCGCATGGCCCAGGAAACGCAGCCGCCGGAGAACGCCCAACAGCGCGAGACCCGCCAGGCGCTGAATCGGCTGCGCGATCTGGCGCGAAGGCAGCAGGACCTCAACGAGAAACTCAAGGAACTGGACCTGGCCCTCAAGGAGGCGCAGACCCCGCAGGAAAAAGAGGAACTCGCACGTCAGCTCAAACGGCTGCGCGAACAGCAAGAGGAAATGCTCCGCGATGTGGATGAGCTTCGCAATCGAATGGAGCAGAATCAGGGGCAGGGGCAGGAGCAGCGGCAGGCGCAGGAGCAGAGCGCTCAGAAGCAGAATGAGAAGCAGGCACCGCAGTCGTTGCGCGAGCGCACGGAGCAGGCCCGGGATCAGGATGCGAAGCAGCAGGTCGATGAAGTGCGGCAGAACATCCGCGAGGCGACCGAGGCTTTGGAAAAAGGCATGACCTCCAAGGCGCTGACCGAGGGCACGCGGGCCGAGCGCAAGCTGGAGGAGCTGCGCGAGGAGTTTCGCAGGCGGGCATCGGGGCAGTTTGCCGAGGATGTGAAGGAGATGCGGCAGGAGGCCCGCGAGCTGGCCGGCAATCAGGAAAAGCTGGGCGAGAAGATGAAACAGGCGGACAAACAGGGTCCGCGCTCGCTGCGCGACACCGGTGAGCGAAAACAGATCGTCGAGGCGTTGGAGAATCAAAAGGAGAAACTCGAAGGGCTGACCGATCGCATGCGACGGGTGACCGAGGAGGCGGAGAACAGCGAGCCGCTGCTCTCGAAGCAGCTTTATGATGCGCTTCGCAATGCGGATCAGCAGAAGGTGGATCAGGCTCTGGATGTGACCCGCGAGCTTTTTGACAAGGGCTTCAACGAGGAGGCCGCCGCCGTGGAGCCGCAGGCCCGCAAGGGGCTTGATGATCTGAAGCGCGGCGTCGAAAAGGCGGCCGACAGCGTGCTGGGCGATGAAGGCGAGGCTTTGCGCCGGGCACGGGAAACACTCGATGAACTGGCGCGTGAAGTGGAGGGGGAGAATCAGGGGCAGGCGGAAAGCCGGCAGAGCGAGAAGAGCCGACAGAGCCGGGGGAGCAGAGGCAGCGAGAAAGGTGAAGGTGGTCAGGATCAGCAGGCCAAAGGCAACGGCCCGGACAAGCAGGGTGAACCATCGCAAGGCAACGAGCGCGGTGAACAAGGCGGCGAGCGGCAGGCGAAGGCAGGCGATCAGAAAGGGAGCGAACAGCCTGGCGAAAAGCAGGCCGACGGCCAGCGCGGGCGGCAACCCGGTGAGCAGAATGGCAAACAGCCCGGAGAAAAATCCGGTGAACAGCCCGGTGCATCCTCCGGGCAGGCGCAGGCTCGGCGTGGCGAGCAACCGGATCAAGAATCGGGCGGGCAGCGCGGCGAGCAAAATGGCAAAGGTCAAGGCAAGCAGTCCGGTGAACCTTCGGGGCAACCGGGTGGTCCGTCATCGCGGCAGGCATCGCGCAGCGAAGGGCAATCGCCGCGCGATGGCGAGCGCCCCGCCAAGGGCGACCCGACGCTGCTCGATCAACTGCAAACCGGCGGCGCCGGTGGCGGCGGGTCCGGGCCGCATGGTCCGATCACCGGCGAGAATTACCGCCAGTGGTCCGATCGGCTGCGCGATGTGGAGGAGATGATCGATGATCCGAATCTGCGCGAGGAGGTGGCGCGGGTGCGCGACCGGGCCCAGGCGATGCGCGCCGAGTTCAAGAGGCATGGCAAGGAGCCGCAGTGGGATGATGTGAAGAAGCTCGTCGCCGACCCGCTGGCCGTGCTGCGCGACCGGCTCGATGATGAGCTGGCTCGCCGCGATCGAAGGAAGGACCTGGTGCCCATCGACCGCGATCCGGTGCCGGGGCAGTTCACCGATCTGGTCAAGCGGTATTACGAACGGCTGGGCACGGGCGAGCGAACCGAATGATGATGCACACCACACAGGCTGCGATTCACATCGGCGATCCCGACTGGCTCTGGCCGGCCGCGGGATTGCTGCTGGCCGCGCTCATCGTGCTGGCGTGGGGTTACGCGCAGGCCCGGCAGACGCGGGGCGTGCTGCCGGCGGCGATCTGCAAAGCCCTCGGCCTGATCGCCATCGCCGCGTTCCTCATCAACCCGCTCTGGTCCACGCAGCGGGCCCAGCCGCGCTCGAACCTTTTCATCACCCTCATCGACAACAGTCAGAGCCTGAACATCACCGATCAGAAGGCCGCGAAATCGCGGGCCGCGCTGCTGCGCGAACTGCTGGGCGTCACGACGGAAACCGTTGACGGCGGCGCCGCTTCGGCATCCCTCCCCGCCCTGCCATCCGACACATCCTCCGCCGCCCCGGCCACCTGGTCGCTGCGGCTGGCCGAGGCGTTTGACTCGCGTCAATACTCCTTCGACACCCGCCTGCACCCGCTCGATGCTCCCGCTCAACTCACCTTCGATGGCCGCGGCTCATCGCTGGCGACGGCGCTGCGCACCCTCGCCGACCGTTACCGCGGCCGGCCGATGGCCGGCGTGCTGCTGCTCACCGACGGCAACGCGACCGATCTGCCGGCGACAGGCGAGATCGATCTGGCCGGCCTGCCTCCGATTTATCCCGTGATCCTCGGCGGCGACACGCCTGCGGCGGACATCGGCATCGCCAATCTCACCGTCAGCCAGACCGCCTTTGAAGACGCGCCGGTCACCCTCGCCGCCGATGTCACCGCCCTGGGCTACAACGGCAGATCGGTCATCGGCGAGTTGCTTGATGAATCCGGCAAGGTCGTGAAGTCGATGACGATGAAGGTCGATGGCGCGGACAAGACGCTGCCCTTCCGCTTTCAGGTGAAGCCGGAGAAGGCCGGCGTTTCGTTCCATCGGCTGCGGGTGCGCGAGGAAGGCGATGACGCGGCCGCCGCTTCATCGACCACCATTGAAGCGACGATGGCGAACAACGAAAGGCTCATCGCCATCGATCGCGGACGCGGGCCGTATCGCATCCTTTATGTCTCGGGCCGGCCCAACTGGGAGTTCAAGTTTCTCAACCGCGCCCTCGCCGACGACGCCCAGGTGCAGCTCGTGGGCCTGATCCGCATCGCCAGACGCGAGGCGAAGTTCGGCTGGCGCGACAACGTCCGCGATGGAGCCAATCCGCTCTTTCGCGGGTTCGATCCCAAGGACAAGGAGCAGGTCGAAAGCTACGACGAACCGGTGCTCGTCCGCATCAACACGCTCGATGACGGTGAGCTGCGCGGCGGCTTCCCCAAGACGGCCGAGGATATGGCCAGGTATCACGCACTGATCATCGACGATCTGGAAGCCGCGTTCTTCACCCGCGATCAGCTTGCCCTGATCGAGAAGTTCGTCACGCAGCGGCAAGGCGGGCTGATGATGCTCGGCGGCGCCGAGTCGCTGCGCGAAGGCGACTACCATCGCACCCCCATCGGCCGCATGTTGCCGGTCTATCTGGATCGCCCCGCGGAGGACGCCCCGACCCACAGCCGGTCGAAGCATCGCCTCGAACTGACGCGCATCGGCTGGCACGAGCCGTGGGTTCGGCTGCGCACCACCGAGGAGGAGGAGCGCCAACGCATCGCCCGGATGACGCCGTTCCTCACCATCAACCACATCCCCGCGACCTCCATCAAGCCCGGCGCGATGGTGCTGGCCGAGGCGGTGGATGACGCGACCGGCTCGCGCCGGCCCGCCCTGGTGACGCAGCAGTTCGGCGGGCGGGTGGCGGCGCTGATGATCGGCGACTTCTGGCGCTGGTCGCTCAAGCGCGACGAGGCGCAGGATGACGCCACCGACGACGCCCGGAAGATGTGGCGGCAGATCATGCGCTGGCTGGTGGCCGATGTGCCCGGCCGCGTCACGGTCGCCGCCGAGCAGCCGGTGCGAAAAGATGCCGACGCTCCGATGAGGATGAACATCCAGGTGCGCGACAAGGAGTATAGACCCCTCGACAACGCGATGGTGACCATCCGCATCACCGGCCCTTCGGGTGAGCCGATCGACCTTCGCGGCCAGGCATCGACGACCCAGGCCGGGCTGTATGAGGCGACGTATCTGCCCCGCGAAGATGGCAAGTATCTCGCGGCGATCGAAGCGAAAGATGTCGATGGCGACGCAGTGGGCGCCGCCGAACTGGGCTGGACGCGCGGGACCGGCGGCGAGGAGTGGCGCTCGCTCAAGCCCGATCGCGCCTTGCTCGAATCGATCGCCAAACGCACCGGCGGCCATGTGGTCGAAGGTGATGATCTGGATTCGTTCGTTGCCGCGCTGCCGACGAAGAAGGCCCCGGTGATGGAGACGATGATCGAGCCGCTGTGGCATCGCTGGTGGGCGCTGGCGATCGCCCTGGGTTGCCTGGTGGCCGAGTGGACGCTGCGCAGAATGCGAGGGTTGCCTTGAGAATGATCGGGTTCATGCTGTTGCTCGCGGCGAATCCGGCGGTGACGGTGGAGTTGCGCGCCGAGCCGACGGTGATCCTCGTGCAGGGCGCCGCGGGTGAGGAGGCGTATGGCCGACAGTTCGCGCAATGGCGGCAGCGTTGGGAAGAGGCTGCAAAACAGGGCGGGGCGAAGGTGATCGTGATCGGGGTGGATGAGGATGAAGAAAAAGCGGAGGGGGAGGCGGAGCGAAGCGACAAGTCGCAATTCAGTAGTGACAAGTCGCGGTTGAGTGATGCCGTGACCTCAATGAAGGCGGCTTCGCGCGATCCGCTCTGGATCGTGCTGCTGGGGCATGGCACGTTCGATGGCAAGGCGGCGCGGTTCAATCTGCGCGGGCCTGATGTTTCGGCTCAGGAGCTTTCGTTGTGGCTTAAGCCGGTGGAGCGTCCGGTGGCGGTCATCAACTGTTCATCATCGAGCGGCCCCTTCGTTGCCGCGCTCACCGGCGACGGCCGCGTCATCATCACCGCCACCCGCAGCGGCAACGAAATGAACTTCTCGCGCTTCGGCGGCTTCCTCTCCCAGGCCATCGCCGACCCCGCCGCCGACCTGGACAAGGACGGCCAGACCTCGCTGCTCGAAGCCTACCTGCTCGCCTCCCGGCAGACGCAGGCGTGGTACAGGGAGGAAGGCCGACTGGCGACGGAACACGCCCTGCTCGAAGACAGCGGCGACGGGCTGGGCACGCCTGCCGACTGGTTCCGCGGCGTACACGCGGTGAAGAAGGCGAAGGAGGATGGGCAGGTCGATGGCGTCCGTGCGGCCCAGTGGTGCCTGGCGCCCGGCCAACGCGAGCGCGACATGTCCGCCGACCTGCGCGCCAAACGCGATGAACTCGAACTGAAAATCGCCGGCCTGCGCAGCATGAAGAAAACCATGCCGGAAGAGGCCTACTACGAAGCGCTGGAAAAACTGGCGCTTCAACTGGCGAAGCTGTACGAAGAAAAGACACCATGAAGAGCGGCGATCATGGGTCGCATGACCGCCACCACCGAACCATCACGTACTTCGTTCAGGCTTACATCGCCGGGATGGATGCAATCCTTCGCCGGTCGATAATAAAGAGGCATTTCATCATCGCGTTGACTCCCGCTGCCTAATCCACAGGCACAAACAGCGCAAATTCCGCTGGAAATCGTGTGTTTTCATGTGGCACGACGCTTGCAACGTCCCCTTCGCGTTGGCAGGTGAACGTAGTGGTCGGCACTGCAACGGTGCTGAAAGGAATCAAACCTGCCGGCTCGCCAACATCGGGGTGGGGAGGCGCGTTGCTGCGGTCGCTGTCGCGGCGCAAAGGCGTTGAACATCGATCGGTGTTCGCCTTTCGCTTCGGCCCGTTCCGCCGCAGGCATCGGCGATTCGTATTCGCCGAGCCGCGCCCTCACCCGCGTGATTCACACCACAAACCCATGCACGCGCCTGCGCTCATGGCTTGATTCATCGAAAGGACTTCACATGACCTGCGGCTACCTGATCGACATGGATGGCGTCATCTATCGCGGCTCCTGCGTCATTCCCGGCGCCGACCGCTTCATCAACTCGCTCGTCGAACGGAACATCCCCTTCACCTTCCTCACCAACAACAGCCAGCGCACCCGCCGCGACATGGCGATGAAGCTTCGCCGGATGGGATTCAACATCGGTGAAAAACATGTCTTCACCTGCGCCATGGCCACGGCCCGCTACCTCGCCCGGCAGAAGCCCGACGGCACCGCGTTCGTCATCGGCGAAGGCGGCCTGCTCAACGCCCTCCATCACCACGGCTTCGCCATCGTCGAGAAGGACCCCGACTTCGTCGTCGTCGGCGAAGGCCGGACCTTCAACGCCGAGATGATGGAGCAGGCCGTCAATCTCATCCTCGGCGGCGCCCGGCTCATCGCCACCAACCTCGACCCCAACTGCCCCACCCAGGCCGGCACCCGCCCAGGCTGCGGCGCGATCGTCGCCCTCCTCGAAGCCGCCACCGGCGCCAAGGCCTTCTCCGTCGGCAAGCCCAGCCCCATCATGATGCGCGGCGCACGCAAGGAGATCGGCCTCTCCGCCGCCCAGACCATCATGATCGGCGACACCATGGAAACCGACATCCTCGGCGGCGTGCAACTGGGCTACCGCACCCTGCTCGTCCTCACGGGTGGCACCCGCCGCGAAGACCTGCGAAAGTTTTCGTATCAGCCCGATCGCGTCGTCGAATCGATCACCGCACTGGATCACGATGAACTGGCCGCGACGATGCCCGAGCATGAGGATGATGAAGATGCGGATGCAGGCATGGTCGGCACACCAATGGTGCGAACGCTCAGCCACAGCGCGGCGTGATCGTCCGAGCCGCAAGGCGTAAAAGCACCATTTCAAAACGCATTCGAGCCGCGTTTTGAGATGGTTTCTTATTCCCCGTTTCCGTCCCTGTCTCCAGAATACCCAAACCCCCAAAGCGGGAACGAACTAATATAATATCAATAAATAGAAATAACCCTTGCGTAACGGTTGCCACATGAATATGATGCGGTCCGCTGGACAGCGATGTGGTCTGGCCAAGGTGCCACGCTGGCAATTCCTGCCACAATTTTCCATCCCACTGAGAACGGAGCGATCATGAAAAACGTGCAAGTCATTCTTCTGTGTGTTGCCGGTGCGCTGGTCTGCGCGAACGACGTACAAGCCATTGTGGTTGCGACAGAGGATTTTGAATCGTACAACGCCAGCGCCGGCACGGGCACCAATCTCGCCGGGCAAGGTGCGTGGACGATCCTCGCGAACTCCCCGACGATCCGCAATGATTTCACGGTGGGCAGCCTCGATGGCAAGGTTTACTATTCGGATGACAGCGCGGGATCGGTCTCCTACCGGCATGATGGCGTCAGCTATGTGGCTGCGTCGGACAAGGCGATTTCGATTGAGTTCACCGGCCGCATGAGTGTCACCGGCACGCCGACTGGTCGCTGGTCCCGCGCAGGTGTGGGCCATTTCGACGGTGTCAACCTGAACCCTGGCCTCTATTTCGGAGCGTTCGGAACTTCATGGGGCGTTGCCCTTGGCTCGGGAACGGGTGCCGGCACCGTGCTGGCGACTTCCACGGACGGTTTCCCGGCGAACTCAACCATCTTTGACTTGCAGCTTCTCGTGGACCTGGATGCCAAGACTGCGACGCTCTTCGTGGAAAATTCCGAGCTGGCAGGCATCGACTGGTTCACACCGGCTGGCATGGCCAACTTCAGCGTTGCAGGCCTGGACACCAGCGCCCTGGACGGCAAGAACCCGCTCAACTGGAACAGCCTTTACATCCGCAGCATCGCAGCGGGCGATACGATCGACAATATCGTCATCATCACGACTCCGATCCCGGAACCATCAACGTGTGCCCTGGCTGCCTTGGGCCTGCTCTCATTGGGCATGACCCGTCGCGCAAAGGCAGAGGCTGGGCGATAACGGCAATACCAAGTCGTCACATCACGGCGAATACAAGAATTCAAAGCGGGACTTATAAACCCCAACAGCTCGCGAGGCGATAGTGCCCGGCGAGCCGTTTTCGCGTTGGGGATCAGCAGATTCCTTGGGAGTTCGACGCGCGATCGACAGGCACACTCGACCCGCAGACGGGTCTCGCGTGCCTGACCGGACTTGCAAAGTCCGGCTCGGAAAGAGCAAAGGCACCACGGAAATGCTGTGCGACTCCGCTTCTTTCAGAGCCGGGTTTTGCAAACCCGGTCGGCTCGCGTGAATATTTCTGGCCCGTATCGTTTTGCCAACAGGTGCGGGTGCGTTGCCCCCCACATGGCGTTTTCGACGCAAAAAACGTGGGTTTTGCAAATTGCAGTCCACGTGCTAGCATTTTCTTGAAAGGCCGTGCATGTTTTTGACCGAATAGACCTGTGAGCACTAACCGTATCGGGATGGCGAAATGCTTAACGATGAACAAGAAAATGTCCCATCTCGTAGACCAACCAGCAAAGATATTGAATATTTGAAGCAGCTACAGCGGGGACGGCAGCGAGAGACCTTGGCAATGGGCTCAGCCATTGCGATGGTCGTGCTCGCGTCAGCGTTTCCCCTGTTGGTGATTTATTGGATGGTGTCTAGTACTACAACGCTACAAGCCGTCTCATCGGCATCGACGTATGTCCTTCAACTT
>CAZYPK010000102.1:0-18978 GCA_964649195.1 uncultured Phycisphaeraceae bacterium
GTCCGCGAAGCCCCGGCCTAGGCGCACGAAGCAAGGTGGCGCAACTGAAAGTCGATGATCGCCTGGCCGGGGCTTCGCGGACTCAGCCCCAGCCACCCGGAATCCCCCGGAATCCGCCGCAATCCGCCGCAATCCGCCGGAAAATATTTCGCCACAAAAGAAAGATGGACACGCCCAGGGAATCCCGCAGAAGGCGTTTCGCGCAACGGATAGCGCATTGGGCCCGCTCGCCTTGGCGAAGCGCGTGAATCATGTGGAATCCGTATCACTTGTCGCTGTCGGTCACATCCGCTTGCAACACCAATTCATCCTGCTCACCCTGCCGGTCGCGCATGCGATGCTCGGTGGCCAGTCGGAGGATGTTGACCGTCAGGTAAATCAAAATCGCCCCGCCGATACCGCTTCGAATCAGCACCCCTTGCCCCTCCGGGGTCGCCATCAGCGAAATGTCATTTCCAACGGAAACGAGGTAGAGCGCCGACAACTGCAACACGATGTGCAACCCGCCGAGCGCCAGAACATAGAGCAGGCGATGTGGATACTTTCTGATCAGACTCGAACATCGAATCCCGGCATAGGCGTAGATGACGCTCACCAGCAAGCCGACCATTGCGAACAGCCTGGTCATCGCGTCGGCCTGCGGGTTCCGAAAGTCAACGAGGTGCAGCATCCCTCCCACCACCCCGACGAGCAGCAGGTAAACCGTGATCGACGAAGGTGTTTCCCGCATCATGGCTGCCGGCCTCTCTCGGTCAACGAAGGACCTTTCATGCTTCACAAGGCATCGCGTTGACGGGTTGCGATGATCTGCGTTTGCCCGGAGCGGAAGTTTAACAGATTGAAGATCGCACGCGGCTTTGAAGGCCGGGGCAATCGCATGTCAGGGCCGTTCAGTTCTCCAAACCGCCTTCGATTGGAAGGCGCCAAATGGCAAATCTCAAGTTCCAAACAAGCTCCAAAATGCGGAAATGGGAAAAACAAGGAATTCGGATTTCGCATGATTCCCGCCCTTTTCCTTCGGATTTGGAGCTTGTTTGAGATTTGGGGATTGCGATTTGTGATTTCAGACCGCACGTCACCCGGGAATCAAACGGCCCCGGCTTCCGCACCGCTTGTGCAAGGTCCGATTCTTTTTGCTACAATCCGGGACTTTCCCCTCCCCCTGCATGGCGCGAGCGGCGAAAAAGAATGGGACCGTTTCCCCGCAACCCTACTGAACCTCGAAAGTCGAGAGCATCATGGCCACGAACCAGATTCCCCGTCTTGAAGCACAGCCCCGCACGAGCATGGGCAGCCGCAACGCCCTGCGCATCCGCAAGGCCGGTCAACTGCCTGCCGTGATCTACGGCCACAAGCAGGCCCCGGTCCATGTCACGGTTGACAAGAAGGCCTTCATCGAGTTGGCGCACCGCAACGTGCATCTTCTCGAAGTGGCCGTCGGTTCCGCCACCGAGCCTTGCCTGATCAAGGAATTGCAGTGGGACTACCTCGGCTCCAACGTGATCCATGTCGATCTGGCCCGCGTTGATCTGACGGAAAAGGTCACGCTCGAAGTGGAGATCGAACTCGTGGGCGATCCCGTCGGCACCAAGCAGGCCGGCGCGTTTCTCCAGCAGTTCCACAACGTCATCGAAATCGAATGCCTGGCGACGCAGATTCCTGAGTTGATCAAGGTGGATGTGTCCCATCTGAACGTGGATGAGCACCTGGAAGTGAAGGACATCAAACTGCCCGAAGGCGTCACCGCGGTCACCGATGGCGATGTGGCGATCGCCGGCGTCGTGATTGCCGTGGCGGAAGAGGAACCCGCCGCGGGCGCAGCCGGCGAACCGGAAGTCATCGGCAAGAAGCCCGAAGAAGGCGAAGCCGCCCCCGCCGCCGGCGCCAAGAAGCCCGACGCGAAGAAGTGATCCGTCCTCCATTATTTTCAACCCACCAAACCGCGGCCTCGTGTCGCGGTTTTTTTACTACACTCCACCCCCGACACTCCGCCCCTCCGTGCCTTCGTGCCCCCGTGCCTTCGTGCCTTCTCCCCCTCCCTCCGTGCCTTCCCCTTCCCATGAAACTCATCATCGGCCTCGGCAATCCCGGACCTGAATACGCCAGGACCCGCCACAACGCGGGCTTCATGGCGCTCGATCGCCTGGCCACCCGTCACGCCATCACCGGCGTCAAGACCAAATTCCACGCCGGCATGCTCGAAGGCGGTGTCGCCGGCCAGCGCGTCGCCCTGCTGGAGCCGATGACCTACATGAATCGCAGCGGACTCACCGTCGGCGAAGCGACCGCGTTCTACAAAACAGCGTTGGAAGACCTGCTGATCGTCGTGGACGATGTCGCCATTCCCACCGGAAAAATCAGGCTTCGCAAGGATGGCGGCGCGGGCGGGCACAATGGTCTGAGCGACATCGAACGCGCCCTGGGAACCAAGGCTTATCATCGGCTGCGCATCGGCATCGACTCGCCGCCGGGCCGGATGCCGCTGCATGATTACGTGCTGGGAAAGTTCAGCGAATCACAGATGGAGGCATTGACCCCCGCCATCGAACGGGCATGTGACGCCATCGAATGCTGGATACGCGACGGCATCGACACGGCAATGAATCGGTTCAATGCAGGGGAATGATCGAAACCCCAAGCCCGATGGCGAGGCTTTGCGAACCGTCGGGGCCTCGCGGCTCATCCGTCATATTCTCCCCGCACCGCGCCGCCTGCCCTTGCCCTTCTTCGATGAGGCCCGCGCCTCGCCCGGCTTGCCGATGCTCGGCGACGCCTTCAGTTCCGCGATGCGGTCGCGCAGCAGCGCGGCTTTTTCGAACTCCAGGTTCTCCGCCGCCGCGAGCATTTCCCTCTCCAGTTCGGCGATGAACTCAACCACATCGTACTCGCGGTCATCGCGCACGCCGATCGCCTTGCGGGCGGTCTCCCGCGCCCGCAGTTCCATCTCGATGCCCCGGCGAATCTCCTTCTGAATCGTGCGCGGCGTGATGCCATGCTTCAGGTTGAAGGCGACCTGCTTCTCCCTTCGGCGATTGGTTTCATCGATCGCCTGCTTCATCGCCGGCGTCACCGAATCGGCGTAGAGATAGACCATCGCGTTCACGTTTCGCGCCGCCCGGCCGATCTGCTGAATCAACGAAGTCGGGCTGCGCAGAAAGCCCGCCTTGTCCGCGTCCATGATCGCCACCATCGAAACCTCCGGCAGGTCAAGCCCTTCGCGCAGCAGGTTCACACCGACGAGAACATCAAACTTTCCTTCACGCAATTCCCTTAAGATCTGGACCCTTTCGAGCGTCTCGATGTCGCTGTGCAGGTATTTCGTCCTGATGTTCTCCTCGCCCAGGTAGCGTGCAAGGTCCTCCGCCAGCCGCTTGGTCAGCGTGATCACCAGCACCCGCTCGCCGGCGGCGACACGCTCTTTGGCCTTCTCGATCAGATGCGGCACCTGCGAACCGGCAGGGGAAATCTCGATGACCGGATCGACCAGCCCCGTCGGACGGATCACCTGTTCCGCGACGACGCCGGCGGTTTTTTCCAGCTCGTAAGGCCCCGGCGTGGCGCTGACAAACACCACCTGCGGCAACTGCTTTTCCACTTCCGCGAACATCATCGGCCGGTTGTCCAGCGCGCTGGGCAGCCGAAAGCCATGCTCGACGAGCGTCTTCTTCCGCTGCTGGTCGCCGTGATACATCGCCCGCATCTGCGGCAGCGTCACATGCGATTCATCAACGACCAGCAGCCAGTCGCCGGGGTCTTTCCGTTCACCGTCAATCGCCGCCCCCGTAGCCCCCCCCGGAAGGGCGCGGGCTTGTTCGTCGGCAAACTCGTCATCGTATTCGCCCGTGTCGTCGTCCGAGCCCTCGCCCTGCCGGGCGGGGCTGACCGAACCGTCGGCGCCGATGCCGACGCCGACGCGAAAGTAATCGAACAGGGTGAAGGGCGTGGTGCCGGGCAGTCGGCCATCCAGATGGCGGCTGTAGTTTTCGATGCCTGAGCAGTACCCCACTTCGTGAATCATCTCCAGGTCATACTTCGTTCGCGCCTGGAGCCGCTGCGCCTCGAGCAGTCTGCCTTCATGGCGAAGCTGCATGACGCGATGGTCCAGTTCATCCCTGATCGACTGCACCGCCTCGTTCATGTGGGTGGGGTCCATCATGTAATGCACGGCAGGAAAGATGAAAATCACCTTTTCTTCCGCGAGAATCTCACCGGTGAGCGGGTTGATGTATTCGATCCTGTCGATCTCGTCGCCGAAGAACTCGACGCGGTAGGCGTATTCCTCATCGGCGGGCCTGATCTCGATGACATCGCCGCGCACGCGGTAGGTGCCGCGGGTGAAGTCCACCTCGGCGCGTTTGTACTGCATGTCACTGAGGCCGATGAGCAGGTCCCGCCGCTGAATCATCTGCCCTTTGGCCAGGCTGATGATGCGGCGTTTGTATTCGTCGGGCGAACCGAGGCCGAAGATGCACGACACGCTGGCGACGACGATCACATCCCGCCGGCTCATCAGGGCGCTGGTGGCCGCGAGGCGCAGACGGTCGAGGTCATCGTTGCGGGAGGAATCCTTTTCAATGTAGATGTCGCGGGCGGGGATGTAGGCTTCAGGCTGATAGTAGTCGTAGTAGGAGACGAAATAGCTGACCGCGTTTTGCGGGAAGAGTTCCTTGAACTCTTCGTACAACTGGGCGGCCAGGGTTTTGTTGTGGCTGATGATGAGCGTGGGTTTGTTGACCCGGGCGATGACGTTGGCGATGGTGAAGGTCTTGCCGGTGCCCGTGGCGCCAAGAAGCGTCTGAAACTTCTCGCCGCGCAGGACGCCATCGGTCAGTTGATCGATGGCCTGGGGCTGATCGCCCATGGGTTCGTGTTCGCTGATCAGTTCGAAATGATTCGGGTGCATGACGGGATTGTACGCGCGAGCCCAGGCACGGCACGGCAGCTTCAAGCTGCCGTGCCTGGGCCGCCGTGCCTACTCGAGTTCCGTCGCCAGTTCCTTGCTGCGATGCTGAAGCTGCGCCTTGAGGCGGGCGAGGATCGATGAGTGCATCTGGCTGACGCGCGACTCGGAGAGATCGAGCGTCACGCCGATTTCCTTCATCGTCATCTGCTCATAGTAGTAGAGCACCACGATCAGCCTCTCGGCGCGGCTCAGCCCCTTGGTCACCAGATCCTTCAAATCAGCCCGCTGGGCCGCGTTGAATGGATTCACCTGCCGATCATCCTTGAGCACGTCGATCTCGCGGACATCCTTGTTCGAATCGGTCTCGAACCACTTGCGGCTGAGCGACACGACGCCCACCGCGCCGGCGTCCTTGCGAATCTTGGCGAACTCATCCTTGTTCACGCCGATCTTCGTCGCCAGTTCATCATCCGTCGGCTTGCGGCCAAGCTGCATCGTCAGGCTCTTGCTCGCCTGATCGACCTGGCTCGAACGCGAGCGCACCAGCCGGGGCACCCAGTCCATGGCGCGAAGCTCATCGAGGATGGCGCCGCGGATGCGCGGGGCGCAGTAGGTTTCGAACTTGACGCCCCGCTCCATGTCGAACGCATCGATCGCGTCCATGAGGCCGAAGATGCCGGCGCTCATGAGGTCCTCCACATCCACCTCGTCGGGAAGCTTGGTGTGAATCCGCTCGGCGTTGTAGCGCACGAGCGGGAGATAATTCTCCATCAGAATGTTGCGAAGCTCTTCGGTGCCCTTCCTTTTGTAGGCGTTCCAGACTTCCTTGATTTCCGCTGCTCCGAGTTTTTCCCTGCCGCCTTCCGTGGCGCGTTGAACGGGTGCCTTGAGTCGTGCCATGTGTCTGCTCCTTGACCGGCGTTTGATCCTCCGCCTGGCTCAATCGTCCGTGACTGAAACCGGGCCGAGGTGGTGAACGGTGGCTGCCTCATCCTCATGCAGCCGACCGGGATTGAACTGGTTCCTTGAACTCCGTCGCCTCGACCGCCTCCGAATCGTCATCGATGATGTCCACGTTCACTCCGCCATCGGCGGCGACGGGATCGGAGGGAATGGGATGTTCGCGTTTGTAGGTTTCAATGTTGTCTTCGATGGTGCGCTGGGCGATCGAGCCGATGAGCCGGCCAACCAGGTGACAGATGCAGAACGCAACCGCCGATCGCCAGAGAATGGTGTAGGCGGAATTACCCGCCGCCCATCCGACGATGAGGGAGGCCGTGAAGCCGACCAATGCAAAACAGGTTGCGATCACATTCGCGGAAATGGCTGAGCACTCCTTTGCTCGGTTGCCAAACATTGCGTTCCGTCGCCGAGGATATGAATACTAAACGACGCGAACGACTCTCCGCAAGGGGGAAAGGGCGAATCTCTTCAAAATATGCCCGAATATACGCCTAAATGACGCAATCGGAAGATACACCCCGCAAGACAAAAACCCCGGCGGATGTGGACAACAAGTGCGAAACCTTACACATGACGGATGGCATCCGATGCGGTGGCGCGATGCGCCGCCTCGCGCCGATGCTTTATTTCACCCTTGAATTCAAGCGACTTTCGTCATCGCCCGAAACCGAACAGCCGGCTGAGGAAGCCGCCCCGCTTCACAACATGCACGCGATCCTCCAGCTTCCGCGCGATCTGCTGCACGCACAGCGCCGCATCGCAGCGCGGATTGTCGATGATGAACGGCTGCCGCTTTCTCACCGCGCGGCCCACCGCCTGATCGTGCAGCACATAACCCGCGTACCACAGATGCAGATTCAGGAATCGTCGGCAGACACCATCGAGTCTTTCAAAAACAGCGGTCGCTTCCGCCTTGCTTCGCGCCATGTTCACGATGAGGCGGAAGTCATGTTCATCGCTTTGCCGATGCACGCTCTTGATCACCGCATAAGCATCGGCGATCGCGGTGGGCTCGGGCGTGGTCACCACCAGTTGCTGATCCGCGCCGCAGGCGAAGGTGAGCACGTTGGGACTGACGCCGGCGCCGGTATCGATGATGATGATGTCGGTGTCATCCTCCAGATGTTTGAGGTCGCGCACGAGGCGGGTGCGTTCGTACTCTTCCAGCGCGGCGACCTGTGCAAGGCCTGAAGCGCCGGGGACGATGCGGAAACCGCCGGGCGCATCAACGATGGCCTGCGCCAGCGTCCGCCGGCCGGCGATGACATGCGACAGGTTGCATGCCGGCGCGGGCAGATTGCAGAGCAGGTCCGCGTTGGCGGTGCCCAGGTCGGCATCGAGCAAAACCACTCGTTTTCCCATGCGGGAAAGTGCGATTGACAGGTTCACCGCCATGTTGCTCTTGCCTACGCCGCCCTTGCCGCTGGTCACGGCGAGGATGCGCGCACGCCGAGACGGCGCATCATCGCCCGCCTCGTCGAAGACGACCTGTGACTCTTCCATCGCCGCCGCGACCATCAGTTCGCGCAGCGCTTCCGCTTGATCAGCCATCGCACTCATAAACCCTCCCCAAGCACAAGCGACGCCAGCCGATCAGATCGCCCCACCTCGATCTGATGAGGCACCTCCTGGCCTGTCGTGAGGTAACTCAGTCGTTTGTTCACCTTGCGAGCCACGTTGAAAAGAACACCAAAGGTCACCGCTTCATCGAGCTTCGTGAAGATGATTCGATCCACGCGAATCTGGCTGAAGCGGTCGATCACATCAAAAATCGCCGCCTGCGAGCAGGTCGAGGAAAGCACGAGATGAACCTCATGCGGGTCGGCGGCGACGATGTATTCGTTGAGCTGTTCGAGTTTGGGATCATCACGCTGACTGCGGCCGGCCGTGTCGATGAGCACCACATCGCAGTTCGCACACCTGGCCAGCGCTTCGCCCATGTCGGCAGGATTGCTGATGACGTGCAGCGGCACGCCGATGATGTTGGCGTAAGTGCGAAGCTGATCGACCGCGGCGATGCGGTAGGTGTCGATGGTGATCAGGCCGACTTTCTTCTTCTCGCGCAGCTTGAAGTTGGCGGCAAGCTTGGCGATGGTCGTCGTCTTGCCCACGCCGGTCGGCCCGATCAGGGCGACCGTCAGCGGCCGGCCATCCTTGGCCCGAGGCTGATCGGCAGCAGCGGCGTCAATCGGGATGAGCCTGGAAATGGCTTGGAATACAGCCTTTTTCACCTTCTCGTCATTGTCCATCTCATCAGGCCCCAGCGCGGAGCGGACCTGCTGCACGACTTCCTCGGCCAGTTCATCAGCCACTTCCTGTTGCAGCAGGGAGACGTACTGGTCATAAAGTTTGTTGGGCATGTCGGACGAAGGAGCGGCGCTTTTGCCTCGCCCTTTGCCCAGCGATTGCTCGCGCTGCTGGCGCACCATCTTCGCCATCATGCGTTTGACGACGCGCACCTCGTCGGCCAGTTCGAGGCCGGCCGTTTCGCGCGACCTGGATGCGGCGCGGCGGCCGGGCGCGGCGATCGAGGCCGGGGTGCGGGCGATGACGACCGGGTCCATCATCTGCGTCGGCGGAGTCATGACGGCGGTGGAACCGGTTGATCTTGAGTTACCCTGCTCGACGTTCTGCTTCATCTCGGCCTGGGCTGCGAGGTAGGTGCGCCGGATCAGGTCGCCTGCAAGCATCGGCTGCACGTCACTCTGACGGGCGCGCGGCGCCTGCTGCGTAGCGCCCGCCGCCGCGCGCTGCCGCTGCGCCTGCGACCGGCCGATCTCCGAACCGCGCGCCGCGGTGACTTCGACGATGGTCCTGGCCCCAAAGCCCAGGAAGCCGCCGCGCTTGAAGGCCCGCGTGTGAAGGATGACCGCATCCGTGCCCAGGGCGTGCTTCACCTGCGCGAGCACGGCAGGCATCGATTCCGCTGTGAAAGTCCGTAGATTCAACGCCGCACCCCCTTCCGCGATGCGATGACCGTTTCATGCGGTTTTCCACATGAAACAGGCCCGTTTTCGAGCGCGTGCCCCGATGTCTTGAAATGTCCTTCAGCTTCGCAATTCATGTTGCACTTCCATGTGCCGGTGAAGGGGTTGGCATCCTGCCGACCCGCGGTTCAATGTCTCAAACAGTTCCTGAAGTTCCTACGCGCCCGCCCCCTGCATCGCCGCGTGGGGTTCCAATGTTGCCAGACCGACCGATTCCACCTCGACACCCTTGCTCACTTCGTTGTAGCCCAGCACCGCCGCGTTCGGCAGGTGTGGTTCAAGCAATCGGCGAACCTGGCCACGCACCTGCGGCGAGGCGAGCACCACCGGCTGATGCCCCTGCTGGATCAACGTCTGCAACTCGCGGATCAGCGCCGCCGTGATCCGGTTCGCCACGGCCGGCGGCATCGACATCGTTGTGCCTTCGCTGCCGCGGTCAATGTACGAGCCGATCTGGTCTTCCAATGCCGGGTCGAGGCTGACGCAGAAAAGTCGCGGCGACTGCCTGGTCGAATCGAAGTCCGTGCTGTCGCGCGGCGCGACCATTTCCACGTACTGATTACAGATCGTCCTTCTGAGGCCGTTTCGTACATATTCTGTGAGAACATCCATGTCGCGGGTTCGTCCGATCCAGTCGCCGAGCGTTTCGATGATCGATTCCATGTCGCGGATGGGCACCCGTTCGCGCAGGAGATTCTGGAGGACTTTCTGCAATTCGCCCGGTTTTACCGGCGGTTTTTCACCGCCGAGCACTTCCTCGACCAGCTTGGGCGACTTCTGCCTGACCTGGGTGATAAGGTTCGCCACCTCATCGCGCGTCAGCAGTTCGTGCGCGTGGCTCTTGACCATTTCGGTGATGTGCGTGGCCAGCACGCTGGTCGCATCGACGACGGTGTAGTTGAGCGACTCGGCGCGTTCCTTCTGGCCCGCTTCGATCCAGACCGCTTCAAGACCGAAGGCCGGCTCACGGGTGCGGATGCCCGGCAGCGAACCGCCGCCGTTGACGAGGCCGCTGTCCATCGCCATGAACTGGTTGGGATAAACCTGCCCGCTCGCGACGGAGTTGCCGCGGATTTTGATGTGGTAATCGTTGGGCTGTAGCTGCATGTTGTCGCGGATGCGAACGGGGGGCATGACCAGCCCCAACTCGCCGGCAAGCTGCCGGCGGATCATGGTGATGCGATCGAGCAGGTTGCCGCCTTGCGAGGCATCGACGAGGCGCACGAGCGCGTAGCCGACTTCGAGTTCGAGCGTATCGACGGTGAGCATCTGCTCGACAGGCGGCGGCCCGGGTTCGGCCTTTTTCGCGGCGGCTTTCGCCTCACCCGCGGTCTTCGTCGATTCTTCCTTGCGCGAGCTCCAGGCGATGACGCCGACGATGCCCGCCAATGAAAGCAGCGGCAACGCGGGCAGTCCGGTGAACGCCATCGCGGCGAGGAACACCGATGAGACCGCCAAGGCGCGCCACTTGTTGGTGAGCTGCGCGGTCAGCTCCGTGCCCAGATCCTGCCGGCTGCTCGAGCGGGTGACGATAAGACCGGCGCCGATGGAGATGACGAACGCGGGAAGCTGCGAGGTCAGGCCATCGCCGATGGTGAGCTTGGTGAAGACGGCCAGCGAATCGACCATCGTCCAGCCGTTGATGAACACGCCGACCGCGAACCCGCCGACGATGGTGATGATGGTGATGATGATGCTTGCGATGGCGTCGCCGCGCACGAACTTGGCGGAGCCGTCCATGGCGCCATAGAAGTCGGCTTCCTGGGTGACACGTTCGCGGCGGGCGCGGGCCTCCTGCTCGTTGATGATGCCGGCGTTGAGGTCGGCATCGATCGCCATCTGCTTGCCGGGCATCGCATCCAGGGTGAAGCGGGCGGCGACTTCGGAGATGCGCGTGGCGCCTTTGGTGATGACGACGAACTGCACGATGACCAGGATGATGAAGAGAATCGCACCGACGACCAGCGAGCCGCCGGTGACGAATGAAGCGAAGGCCTCGATGACCTTGCCGGCGGCATCGGAAGCCTGCACGGGATCGCGCTCGTTCACGGACAGGATCAGCCGCGTGCTGGCGATGTTGAGCACGAGCCGGGCGAGCGTGGTGCCCAGCAGAAGCGACGGAAAAACCGAGAAATCCAAGGGAGATTCGACGAAAATGGTGGTGAGCAGAATGACCGCCGCCAGCGCGATGTTGGCCGTGATGAGCAGGTCCATCATGAACGGCGACAGGGGCACGACGATGACCGCGAGCATCGCCACGAAGGCGACGGGGACGAAGAACGGCTGGTAAACGCGGATGCGCTGAATCCAGGTGGGAACAATAAGTTTTGGTGAGGATGTCATCATACGTTGCTACGCCGCAAGCGGCTGGTCATGCTGATTTTCTTCCACCGATTCTGTACACGTAGGCGAGAATCTCGGCGACGGTGTTGTAGAACTCCGGGGGCACTTCCTGTCCAGGCTCGACGTTCGCATAGAGAGCGCGAGCCAGTTCCTTTCGTTCGATGATCGGCACCTGATGCGCGGCGGCGAGCTGGCGAATGTGCATCGCCAGAAAGTCGGCGCCCTTGGCGACGACCTTGGGAGCGCGCATCGTTTTCGAGTCGTACTTGAGGGCGACGGCGAAGTGGGTCGGGTTGGTGACGATGACATCCGCCGTGGGCACCGCCTGTCCGACGCGCTGCATGGCGAGTTGCCGGGCGACGCGGGAGCGGCGCTGCTTGACCAGCGGGTCGCCGTCCATGCGTTTCATTTCCTCCTTCACCTCCTGCTTGGTCATGCGCAGGTCCTTGCCGTGCTGCCAGCGTTGGAAGGCGTAATCGAGCACGGCCAGGGCGACGAGCAGCAGCGCGAGCTTGAGGGCCAGGGCATAAACCAGTTCGCAGGAAGCGGCAAACAGCGGGCCGATCTCCAACTCCATCAGCAGCAGGATCTGCGGCATGTCGTCATGGATCACCCAGCCGGCGACGGCGGCGATCAGCGCGACTTTCGCCAGGCTCATCGCCAGGCGCACGCCGGCGCGGGCGTCGAACAACCGCTTGGCGCCTTTGAGCGGCGAGATGCGTGAAATCTGCGGCATGATCGGCTTGCCGGTGAGAATGAAGCCGACCTGGCTGATCGCCGCAAGCAGCGTGACGCCTGCGATGGACAGCAGCAGCGGCGCGGCCCCGGCCACGCCGATGCGAAGGGCATAGGCGAACATGCCGTGAAGATCATCGGCCCGGGTCGGGTTGTGGCCGAATTGGGAACTGAGCATCGTCTCGACGGCGAGCCTCATGCTGGTGAGCATGTGCATGCCGAAGATGTTCAGAAGGATCACCGTGGCCAGCAGCGTGAGCGAGGCGGTCAGGTCCTGGCTGCGCGCGATGTTCCCTTCCTCGCGGGCTTCCTGCCTGCGGCGCGCGGTGGGTTCTTCCGTTTTTTCCGAGTCGTTGTCAGCCATGGGAGTCCGGAATCAAAGGTCGGGGAGCGGTTGAACCATACAAAACCACGAAATCAGGAAAGCATGAAAGCGGGAGATGCGATCTGAAAACACCGTGTGATCCGCGTTGATTTCGTGTTTTTCTGCTTTCCTGGTTTCATGGTTTTATTTAGACGCCGAAGTAGATGCCGATTTGTCTGAGGGCGTGGCGCACTTCGTCGATGTAGGCGTTGGTGATGGCGGCGATGGAAACGATGAGCAGGCCGCCGCCGGCGAGGATTCGCAGCGGGAAGCCGATGCTCAGGATGTTGAGCTGCGGCACGGTGCGGGCGATGAAGCCCATCGCCACCGTTTCGAGAAAGACCAGGCACAGCAGCGGCGCCGCGACGCGCATGCCCAGATGAAACATGGAACCGAGCAGCGCCACGATCATGTCGAGCATCCGGCCATCGGCCTTGAATCCGCCCAGCGGCACATCGTTGAAGCTGGCGACGAGCGTGGTGATGAGGATGCGGTGGCCGCCGAGGATGATGAAGATCATGATGGCGATGATGAAGAAGAATTCGCTGATGATGCCGCCTTGTTCATCGAGTTCGGGATTGAACAGGCCGCCCAGGCTCATGCCCAGTTGCTGATCGGCGATGTTGCCCGCGACCTGAAGGCCCATGATCGGCAGCGTCGCCCCGTAGCCGATGATCACGCCGATCATCAGCTCCATGCCCACGGCCCCGCCCAGCGACCAGAGCGAAAGCCCGTTGGAAATCACCGGTTCGATCAGGCCCCACGACGGCCGGCCGGGGCTTAGGAGCATGGGATAAACGCAGATGGAAAGGCCGACCGCGAGCATGATGCGGATGCGTGCGGGGATGGTCGCGCTGCCGAACATCGGCGCAATGATGAAGATGCCGGTGAAGCGGAAGAGCACCAGCAGCCACGCGGGGATGTGATTCAGGATGGGATCGAGGTTGGCCATGCGAGGCGGAGGCGGAGGTCGAAGGTCAGAAGTCAGAGTGAATTTTTCGATTGGCTATTGGGTGCCGCCGAACATTCGCTGGGCGAAATCCATGATCAGCGTGGCGATCCAGGGGGTGACCAGGATGGTGACGACGCCCATCACGACGATCTTGGGCACGAAGCTGAGGGTCTGATCCTGAATCTGCGTGACCGCCTGAAGGATGCTGACGAAAAGGCCGATGAGCAGCCCCGCCATCAGGATCGGCGAACTCAGAAGGAGCATGACGGTCAGCGATTCGCGCACGGTTTCAACGGCCTGGTCGATGGTCATGAGGGTCTCGCTTGAGTGAGGAAACACATTTCAACGACCGCAGGTCCGACGCGGCGCCTCTTCGCCTACGTGACCACGGCAGCGGAAAAGCTGTTCAGCAGATTGCCCACCACCAGCCGCCAGCCATCGACAAGAACGAAAAGCAGCAGCTTGAACGGCAGACTGATCAGCACCGGAGGCAGCATCATCATGCCCATGCTGATGAGCACGCTGGAGATCACCATGTCGATGATGAGAAACGGCAGATAGAGCCGAAACCCCATGAGAAACGCGACCTTCAACTCGCTGAGGATGAACGCGGGCACCAGCGTCAGCATGTCCACATCGCCTTCGGTGAGCCGCTCGGGCCGACTCGTGTCGATGCCCCGGTAGTTCAGAATCATGTAAACATCTTCCCAGTTCCCGGCGTGATCGATCTGGGCAAACATGAAGTCGCGGATCGGCTGCTTGGCGCGGCTCCAGGCCTCGATCTGATCGATCCGGTTTTCATTGAGCGGCGCGATCGCCTCCTTGTTGATGCGATCGAAGGTCGGCGCCATGACGAGCAGCGTCATGAAAACCGACAAGCCGATGATGACCTGACTGGGCGGCAGGTTCTGCGTGCCGATGGCCTGGCGCAACAGCGTGAGCACCACGACGATGCGGGTGAAGCTGGTGCAGAGAATCAGGATCGCCGGGGCGACGGTGAGGACCGTCAGCAGAAGCAGAATTGAAAGCGCGCCGCTGAGTCCGCCTTGCGGCGCTTCGTCGCCTGCCGCGGGCCGCACGGGGATGCCGCCTTTGTCGCGGCCCAGAAGATCGGGCAAGGCCTTGCTCGCATTGTCGATCAGTGTGATGGGGTTGATGTTGTCAACGGGCGATGTCGATTTTTCCTGCGCCCCGGCGGAAGCGGCCAGGAACGAAAGTGATGCGATCATCGCGGCAACGGTGAAGAAGGTTCGCATCATCACGCACCTCCCTTGCCGGCGAGATTGCGCAGCTTGCCCAGAAGACCGCTCACGTTGTCGCGGGCGCGGTCGATGCGGAACTCGTTCTCATCCGTGCCGGCCTCGGCGGGCGTTGCCTGGGGTTCGTAGCCGGAGCCGAGGCTGGTGAGCATCTGCCCAAAACCGGCGGTGGAACTGGTGGATTTGGCGCTGGAGACCGCGGTGAGAATGTCGGCCACTTCCTCGGGCGCATCGATCTGACTGAGGGTTCGCATGCCCGAAGGCGAATCGCTGACCACCAGAATGCGTCCGCCCACGCGCAGCAGCACGACATGATTGCGCGGAGCAACCGCCACCCGCGTGAGCACCTGCACCACGGAACTGCCGCTCGCCGCGGCGCCGACGCCCATCATCTTCCTCATGCCTGCGCGAAGCAGAAAAATCAGGCCGATCACGAACCCCAGCGCCATGAGCACGGTGAGCACGGAGGAGGAGTTGCCGTTGGCGGCGACGGGTTCGGTGGCCACCGCCTGCCGGCGTGCGCCCAGCGGTTTCGCATCGGACGGGGTGGTGAGTCGTTGTAGATTCGATGCGGCGGCTGATTCATCGGCATCCGCATGTTCGGCTTCGGAGAGCGGGGCCAGTCTTGCCGTGGCGCGCTTCGCATCGCCCGTCTGCCCCACAGCTTCCACCGTGGCCATGCGCCGCGCCAGGTCGCGCATGCGCTCGTCCATCTCCTGCGGCGTCGTTGCCGGTTCGCCGGCCTTGGGCAGGCGCGACGATGCCGATGCGCCTGCGGGACCTTTGGGAACATCCACATCACCGGCCCTGGGGCCGGTTGGCGTCACGGGACGATTGGCGTGAATTCCACTGGTTTGATCGGCGAAAAGCGCGGTGGAGCACAACGCAAAGCCGCACAGAAGAAGAGCCGCCGCGCATCGGACCGGCGTCATCACCCACCACGGCGACGGATTGTCGCGAGCCATTGACATCGGCCTTCCCTGGCCTGAAGTTTCCCTGGGCATCCATGCCTCGGGCGGCACATGCTCACATGCGCCTGGATCGATCGTACACGTTCATCCTCAGCCCGTCGCGTTGGCGGCCGCGGCTTCCACCGCCTGCTCCTTGAGATCATCCACAATCTCGCTGATGCGGATGCAGAAGTTGTCGTTGAGCACCAGCACTTCACCGCGCGCCACCAGCCGGTGATTCACGAAGACATCCACCGGATCACCCGCCAGCTTGTCCAGTTCCAGCACGCTGCCTTCGCTGAGGCGAAGCACATCCTCGACGAGCATCTCCGTGCGTCCCAGTTCCACGGAGACATCGAGTTCAACATCCCCAAGCATTTCCAATCCCCCCGAGGCGGCGCCGCCGATGCCGCCCAGATCGGGCAGCGTGAATCCGCCCGCATGAGCTTCATTGGCAATCTGATCGACCGCCGCCTGAGCCTGCGCCAGCGCATCATCCACATCGGAGCCCACGGGCCTGCCGGTCGGGTTGTTCGTTGTCTTGGCCATGATTGCGAGCCTCTCCCCTCTTATCGACCACCGGCCTCAAAATGCTGTAGAGGTTTATCGGGCTGCGGTTGAATACGGAAAAACACCCGGCGGGAATAAGAGCCGCGACTCAACGAGTCGCGGAGGTGAGCAGCCTGATGGAGTGGAAATCGCGCGGTGGATGAAAGACTTCAAAAACGGCGGGACATGGAAAAAGAGCGGCGTCACAGCACGTTCGATGGCCGACAACGCCTGCGGTCTCACGCTTTTCGAGGCGTTTCATCACCGTGGAAACGCGCCCCCTTCAGGCCGATCACGTCCGCGACTCGTTGAGTCGCGGCTCGGTTCAGAAATCGATGCGGTACTCGGTGCAGCGCGTGATCAGCACCCGGCGAACGATGGGGGCGCCGTCGGCATCCGAACCGATGCGGTTGTCCAGCGCCGCCTTGATCTGGCGCGACAGGGTCTGCAACTCATCCTCGTGCATGAAGGTCGGGTCGGCACGGCGGAAAATCGTCAGGATGTCCGAATGAATCTGGGCGGACATCGCCTTCAGATCGGCCTGGATCTTGTTCTGATGCCTCTTGCGAACGACGACGTAGATTTCCGAATCGTAGAGATAAACATCCCCCCGCCGGGAGTTGGCGAACCGTTCCTCGATGACCAGTTCCTCCACCTCGGCATTGCCATCATCGACGAGCATGTTGGCGCCGGCATGACCCGCGCTGGCCGGCTCAGGCCCGCCTGCCAGGGTGAAGGCCACGAAGACCGTGACCACCTCCAGCAGCAGCACGCCGCCAAGCATCAACAGCGTCTTGAGCGGAAACTTTTTCTTCGTTCCCTCGGCCCCGGCTGCAACATTCTCATTCTTTTCATCAGCCATGACGTTTTCCTCGATCAGCGATCAGCTATCAGCTATCAGCTTTCAGAGCTTCAGACTTCAGACTTCACCTTTGGACCACTTGCCTTGAGGCTGAAAGCTGATGGCTGACGGCTGATAGCTTTCAGCATTCACCTTTGATCCACTTGCCTTAAAGCTGAAAGCTGACGGCTGATAGCTCCCGGCTACTTCGGCAGCGGCTTGGTGAAATCATCGACCAGTTGGTCGCTGATCTCAATTTCGACCCGCCGATTCAGTTCCAACGCGGGGGCTTCGTACTCCCGCTTCTTCATAGGCTCCTTATCGGCATTTGCGATGAGCCGGATTCGTGCCGGCTCGATTCCCTGTTCATTGACCATGTAATCCATCACCGCCTGGGTCCGGGCATAACTGAGCTTCCAAAGGTCCGAATAAGTGGACTGCCCGCCGGCCAGTTCGCTCGAGGCGGCGTGGCCGTGCAGTTCGATCTTGTTGTTGTAGCCGCGCACCAGGTTCAGCACCGGTTTGAGCCGTTGCTTGGCGGATTCGCTGAGTTCCGCGGAACCCGGCTCGAAGGTGATGCTGCCCAGCCCCCGGCGAATGCCGGTGCGACTCTGGGTCACGCGGGGTTCGCGTCCGACCACGCCCGGGTCCACCGCTTCCACGACCCGCTTGTGTTTCTGCTGCTGGAGATACATCTTTTCCAGCCTGGAGATCAGGCTCAGCCGATCGGTCTCCTGGCCCGGCACCTTGCCGCCGCCGCCGGAGAGACCGAAGCTCTGCTTGACGATTTCCGCCTTGGCGCGCCAGACATCCTCATTCTTGATTTCGCTCAGCGAAGCCAGCAGGATGAAAAAGCACAACAGCAGCGACATGAGGTCGCCGAAGGTGAGCACCCATTCCGGTGCGCCGGCAGGAGGACATTTGCACTTGGCCATGGGAAGGCTCGGGGGCAGCTATCAGCTATCAGCTTTCAGCTTTCAGCTTCAAGGCAAGTGGCTCAAAGGTGAATGCTGAAGTCTGAATGCTGAAGTCTGAATGCTGAATGCTGAATGCTGAAGTCTGAAGTCTGAATGCTGAATGCTGATAGCTGACGGCTGATCGCTGATAGCTGATAGCTGATAGCTGATCGCTGATCGCTGACCGCTTTTACGCCGCCTCCCTGTCCGCCACTTTGCGGGTGCCGGGCGGGAGGAAGGTTTGCAGTTTCTGTTCGACGATGCGCGGGTTGTCGCCGCTTTGGATCGACATCACGCCTTTGATCACAATGGTTTTGTAAACCTGCTCTTCCGAAGATCGGCGTGCCAGTCGATCCCCCAGCGGCCCCGCGACGGCGTTGGCGATGAGGGCGCCGTAGAGCGTGGTGAGCAGCGCCACCGCCATGCCGGGACCGATGGCGGAGGGATCGTCCATGTTCTTGAGCATGATGACCAGGCCCACGAGCGTGCCGATCATGCCCATCGCCGGGGCGTATTTGCCCAAGGCATCGAGCACCCCCTTGTAGCTGTCATGCCTTTCACCCATGTTGTCCAGCTCGGCGGTGAGAATGGCTTCGATCATCTCCGGGTCGGTGCCATCGACCGCCATCTGAATGCCGCGGACGAGGAAGGGATCCTTGATCTCCTTGATGGCGTTTTCGAGGCTGAGGATGCCGTCGCGGCGGGCGATTTCGGCATACGAAACCAGATCGGTGATGAGCTTCTCCACGGGCATCTTCGTGGCGAAAACCGCCCTCATCATCGCCTTGGGCATCTTGGCGATGTAGCCGGTCGGAAACGCGAAAAAGACGATGGTGCCCGAGCCGCCAATGACCAGCACAATGCTGGGAAAGTCGTAAAACGCCCCGACATTGCCGCCCAGCAGGATCGACCAGACGACCAGAAGCCAGGTGCCCAAGATGCCGAACAGTAAGCCCAGATCCATGACTTTCCTTTGTCCCGTCCGGGGAGGTAAAGAACATCAGGAAAACAGGAAAGCAGGAAAACAAGAAACGGGAACCGGCCCGTCGGACCGGCGGCTTCCTTGCGCATCACGCCTGCATGTGCTGCCATCCTGCCTTGCTGATGTCATGCTTTTCCGGCTCATGTACCCGCCGTGATGCCAAGCCCGATGGCGAGGGCCGCCGAGCCGTCGGG
>CAZYPK010000103.1:0-18534 GCA_964649195.1 uncultured Phycisphaeraceae bacterium
TGCTGATTACACTCTGTAGTCACAGGTTGGCCTTTATGCTTCAGTTCAATGCCTTCCCGCACTTCCAACGGTTCCCGCGATCATCGCCATCATCGGCCCATTGTCGGCGATTGCCCCGCTGGTGCTCCGCTTGTCGGGATTTGGTACAAACGGTTGTGGTTGCCGGTTTTCTCATGGCGGTCCAGGTGGGGGTGGTGTGCCTTGGGTATCTTGCTTTACGGGGTCAAAAATCAAGAAACCCAAGACACCCCAAGAAACACACCCATTGTGGAAGGGTGTCGTCTTGGTGGGCCGGGGTTGCCCGGAGATGCGGTTGTTGATGATGACTCAAGCCGCGCGGCGGCGGTGCATCATCAGACCGAATCCAATGACGCGCTTTTTCCATCGAACCCGATGTATCCGAATTATTCTCGCCTACAATTATAAGTCGGTGGTTGCCGTGCATATCATCACTGTTCGTTGATGCACACCGTTTCGCAGTTTCACCGTTTCCACGGATGCAATCCATGAAACCAATGGCTTATCCCCGGATGTCCGCCCGTCGCGCATGGCTGATCGTCGCGGCGTTCGCCGCGGCGCCGCTGGGCGGCGCGCTTGCCGCCGAGCCGGTGCAGTTCAACCGTGACGTTCGACCGCTGCTTTCCGACAACTGTTTCGCCTGTCACGGTCCCGCCGACCAGAAGGCCAGGCTCCGCCTCGATGTCCGCGAGGATGCGATCAAGCTTCGCAGGGACGGCAGCGCGGCCATCGTGCCGGGCAAGCTGCGGGAGAGCGAACTGATCCGCCGCATCCTGGCGACGGATGCGGATGAGATCATGCCGCCGCCCGAAGCCCACAAGACGCTCAAGCCCGAGCAGAAGACGCTGCTGGCGCGCTGGATCACCGAAGGCGCGACATACCAGAAGCACTGGTCATTCGAAGCCCCGGTGAAGACGCCGCCGCATCAGGTCAAGGACGCGGGCTTCACGATTCGCAATCCGATCGACAGCTTCATCGCGGATCGCCTTCGCCGCGAAAAGCTTTCCATGTCGAACGAAGCCGACCGTCCAACACTCATCCGCCGCGTCGCCTTCGCACTCACCGGCCTGCCGCCGACCATCGATGAAGTGAGCGCCTACCTCGCCGACACCGGCGACAAGGCCTACGAAAACATGGTCGATCGTTACATCGCTTCGCCGCGCTTCGGCGAGGAAATGGCGCGGCACTGGCTCGATATCGCACGCTATGCCGACACTCATGGACTGCACCTGGACAACGAACGACAGATGTGGGCCTACCGCGACTGGGTGATTCAGGCGTTCAATCAAAACCTGCCGTTTGACGAGTTCACCATTGCCCAGATTGCAGGCGACCTACTGGCGGCGGAACAGCGGCAGGAGCAGCAGGCCAAATCCGAAATCCGAAATCCCAAATCCGAAATGGACCTCCTCACCGCCACCGGTTTCATCCGCTGCGGCGTCACCACCGGCGAAGGCGGCTCGATCAACGACGAGTGGATTTTCCGCAACACCGTCGATCGCACCAACACCGTCGTGCAGACATGGATGGGCTTGACCGCAGGCTGCGCCGTCTGCCACGATCACAAGTTCGATCCCATCAGCGCGAAGGAGTATTACCAGTTGTACGCCTTCTTCGTTTCCGCCGCCGACCCCGCGCTCGACGGCAACGCCCTGCTCACCGCGCCTTCGATTCGCCTGCCTTCGGAGGAGGCGACGAAGAAGCTGGCCCAACTGGATGCGCAGATCGCCGTGAAACAGAAGGAACTGGATGATGCCGTCGCGAAGCTGGCGTACGTCGATCCCGCGACGGTCGAGCCCAGGCCGCCCGTTTCCGAATTTGAAACAGTCTGGTTCGATGACGACATCCCCGCCGGCGCCCGCATCAACGCCAGCCCCGGCCATCCGACGCTTTATGTCACCGCGGAAAACGGCCAGGTTCTCAGCGGCAAACGCGCCCTCAAGCGAAAGCACGACGGCCTGACGCAGGATGTCATCGAAGGCGTCACCTCGATCGAAACGCCCCTCGACGGCAACATCTTCGTCCACGTCTTCATCGATCCCGCAGACCTCCCCAAATCCGTGATGATTCAGTTCCACACCACCGGCTGGATTCACCGCGCGGTCTGGGGAGATTACGACGCCATTCAATGGGGCGCCGCCGGCACCACCCAGCGCGTTCACATGGGCGCTCTCCCCGAGGTCGGCAAGTGGGTCAAACTCGAAGTCGCCGCGGAAAAGATCGGCCTCAAACCCGGCGACAAAATCACCGGCTTCGCCTTCACGCAGTTCGCAGGCACCCTCTACTGGGACAAGGCCGGCTTCACCGGCAAGAGCGATCCCGCCGGCGATCCCCGGCGTTCGCTGCTCGCATGGTGGAATCAGCACAAAGGCAAGGATCTCCCCGGCGCTCCCAACGACATCAAGGCCATCGCCAAGGCGGGCCCCGACGGCAAGCACAATGATGACCAGAAGAAAAAGCTGCGCGACCATTACCTTCAGCACGTCTGCCTCGACACCCAGCCGACGCTGGCGCCGCTCTCGAACGAACTGGCCGGCCTGCGCAAGCAGCACACCGATGTGAACAACACCATCCCCGGCACGTTCGTCTTCCGCGACCTCCCCAAGCCGCGCGACACGTTCATCATGCTGCGCGGCGACTACACGCAGAAAGGTGAGAAGGTTGAACCGGGCACGCTCGCCATTTTGCCGCCGCTCAATAAGGAAGATTCCAACCGTCCCGCCAATCGGCTCGACCTGGCGCGTTGGATGGTTTCACCCGAGCATCCGCTCACTTCGCGCGTCGCGGTCAATCGGCTCTGGCAACAGTTCTTCGGCACCGGCCTGGTCAAGAGCAGCGATGACTTCGGCTCGCAGGGCGAAATGCCCAGCCATCCGCAACTGCTCGATTGGCTCGCCATCGATTTCCGTGAGCAGGGCTGGGATGTCAAGCGGCTCGTGAAGCTCATGCTCACCTCCGCCGCGTTTCGCCAGGAATCCCGGCTGACGCGCGAGCTGCACCAGCGCGATCCTGAGAATCGTCTTTACGCGCGCGGCCCGCGCTTCCGTCTCGATGCCGAGCAGATTCGTGACAACGTGCTGTTCGTCAGCGGCCTGATGAACCACACGATGGGCGGACGCGGCTCGATGCCTTATCAGCCGCCCAACATCTGGGAGCCGGTCGGCTTCACGGGATCGAACACGCGCAATTACCAGCAGCAGAAAGGTGATGCCCTGTATCGCCGGAGCATTTATGTTTTCCTCAAGCGCACCGCCCCGCCGCCGTTCATGGTGAACTTCGACGGCCCCGCGCGCGAGGCATTCTGTGTTCGCCGCGAGCGCAGCAACTCGCCGCTCCAGGCTCTGCAACTGATGAACGACGTGCAGCACTTCGAAGCGGCGCGTGCGCTGGCGCAGCGCATGATGACGCAGGCCGGCAGGACGCCGGAGGAGCGCATCGCCTTCGCGTATCAATCCGTGCTGTCGCGCCAACCCCACGCGGATGAATTGGTCATCGTTCGCGACACGTTCGCATCGCACCTGAAAAAGTACGAAGCCGACGCCGAGGCGGCGAAGAAGGTCATTCACAATGGCGAATCGAAACCGCTTGCCGACCTGCCCGCGCCGGAACTGGCCGCCTACACGATGATCGCCAACCTGATTTTCAATCTGGATGAAACATTGAACAGGAATTGAAATCGACCATGCCAAGCCCGATGGCGAGTCCGCGAGCCGTCGGGATCGTGACCTCCTTCAATGCCCCCAAGGCTCGGCAGACCTCGCCATCGGGCTTGAAAAAGCACGATCAAAAACCCATGATTTTCAAGGTGTTTTTCATGCAACCACTCCTCGACCATCTGCAACTTCAAACCCGCCGCCAGTTCTTCGGCCACTCCGGTCTGCGGTTGGGCGGCGTCGCCACCGCGATGCTCATGGGCCAGTCGCTGCTCGCCGGCAAGGCCCAGGCCGGGGGCGCGCAACCGCAACCGCCGCATCCTTATCCGCCGCTCGAAGGATTGCCTCACTTCAAACCCCGCGCCAAGGCGGTCATTTATCTCCACATGAACGGCGGCCCCACCCAACTCGACCTGTGGGACTACAAGCCGCAGCTTCACGAACACTTCAACAAGGACCTGCCCGACTCCATCCGCAAAGGCCAGCGCATCACCACCATGACCAGCGGGCAGGCGCGATTCCCCGTGGCGCCGTCGAAGTTCAAGTTCACGCGGCATGGCAAGTGCGGCACATGGGTCAGCGAAGCTCTTCCTCACTCGGGCAAAATCGTCGATGAAATCGCCCTCATCAAATCCGTTCACACCAACGCCATCAATCACGATCCCGCCTGCACCTTCGTCATGACCGGCAGCGAAATTCCCGGCAAGCCTTCCATCGGCTCGTGGCTCGCCTACGGCCTGGGTTCCGAAAGCGGCAACCTCCCCGCGTTCGTCGTCTTCACCCCCCGTTTCCCGCAATCGGGAAACGGGCAGGCCCTCTTCTCCCGCATGTGGGGCAGCGGCTTCCTGCCTTCGCGATTCAACGGCGTCGCATTGCGCGGCGTCGGCGACCCGGTGCTCTACGTCCGCAATCCCGATGGCGTCGATCGCAACGATCGTCGCACCATGCTCGATGCGCTGGGCAAACTCAATCAGCGAAGCTACGAGCAGATGGGCGATCCCGAAATTCAAAGCCGAATCGCGCAGTACGAGATGGCGTTCCGCATGCAGAGCTCCGTGCCTGAGCTTGTCGATCTTTCCGACGAGCCGCAGCACATTCTCGACATGTACGGCCCGGATGTGAAAACGCCCGGCACCTACACCCACAGCGCGATCATGGCCCGACGCCTGATCGAGCGCGGCGTGCGCGTCGTCCAACTCCTCCATCGCGGCTGGGATCAGCACGACAACATCGCCACCGCGCTCGTCAATCAATGCAAGGACACCGATCAGGCCAACGCGGCGCTGGTGCTCGACCTCAAGCAGCGCGGCCTGCTCGACTCCACCCTCGTCGTCTGGGGCGGCGAGTTCGGCCGAACCGTCTATTCACAGGGCCAACTCACGAAGGAAAACTACGGACGCGATCATCACCCCCGAAACTTCTGCATGTGGATGGCCGGCGGAGGAATCAAGAGCGGCATCGTGCACGGCGAAACCGACGACTTCAGCTACAACGTCACGGAAAACCCCGTCCACGTCAACGAACTCAACGCCACCATCCTGCAATGCCTGGGCATCGACAGCCAGCGATTCTCGCTCAAGTTCCAGGGCCTGGATCAAAGGCTCACGGGGGTCGAAGGCGCCAAGCCGGTGCAGGCGCTGCTGGCGTGAAAAAAGAAGATGCTTGACGCCCGGGTTCGGGATAAGAGCCGCGACTCAACGAGTCGCGGACGCGAACAGCCTGAAGGGGTGATCGAACGCGCCTTTTTTTCAGCGTCGATCGGCGCATGGTCGTTTTCGCGTCCCGTGATCCGCCGCGCGAGGGGCACCCCATTCTTGTCGCTCACGTCCGCGACGTGTTACGTCGCGGCTCACGCTTGCGCCGAACTCAGGTTTTGGGCTTGAGCTTCGCGTACTCGCTCGCCAGGCCTTCGTGTTTCTGTTTCAGCGGGGCGACTTCCGCGACGGCCTTGTCGGCGGCGGCTTTCGCGGCGGCGGCATCGGCGGCGGACTGTTTGAGCGCCGGCTCCAGCGCGGCCAGTCGCTTGGGGTGTTCCTCCGCCGCGGCCTTGAGCTTGTTCAATGCCTCGGCTGCCGCGGTCAGCGCGGCCTGGGCCTGCGTCACCACGGCGGGCTGGGCGTTATGCGCCTTCTGCGCGGCCGTGACTGCCGCAACGGATTGATCCAGCGCCGCCCTCGCCTGCCCCATGGCGTCCGCGGCGGCCTTCACCTTCGGTTCGATCGATGCCGCGCCCTTCTGCGCCGCCTCGACGGAGGCCTGCGCATCCTCGGCGGACTTCTGCGCCTTCGCCGCCGCATCGGCAAGCTCGGCGGAATCCTTCATCGTCTCCGCGGCAGCCCTGGCCTTGGCCGCGGATTCGATCGCGCCCTTGGCGCTGTTCTGCGCCGCGGTGACGGCTTCGAGCGCGGCCTTGTGAACATTCATCACCTCGGCGTGAACCTTCACCGCCTGATCGAGTGCCGCCTTCTTCGCGGCGGCATCGCCCTGTTTGGCGGCCAGGTCGGCCTGCATCGCGTTCATGGCCGAGACCGCGCCATCGAAGGCGGCCCTGGCCTTGTTCATCCCGTCGGTCCCGGCGGCAAACAGCGCGGGGACTTCGCTCATCGCCTTGCGAACGCCGTCGATTTCCGCCTGCGTTTTCGCGGCGATTTTCCGAAGCTCCTCCGCACGGGCGGCCAGGGCGTCGGCCTCGGCCTGCTTGCGCTCAAGCTCGGCGGCGGCGGCGAGCACCTGCACGTTGAACTGCCCCGCACGCCACTTGCCCAGCGACCGGTCGATGGACGCGAGCTGCGCGGCTGCACCATCGGCCTGCGCCCTGGCGGCTGCGGCCGCTTCACCGGCGGCCTTGGCGGCCTGCTCGGCGCCGGGCGCCGCCTTGGCTGCGCCATCAGCGGCGGCGACGGAAGCGCGGTGCGCTTCGGCAGCCTGCTTCATGGCCGTATCTGCGGCGGCGAGCGCGGTGTTCGCTTCGCCCTGAGCCTTCTGCGCGGCGGCGAGGACGACGGCCGATTGATCATGTTTGTCTTTGGCGGCCTGCTGCGCGGTGTTTGCCGCATTCATCTGTGCAGCCGCTTCACCGGCCTGCTTTTTCGCGGCTTCCACAGCCGCGACGGCTTCCGCCAACTTCGCATCGGCGGCCTGCTTCGCCTCGACCGTTGCGGGATGCTCCGGCTTGTCCTTGGCCGCTTCGACCGCGGCGGCGGCGGTGGCGGCGGCGGTTTCCACAACCTTGTGCTCCGCTTCTTTCGCGGCAAGTTCCTTCTGTTTCGCGGTGACTGCGACGGCGGCGGCGGCGACATCCTCATTGGCTTTCTTCAGTTCGGCCGCGGCCTGCTGCACCAAAGCCTGATGATTCTTCACATCGCCGCTGGCCTTGTCGCGCTGCGCCACGGCGGCGGCATGGTTCTGCTTCGAAGTGTTGAGCGCGGCCTCGGCATTCTTCGCGGCGGTCGCCGTGTCCGCCATCGCCTTGCGGGCCGCTTCCAGCGCCACGTTCATCTTGTTCGCGTTTTCAGCCGCCGCGTTCTGAGCCGCGATGAGCTGATCATGCTGCGCCTTGGCCGCGGCGCGGCGCTGCGTGTCGGCTTCGATGCGCTGCGCCAGCCTGGGCGGATTGGCTTCGAGCTTGCCTTGCAGCTTTCCATCGGCGGCGAGCCAGACGCGGACTTGGCCGGTCCAGTCCGCGCCGATGACGCGGGTGTGATCATGGGAAATCGCGGCGTGAAGGGCCATGTCGGGGAAGGCATCGAAGGCGCGTTGCTGGCCGCCGTTGGGGTCCCAGAGCTTGACGAGCTTGTCACGACCCGCGGAGACCAAGCGGGCATCATGGGCGAAGCGGACGGACTGCGCGCCGCCGCCATGCGCGCCCCAGTTGCGGACGCGGTTGCCGCTATTCATTTCCCAGAGCATGATCTGGGCGTCTTCGCCGGCGGTGGCGACGATGTTGGAATCATCGCGCCAGGCGATGTCGTTGACGGAAGCGGTGTGGGCCTTGAGGTCGTAGAAGGCGTTGCCCGACTGCGCCTCCCAGACATGGGCGCCGCCGTTGCGGTCGCCCGATGCCAGCAGCACGCTGTCGGGACTGAAGGCCAGGGCGGTGACCCAGTCGGTATGCTTCTTGATGGAGTAGGCCAGCTCGCCGGTGGAAGTGTCATAGACGCGGATGAGCTTGTTGGTGCCGCCCAGGGCGATGAGGGATTGATCGCTGGAGATGTCGGCGGCGAGAACCGCGTCATATTCATCGCCCACTTCGGTCACGCGCCTGCCGGTGGCGATGTCGTAGAGAACCGCCTTGCCGAGCTTGGCGCCGATGCCGCCGGCGACGAGCAGCATCCTGCCGTTGCGGGAGAACTTGATGACGTAAGGAAAGCCTTCGGGAAAAGGGAGGATGCCTTCGATGTCAAGCGTGTCGGTGTTGTAAAGAATGACCTGCCTCTGACCGGCGACGGCCACGAGCGGAGCCCAGGGACTGGCTGCCAGCGCGGTGATGGCGCCGGGCTTTTCAGTGGTGACGACCGGCTCGAGCAGCAGGTCGCCGCCGGGCATCGGCGGCGGACCATCGGGGCGGCCGGGGCCTGCCTTGACGGCCAGATCAAGCTTGGGTTTCTTGCTGGCGACGGCTTTGGAGCCGGTGTTTTCGAGGATGCCGCCGTCGATCCACTTCTTGATGACCGCCAGTTCCGCATCGGGAATCCTGGGCGACTTGGGCGGCATCTTCGGCTCTTCATCGTGATTCATCAGTTTGAAGAGCAGACTGCCCGCCGCATCACCGGCCGCGAGCGCCTCCCCGCTGCTGCCGCCGGCGGTGATGCCGATGTAGGTCGAGACATCCAGATCGGACCGCTTGCGCTCGGCGTTGTGGCAGTTGAAGCAGTGATTGCGCAGGATGGGCACGACGTGGTCGTCGTAGGTCACCTTCGACTGTGCGAAGGCGAAGGATGAGGACAAGCCGACCGATGCGACGGCGACGAGGTGGCGGAGACGGATGAGACGATCTCGTTTCATGAAGCGAATCCTTAAGAAACCCAGTGATACTCCAGAGCGATGCCTCTGTGATCAAACCCGGTCGGATGACTGACCCCCTCAGGCATCGGAGGCGTCCGTATCCACCTTCGACTTCCCTTGCCAGATGCGACACCCGGAAAGCGCCTGCCTTTGGCGTGCATCCTCTGCCAGCTTGTGGAGGTCGTTGCCGAACTGCTCCAAGATCGAAGCACGTACGCGATGCAGGTCGCGTATGATCGATTCCGCATCGGCATCATCCGGTGGCATCGTCTTCATCGAACAATTCCACGAACTGAATCGGGCCGGCACGGCCCGGCTCGCTCAGTGATTGAAAATAAACTCTTTCGTATTCAGCAGCGCCCAGAACACATCCTCCAGCGCCTGCTGCTTGTTCTGCTCGCCTTCGACCTGTTTCACCAGCTCTTCCATTTCCTTGGCCGTCGGCTTGCGGCTGACGGCGCGGATGTAAAGCTCCTCAATCACCTGCTGCGGGGTCTTGCCTTCTTTCAGCAGCGTCCCCACGAGCTTGCCTTGCGGGATGCGGTTGTTCACCGTGTCGCCCAGAAGCAGGTGCAAAGCCTGCGACAGGTTCGGCTCCATCACCACCTCGCAGGAACAGACCGTGTCGCGCCTGGCGCGGCCGAAGGTCGTGAGGAAATAGGTATTCACATTGCCGTCGGCGATCTGCACCGCGCGGGCGCCCAGCGGCAGGCCCTGGAACTTGTTCTTCGTCTCGGTCACCTGCGAGATCACGTCGAGCAGCACCTCCGCCCTGATGCGGCGGATGTCGCTCTTCGTGAAATTCGTCGTGTCCAGCTTGTTGGTCTCGTTGACCTGCGTCGATAGCTGGTAGGTGCGCGACTTGCAGATGTCGGCCACGAGCTTCTTGAAGTCGTAGTTGTATTCGGTGAACTTCTTTGCCAGCTCATCGAGCAGTTCGGGGTTCACCGCGGGGTTGCTGATGCGCACATCATCGACCGGCTCGATGATGCCCCGACCCATGAAGTGGGCCCAGACGATGTTGGCCAGGTTCCTGGCGAAGTAAGGATTCTGCGGAGAAGCGAGCCACTGAGCGAGCACCTGGCGACGGTCCTTGCCTTTCACATCCGCGACTTCGGCGCCCAGGAACTTGGGCTGCATCACCGCGTTGCCCACGGGGTTGCGCACATCGCCGCCGCCGGAGTTGAAGATGATGCGCTCGCGCGGATCCTCGGCATTCTTGCGGCCGACCTGCGAGAAGAAGGCGGCGAAGCTGTAATAGTCATCCATCGTCCAGCGGTCGAAAGGATGGTTGTGGCACTGGGCGCACTGCATGCGCATGCCCATGAAGACCTGGGCGACGTTCTCGCTGATCTTGAGGGTGTCCTGCTCGATCTGGTAGTAGTTGGTCGCGGGGTTGGAGAACGTGCCGCCGGTCGCGCCGAGCAGTTCCTGCACGATCTTGTTCATCGGCACGTTGCCGGAAAGTTTTTCGTTGAGCCAGTTGAAGTAGAGCAGCGTGGATTTGTAGCTCATCCGCTGGTTGCCGTCGCTGCGGATCTGGAGAAGCTCGGAGAACTTCATCACCCACATCTCGACGAATTCCTTGCGGCCCAGCAGCTCATCGACGAGCAGGTCGCGCTTGTCAGGCTCCTTGCTCGCCATGAATTTGTTGAATTCCTCGGCCGTGGGAAGCTGGCCGACGATATCGATGAAGACGCGGCGGATGAAGACCTCATCGCTGCACAGCTCCGAGGGGATCATGCGCAGCTTCTTGTGCTTGTTGAACACGTGGGTGTCCACGTAGTTGTTCTCAGGCACGTCGGGCCATTCGTACTTGAGGTTCTTCGGGACGACGATGACCTGCGAGCCGACGGTGAAGGTGGCGAAGCGGGCCATGACGAAGGCTTCGCCGCGCTGGCCGGCGGTGACGACGCCGTCGGCATCGATCTTCGCGGAACTGTCGTTGTTGGAAAGGAAGAGCGCGAGCCTGGTGACATCGCGCCGGGAGCCGTCGGAATAAGTCGCGCGAACCGTCATGCGCTGCCTGGCGCCTTCGCCTTCAAGCACGGCATTTTTGGGCAGGATTTCCATCGACACCGGCTTGATCACATCGGCGGGATCGTTGGGCGTGCCCGCTTCGAGCCAGCGGATGATGGTGTTGTATTCATCGCCGCCTTCGGGCATCAGGCTGCCGCCGGTGTGAGGCACCTTGCCCGAACCCTTGAGCACGATCAGCGACTCATGAGGCAGCGCGAGATTCGCGCGGCGAACGGCCATCTCGCGGGTGATGCGATGATGGTCACCGTCGGGATCGTAGCCGAAGAGCGAGAGACGGAAGCCGTCCTTGCCGCGGGCGGCGCCGTGGCATGAGCCGGTGTTGCAGTTGGAGCGCATGAAGACGGGCATGACGTCGTTCTTGAAGCTGATGGGGCGGTCCTTGCCGGCATCCTTGACTTCGACGGGCATGCTCAGGGTGTGTCCGCCGAACTCGATCTTCAGTTCGGTCTTGCCGTCGAGGGTCGGCGTGATGACGTTGCCCTGCTGTTTGACGAGGGCGGGATTGGCGAAGGTGTACTTCGCCTGATCGGTGACATCGAGCGTCACGCCGTCGGAGTATTTGGCCTGCACGACGATCGACTGCCGGTCGCGCGAGGTCACCAGGCTGACATCGGCGGGGAAGACCTCGACGGCGACAAGCTGGCGGTCGGCGAGGGCGGGGGCGGCGGCGGCGAACGATAAAAACGCTGTCACAAACAATGATATTTTCGACGATGTTTTCATGGCGATTACCGTTCCTTTGATCCGAGCATCTGCAACAATTCACGTTCCAGGAGTTCGAGCTTCTCAGTCAATACATGCCAGACGACTTCAGGCTTCAATTCCGCGTAGCCGTGGACGAGTATGTGGCGAAAGTTGATGATTCGAAGGTACTCGCTGATGCCTGCGGCCATGTCGGGAAAACAGCGATTCAACTGAAACAAGGCTTCGCCGATGATCATCAATTCCCGTTCGACAGCGCGTCGAAACATCCGATCGTTTTCGTAATCCTGCCGCGTCTTCGTCGGCGCCAATTGCAGGAGATATTGGCACGAGTCGAGCATGTGCTCGAGGTACATCTCCGGATCACGCGGCGACATATACAGGCCTCCGCGTTTCGTTGACCCGCTTGATGAAGTACCGATTCTTCATCGCGCACTCTTCCACAAGATCGACTTTGCGTCCATACAGCGTCTGAAGATCAAGCAGCAACCCCATGTACTGATCCCAAACGCTCATCGGCGCCACCGGCGCGGAGAAGGTCACCAGCACATCGACGTCACTTTGCTGCGGATCCCATTCATTGGTCGTCACCGAGCCGAACAACTCCAGCCGCGCCACGTTGTACCTGCGGCACAATTCACGCACCTGCGGCAATCGGGATTCGATGATCGTGTTCATTGCAAATCCTAAGCGGGCAAGCGCCCCTGAACGAAGAACCGAGCGGCCAATAGGCGAGTCACCATCAACAAGGCATGCACTTTCATAAGTTGTCCACGTTCAACAAGGCGCTGACGACATCTCATCACGCGGCGGTCGCGGCATAAATCGGCTCTCTATATTGGTTGGCCGACCGGATCATGTAAGGATTCTTCATCGCCTTCTCCTCAATCAGGTCCACACGCCGGTCAAACAGCGTTTCGAGCGCCATCAGAAAACCCATGTACTGCTGGAAAATATCCATCGGCGGCACAGGCTTGTTGAATGTCACCAGAAAATCAAAATCGCTGGTCTTCGGGTCCCATGCCTCGGTCGTCGCCGAGCCGAAGAGTTCCAACCGCGCCACATGAAACCTCTCGCACAGCGCGCGAAACTCGGCCATCTTGGATTCGATCAGTGCGTTCATGTTCAATCGCAGGATATTTTCGCCCACAGCAGTTTCAACACATCCAACAGCGGCCCGACCTTGACTTGAATGACTTCCCATATTTTGTCGTTGTTCAATTGCGCATAACCATGAACCAGTATGTGCCTGAATCCTATGATCTTCCGGCTTTCGGGCACTTGCGCGGCCACTTCAGGATGGTCGCGATTCAACTGAAAAAGCGCCTCGCCAATAATCATGAAGGATCGTTCAACCGCCAGGCGAAACGGCATGTCATGTTCATAGTCATCTCTGGTTCTGCCTTTGGTGAAAGTCAGCAGGAACGAACTTTGTTCAATCATGTCGCTGAGCAACATCTCAGCGCTACGCCGCGCGTTCGACATATACGGGCACCCGATACCGGTTGACTGACGCAATAAAGTAGGGGTTGGTCATCGCGGACTCTTCAACAAGATCAATTTTCCGATCAAACAGGTCCTGCAACCCGAACCACAATTCCATGTACTGATCAAATCCGAGCATGCCGACGGGCGGCGTTGCGAACGTCACCAGAAAATCCAGATCGCTCCGCTGGGAATCCCACTCATCCGTCGTCGCCGAGCCGAAGAGTTCCAACCGCGCCACGTGGTATTTCTCACACAACGCGCGAAGCTCGGTCATCTTGGATTCGATCAGTGCGTTCATGTTCAATCGTAGGCTCGGAATGGAAGCCGGGGGTGTTTCATCGTCGGGCTTGCGTGGTCCGTTCACTGCTGCCTCGCCCGCTCCTCGGCTTCGAGCCGCAGTTTCTCCAACCGGCTCAGAACCTTCGGCGGCGGAGCCTGCTCGGGCTTCTTCTCCGGCGCCTGGGCCACCGGTGTCGGCGGGGGCGGAGCGGCAGGCTGGTTCGGCTTGGGCTTGGGCGGGGCATCAATGCGGAACACGCTGCCGCCTGCAAGATTGTGGGCGATCGGCTCGCCGTCCTTGGTGATCACGATCTGGCCGAAAAGCGTCTTGTGCTGCCCCACCGGAGCGTCGGCGGCAACGTCGGCCTCGAACACCAGCGTGGCGTCATCCTTGGTGATCTCCTTCGTCGGCTGGGCACAGGCGACCTTGGGCGGGAAGCCGAAGAGCGTCACGGTGGCCTTGCCTTCAAAGGGGGTGATGTGATTGATCTTGCAGAGAATCTGCGCCGTCTTGCCTTGCTCGCCGGCCACCATGTCGATGGTCATGCCGACCATCGGCTCGGCAACGGTCAACGAACCGAGTTGCGAAGAGGTCCACACCGGACCGCCGCCCGCATCGCTCACCGCGGTCATGGCGATCTTCCAGGTGCGCGCCTGGGCGTTGCCGGCCGCATTGACCGGATAAAGAGCTTCAGTCTGACCGGCGGGAATGTCGATCTCATTCTGCGAGCCGACGCCCGGCGGGTTCCAGAGCATGCGGACCTTGATCGGTTTGTCAAAGCCTTCCTTGCGGGTCGCCACGACTTTGATGTTCATCGAACCACTGCGAACCAGCGGCACCTTCGGCTCGATGAAATCGATCTTGAAGGGCGCCTCTTCCGCAACGGCCGTAGCCACGCGATCGAGGTCGGCCTGGAAGAAGACGGTGTTGTTGGGCGGGCCGTAGATCAGTTCGATGGTCTGCCGGAAGCCGCCGGTGATGTTCTTGTCGGTGGCGTGGGTTCCCAGCAGTTGCATCAGTCTGCCACCCACGGCCGCATCGGGCGCGGCCTCGAACACGACGGGAACCTCGTTCACATTGCCCGCCACCGTGTCGGCATGCATCACCACGCCTTCGGGCAGTTCCGGAGCATCGAGCACCACCTCGCCGCCGAAGTTGTTGCGGCCGACGCGAATGATCGTCGCGTAGCGGTTGCCGCGCGGAATGACGACCGAGTTGCGCTCCTGACTGTTGCGGGCGTAGGACGGAATGCCCAGCGTCACACCCGCGGAGATCGGCGTGAACTCGATGCGGTAAACAAAATCACGATTGCCTTTGTTCAGGTGATCGCGCACCGCCACGCAATACTCGCCATCAGCGGGCACGTTCCAGCGGATGTAGCTGTCGGGGCCGCCTGAATCATCGTTGGCGGCGATCTGCGCCCCTTGAGCGTTGTGAATCGAAAGCACCGGATCGAGAGGCGAACGGACACCGCGTGCCACGGCCCGCACGTCGAACTGCTGCCCGCGCTTGGCTTTGAAGCGGAAGAAATCGATGTCGCCGTCCTTCTCGATGATGCCGTTGAAGGCCAGGGGCAATTCGAGTTCGGTCTTCGTCGCCTCGGCGGCGCTGTTGTTCGGCTCGGCTTCGAGAATGTTGCCGAAGTCGGAGACGCGAAGGATGTTGGGCGAAGGCGAAGAGTGATCGCCCTGCACGGTGAAATATTCGAAATTGCCCGGCGTGTCAGGCAGCTTGATTTTCTGCACGATGTCGCCCGTCACGTCGCCGATCAGGCGAACTTCAACTTCCTCACCGGCCTTGCCGCCGGCGGGAAAGGCGACCATCGGCCGCGGGGCGTTGCCCACATGCAGGCAATACCGGCTGCCGCCGTTGCCCGCGTAGCTGCTCTCGCGCACCTGGATGATGTACGTGCCGTCTTCGGGTGCCAGCACCGAAGCGATCGGATCCTGAAGGGCCAGCGAGCTGTCATCGGAAGCGGCCAGTTCAAATCGCTTCATGTCGAGAATGGCGACGTAAGTATCGACGTTGGCGCCGCCCAGCCGCATCGCTTCGACTTCAGCGGTGATGCGTTCGCCCTTCTTCGCGGGGACGATGTAGTAATCGACATCCTCGTTGTTGGCCACGCCATGCACCGTGGTGTTCATGGCGATCTGCTGCGGCGCGGTGAAGTCGTCGTTGGGTTCCTTTTCGCTGACGATCGGATACTGGCCGACGCTGAAGGTGCGAAGTTCGCTCAGGCCGGTGGCGGTGCGGACGCGGACGCTGTAGCTGCCCAGGCGGGCGTCGGGATCGATCTTGATCTTCGCCTTGGCGCGTTTGTCGTCTTTTGCGTCCGGCTCGATGCCCAGCACGGTGATGCCCTTCTCATAGAAGAGAAGCTCCTGAATGTCGGAGAGCCGCTGGCCGTTGATGTTGATCTCCATCTCGGTGCCCCGCTGCCCGCCGCGCGGGGTGATGATGGAGAGGGCGGGCGATGCGGCGAAAATGGAAGAGCCGCACAGCAGCAGCGCGAGGATGCAGGAAATGCGAGTGATGGTGTTCATGATCTGATTTTCCTGTATCTGAATGTTCAAGCCCGATGTTCAAGCCCGATGGCGAGTCTGCGAGCCTTCGGGGTATTCATCGGGAATCCATCTGACTGATGAATCCAAGCGTCCAAGTTTTCAAACCGTGTTTGACCTGAAACTTACCCCGACGGCTCGCGGACTCGCCATCGGGCTTGGGCAACCCTCAATCATTAATCATTTCTTTCTGCACCACGGCCCGACTCCCCGTTGCGGCGAGGCAATAGGTATCGGGCCGGGGAATTGCGTTTGTATGTCGGACTTGTCCGGGCCGACACGGCCCGGCTCGCTTACGCAATCAATTCCTTCACCACATGTCCGCCATCGACGATTTCGATCGGGCGGTCGCCGGGGGCCATCAGTTCCTTGTCGGCGGTGATGCCCATCTGGTGGTAGATCGTGGTGGCAAAATCCTCGACGGTCAGCGGGTGATCTTCCGGCTCGGCGGCGGTGGCGTCGGAGGAGCCATACACAAAACCCTTCTTGATGCCGCCGCCGGCGAGAGCCACGCTGAACACCTTGGGCCAGTGATCGCGGCCGGCGGTGGCGTTGATCTTGGGGGTGCGGCCGAACTCGGAGGAGATCACGACCATCGTCGAGTCGAGCAGGCCGCGCTGGTCGAGGTCGGTGATCAGGGCCGCGTAAGCCTGATCGAAGGCGGGCAACTGGTTGTTGATGGCGTTGAGGATGTTGTCGTGGTGGTCCCAGCCGCCGTAGGTCATGGAGACGAAGCGGACGCCGGCTTCGACCAGGCGGCGAGCCATGAGCATGCGCATCCCGGCGGTGTTCTTGCCGTAGGCGTTTTTCAGTTCTTCCGACTCAGCGCCGATGTTGAACGCCTCGCGGGCTTCCTTGGAGCTGATCATGGCGTAAGCCCGCTGGTAGAACGTGTCCATCGCATCAAGGGCGTCGGACTTTTCGAGGTTCTTGAAGTGGGCATCGACGGTTGAAAGCAGGCTCTTGCGCTTTTCGAAGCGTTCGATGGTCATGCCGCCGGGAAGGACCAGGTCTTTCACTTGGAAGTTGCCGTTGGCCGGGTCGGAGCCGAGGCTGAACGGGCCGTAGGCGGAGCTGAGGTAGCCCGAGCCTGCGAACTCGTTGGGCTGGTTGGGGACGCAGACGTAGGGAGGCAGGTTCTTGCGCGGGCCGAACTCGTGGGAGACGACCGAACCCATCGAGGGGAACGACAGGGCCGGGCTGGGCCGGTAGCCGGTGAACATGTTGTGCGTGCCGCGTTCGTGGGCGGCTTCGCCGTGGGTCATGGAGCGGCAGACGGTGATCTTGTCCGCAATCTGGGCGGTCTTGACCATGTTCTGGCTGAAGAGGACGCCATCGAGCTTGGTCTTGATCGTGCCCAGCGGGCCTTTGTATTCGACGGGGGCGTAAGGCTTGGGATCGAACGATTCCTGATGCGCCAGGCCGCCGGGCAGGAAGATGTGGATCACGCTCTTGGCCTGACCCTCTTTGGATTCGTAGTTCTTGATGTCGCCGCGCGCCTCCATGCGAAGCATGTCGCCCAGGCTCAGCCCCAGGCCGGCCATGATGCCGACCTGCATGAAGCCGCGGCGGGCCATCCCCTTGGGACGGCGAAAGTGCATCGGGTCATCGTTCCAGGTGCCGGTGATCTTTGACGACTTGCTCATGGTTGCGTCCTCTTTGATCTCATCCGCCCCGGACCGCTTCAGCGGACACGGACGGGCGGCGAGTAAAACATCATCTTAGTGTCAATGGCCGCTTAGGGAAGCCCAATCTTCACATCGGGCTGATCCATACCCGAAGTCGAACGACGGATGATCGAAAAACCAAGGTCCGAAAATCGGCCTTCCATGGCCACTCGACTCTCCACCGCCCCGCAACCCTACACCCAAACGGCGAGGGTATCCCCTTCATTTTGCATTTATCAGGACAAAGGTTACGCCGCAAAAATGAGGTGGATCATAAGGCAAGACAGGCAAATGGGTTGCCGGTTAAAAGTGGATCGCCAGCATCGTGCAGATTTCAAAGGCGTCCTTCAAAAAATCCTTCAAATCGTCCGCCTGCACCCTGATGCCCCGGCGAAAAACCACGATCCAGTCCCCTCCCGCCTCCACGCACCAGCCCGGATGCTGATCAAAAAACTCCAGCACCTCGGCGGTGAACAGCTTGCGAATCTCATCCTCGCGCGGGCCGCGCAACAGGTAGCGGCCGCTGAAACCGGGGTTCTCATCGAAGTCGATGTCCTGATAACCGAGCATCCCGCCGATCTTGTGCAGCAGGTTTTCCGGTTGCAGGCTCAGCTCAGGCAGGTTTTCGCCCACCGCATGAAACACGGCAATGGTGGCCTCATGGCTGCGATGGTGACGATGCGAACCGGTGACATGGCGGTAATCGAAGAGGATCACCTCGATTTCAGGGGTGCGGACCGCCGATCCTTCGCCGGTTTCATCCTCACGGTCGAGGGTCTGGCTGGCACCGCCGACCTGGCCGCGAAGGTGATTTTTGAAACGCCTTCGCCGCCCTTCCTGAAACAGGCTGAACCGCGTGAAAAGCTCCCCCGCCAAAGCCCGGCCATCGCGCTCGTAAGTCAGCCCCATCTGCTCGCCGACCAGCGCCAGCGAGGCATCCCGCCGTTTCTCACGGGTGACACCCCAAAGGAGAACCAGCATCACCACCGCACCCACCGCCACCAGAATGAAGATCGCTTCAGGCATGGTCTGCAAAGCATATCGGAAAGCAGGGAGCCTGAGAACTTTTGGGTGGCCGGGGCCAGGGTAAAAGCATATGGGAGGGCGAGGTTCCCGCTGGG
>CAZYPK010000104.1:0-18524 GCA_964649195.1 uncultured Phycisphaeraceae bacterium
TCTGCACAAGACCTTCTGCATCCCCCACGGCGGCGGCGGCCCGGGCATGGGCCCGATCGGCGTGGCGGAGCATCTGGCTCCGTTCCTGCCGGGTGATCCGGGGATCAATAGTTCCGAGTTCCGAGTTCCGAGTTCCGAGTTGAAAGACAAAGACCCGCAGCCCGTGCAATCCGATTCCCCAACCCGGAACCCGGAACTCGGAACTCGGAACTGTTCCCCCGGCCCCGTCTCCGCAGCGCCCTACGGCAGTGCATCGATCCTGCCCATCTCGTGGGTCTATATCGCCCTCATGGGCGCCCAAGGTCTCAAGGAAGCAACGCAGGTTGCGATCTTGAACGCCAACTACATGGCCAAACGTGTCGGCGAGCATTACCCCGTGCTCTTCAAGGGCAACGCCGGGCTGTGCGCCCACGAGTTCATCATCGATTGCAGACAGTTCGAGCAGAGTGCGGGGATCAAGGTGGAAGACATCGCCAAGCGGCTGATGGATTATGGTTTTCATGCGCCGACGATGTCGTTCCCGGTGCCGGGCACGCTGATGATCGAGCCGACGGAGAGCGAGCCGAAGGCGGAACTCGATCGCTTCTGCGATGCGCTGATTGCGATCCGCGCCGAGATTCGCGCCATCGAACAAGGCCAGGCGGACCGCACGGACAACGTGCTCAAAAACGCTCCGCACACCGCCACCGCCATCGCCGGTGATGCGTGGAATCACAAGTATTCCCGCGAGCAGGCGGCCTTCCCGGCTCCGTGGGTGCGCGAGCACAAGTTCTGGCCTTATGTCGGGCGCATCGATAATCCGTGGGGTGATCGCAACCTGTTCTGCACCTGTCCGCCGGTGAATGGCGCATGAAAGATGACGGCACGAACGTACTTCGTTCGCCAAGGCGAACGGCTAATTAAGTTATGCTGAATCGCGCCATGACTGATGCCCGCGACCACCGCACCGAATCCCTTGCCGCCCTCGATCACGCGCATGTGTGGCACCCTTTCACCCCCATGCGCCAGTGGCGACAGCGCGAGCCTTTGATCATCGAGCGCGGCGAAGGTGAATATCTCATCGACACGCGCGGCAACCGCTACATCGACGGCACAAGTTCGCTCTGGTGCAACGTGCATGGCCACCGCGTGCCGCAGATCGACCAGGCCATCCGCGATCAGCTCGACCGCATCGCCCACACCACGATGCTCGGCCTCGCCTCGGCGCCAAGCATCGAACTGGCGGCGAGGCTTTGTGAAATTTCGGATTTAGCGGCTCGGGCCGCTGTTGAAGCCGTCGGATTTCGGATTTCGGATTTGAAGACTTGCGGAACCACGCCAACCGACTCATCTGCACTCATAAATCCGAAATCCGAAATCCGAAATCCGAAATCTCTTTCTCGCGTCTTCTTCTCCGATGCCGGCGCCACCGCGCTGGAGGTCGCCTTCAAGATGGCGGTGGGTTACTGGTATCACACCGGTCAGCCGCAGCGCACGAAGTTCATCGGCTTCGAAGGCGCCTACCACGGCGACACCACCGGCTCCATGTCTGTCGGTTACAGCGAATGTTTTCACAAGCCGTTTTTCTCGATGGTCTTCCCGACAATCTTTTCACCAGTACCATCAACAACATCGACATCATCCCCTCAAAGCCCACGCACTCCCGTGCGTGGGTGGCCCAGCGAAAGCGACCACTTCAACACAACTCAAAAAGATCACTGCCTGCAAACCCTCGATGCATTACTAACACAACACTCAGACACCATCGCCGCCATCGTGATCGAACCGGTCATGCAGGGCGCCGCCGGAATGATCTGCCAGCCGCCCGGTTTTCTGCGCGGCGTCGCCGACCTGGCCCACCAACACAACACGCTGCTCATCGCCGATGAAGTCGCCGTCGGGTTCGGGCGCACCGGCCGAATGTTTGCATGTGAACATGAGCAGGTGCAGCCGGATATTTTGTGCCTCGCCAAAGGCGTCACCGGCGGATATCTCCCGCTGGCCGCGACGCTCTGCACCGGGGAGATCGAGCAAGCCTTCTGCGGCGAGCCCCACGAAAACAAAACCTTCTTCCACGGCCACACCTACACCGGCAACCCGCTCGCCTGCGCCGCGGCACTCGCATCGCTTGACCTCTTCGAATCGACGAACCTCATCGAGCACATTCAATCGAATGCGAAGCTGATCGCCCATCGCCTCGATGAACTGCGCGATGCAAAAACATTCCCCCACATCCTCGACATCCGCCAGCGAGGCATCATGGTCGGCATCGAACTCGACCCTTCGCTCTGTCCCGCCCCGCCGGCCGACCTGTCGCTGGGTCATGCGGTCTGCCACCTGATGCGGCCCAAGGGTCTGATCATCCGCCCGCTGGGCAACACGCTGGCGCTGATGCCGATCCCGGCGATGACGAAGGAGACGCTGGAGAAGATGCTGGATATCGTGATTGAGACACTGCGGGAACTGCCGGGATTGAAGCTGAACTGATGCCCCCAAGAGTCCCCCGGGGGGCAAGCCGTCGGAGTATCAGCCATCTCTTTGATCATATTCAGGTCCATAATTCATACCCCGACGGCTCGGCAGACCTCGCCATCGGGCTTGGGCACCGTCATTTTCCACCTGCCAATTCGACACCGCAATCGGCAGGTGTCACCATTTCGTGGCAGACACCGCACCCGTCCCGCGCCAGAGCCGTCACCCAGATCAAAATCGTAACCACATATTTCAGCATGACTTGCATTCGATTCTTCGCCGTCTCTCTCTCTTTCTTCCCGGCACCCCATTTGCCTCCTGACAGGCGGAGCCCCCCGGAACCACTCCGCCCATGCGTCATATCAGGCACCATCCCGATCCGCTCACCCACGGCTCCACCGGCCGGGCGCGGTTCAATATGCTCCTGACCGAAGACCGCTGGCATGGCCCCGACCACTGGTCGCGCCAGTTGCCCCGGCTGATGGAGCCGATGGGGGTCGTTTCGTATAAGGTTCGTTGCGGGGAGGAAGCTGTGGAACTGGCGCAGCAGGTGCCGATTCATGCCGCGGTGATCGATCTGGCCACGCCTCGCCTCGCCCGATCCGCACCGCCCGTGATGGACGAGCAGGATGAAGCGCATCAGGATGATGATTCATCAGACGCCGCCGGCTCGCAGGTGCCGGGCGGTCTGTGGCTGCTCGAACTGTTTCGTCGAATGCCCAATCATCCGCCGGTGGTGATCGTTCGCAGTCGCTCGATCACCGCCCGGGATGTGAATCGCTTGCTGCATGATGCCTTGCGGCTGGGCGCCTTCACGGTGATGGAGAACCCGGGCCTCGAACAACTGCTTCTCGTTTTCCGCCGCATGCTCGATCGACTTTACCGTGGCCAATGGCCTGAACTATAAGAAACAACTGTCACCAGCCAAAGCCCGCCCACTCCCGTGGGTGGGTTCTCCTCAACCTTTAACCCGCCGTCACCGGCAACATCCAAGGAGTCCTCGATATGGCAACAGCCACCGCACCCGCCCCCAAGAAGTCCAGCACCAAGATTCGTCCCCTCGGCGACAAGATCCTCGTCAAGCGCGTCGAAGCCGAAGGCAAGACCAAGTCCGGCCTCTACCTCCCCGAAACCGCCAAGGAAAAACCGCAGGAAGCCACCGTCATCGCCGTCGGCGACGGCAAGGTGCTCGACTCGGGCGAACGCGCTCCCTTCCAGGTCAAGAAAGGCGACAAAATCCTTCTGGGCAAATGGGGCGGCACCGAAATCAAAATCGATGACGAAACCCTCCTCATCGTCACCGAAGACGACATCCTCGCGGTGATTGAATAAGTCAAAGCTCCAAAAGACAAAATACAAATCACAAACAAAGGGAACCTAATCGAGCCAATGAATCGAAATAAACAAACAAAACAACATTGCCATGCAATGTTTCATTGAATGTTTATTTTCCTTTTCGTCTTGATTTTTCTCCGCTTTGGAGCTTGTTTGGAATTTGAAATTTGTGATTTGAGATTTCCTTCTCCCCCCACCAACAAACAAACAAAGGACTCACTCATATGGCAGCCAAAACCATCAAGTTCGACCAGGAAGCGCGTGAAGCGATCCGCCGCGGCGTGGCGAAACTCGCCAAAGCCGTCAAAGTCACCCTCGGCCCCTCCGGCCGCGTCGTCATCCTCGAAAAATCGTTCGGCTCACCCACCGTCACCAAGGACGGCGTCACCGTCGCCAACGAAGTCGAAATCGATGATCCCATCGAAAACATCGGCGCCCAAATGGTCAAGGAAGTCGCCTCCAAAGCCTCCAAGGACGCAGGCGACGGCACCACCACCGCCACCGTTTACGCCGAGGCCATCTTCACCGAAGGCCTCAAGAACGTCACCAGCGGCGCCAACTCCAACCAGATCAAGCGCGGCATCGACAAGGCCGTCGAAGCCATCGTCGCCGAACTCCACAAAGTCAGCAAAAAAGTTGACTCCAACAAGGAAATCGCCCAGGTCGGCACCTGTGCCGCCAACAACGATCCCGACATCGGCAAGATCATCGCCGAGGCCATGGAAAAGGTCGGCAAGGACGGCGTCATCACCGTCGAAGAAGGCAAATCCCTCGAAACACGCGTCGAACTCGTCGAAGGCATGCAGTTCGACAAGGGCTACCTCAGCCCGCACTTCGTCACTGATGCCGCCAAGATGGAAGTCGTGCTCGAAGATGCTTACGTCTTCGTGTATGAAAAGAAACTCTCCTCCGTCAAGGACATCATCACCCTGCTCAACCAGGTCGCCGAGTCCGGCAAGGCCCTGCTCATCATCTGCGAAGACGTCGAAGGCGAAGCCCTCGCGGCCCTCGTCATCAACCGTCTGCGCGGCGTGCTCAAGGTCGCCGCGGTCAAGGCCCCGGGCTTCGGCGATCGCCGCAAGGCCATGATGGAAGACATCGCCACCCTCACCGGCGGCCGCGCGGTCATGGAAGAGCTGGGCATCGACCTCGAAAAGCTCACCCTCGCCGAGCTGGGCACCGCCAAGAAGATCGTCATCACCAAGGATGCCACGACCATCATCGAAGGCGGCGGCTCCACCAAGGAAATCAAGGGCCGCATCGAGGCCATCAAGTCCGAGATGGAACGCACCACCAGTGACTACGACACCGAAAAGCTCCAGGAACGCCTGGCCAAGCTCTCCGGCGGCGTCGCCCAGATTCAGGTCGGCGCTGCCACCGAATCCGAGATGAAAGAGAAGAAGGCTCGCGTCGAAGATGCGATGCACGCCTGCCGCGCCGCGGTGGAAGAAGGCATCCTCCCCGGCGGCGGCTCCGCTGTCGTCCGTGCCCGCCGCGTCCTCGAAAAACTCAAGAAGGACCTCAACGGCGATGAGCGCCTGGGTGTGGACATCATCCACCGCGCCCTCCGCGCCCCGATCGTCCAGATCGCCGCCAACTGCGGCCTCGACGGCTCCGTCGTCGCCACCAACGTCGAAAACAAGAACGAAGCCTCCTACGGCTACAACGCCCTCACCGGCGAATACGGTGACCTCATCAAAATGGGCGTCATCGTCCCAACCAAAGTCGAACGCGTCGCCCTCCAGAACGCCGCCTCCATCGCCGGCCTGCTGCTCACCACCGACGCCGTGGTGACCGAGATCAAGGAAAAGAAGAAGGGCGGCGGCGGGGCGCCCGACATGGACGGGATGGATTATTGATCCATCGATTCCATCTGATCCATCTGAAAACCACCCCACCAAAGCCCACGCACTCCCGTGCGTGGGTTTTCCTTTGCCAAAATTCCCAAAAAATAATCCCGATTTCCGCCACCCGCTATTGCAATCTCCATACCCTTACATTAACCTATCAACATGCCCTTTCCCTGGCGCAACTGGTACCACTGCATGGCCTCCACCTTCGGCCACTGGCTCCCCGGCGACCCGCAGGGTTTCCGCACCCGCCACCACCGCGAACACATTGAGGGCGACTACAAAAACCCGCCCCCGCCGGGCAAGCACGACGGCCGCCTCGCCCATTCCAGACGCATCATGAAGCGTCCGCCGGTGCTGCTGCCTCCCGAGGCGCGGCTCGAAGCCTGCAAACGCCTGGTCGAAGCGCTCCATCACTATGACGTCCAGGTCATCGACCTCTGCATGACCGCCACGCACTTCCATGTGCTCGCGCGATTCTCCTCCTTTGATGAATCACTCCCAAACCCACCCACGGGAGTGGGTGGGCTTTCAGTTTCTGATGACCACACAATCATCGTTCCCGAAGTCGACTGGAACATCCTCAAACAACAGATCGAATCCGCCCCCGGCTACTTCACCGACGATGATGGTGATGCAGAACCCGAACCGGATAATTCAACACTCCAAAGCCCACCCACTCCCGTGGGTGGGTCCCCCGGATCCCCCGGGGCCCCCGCTCTCACCCAAAACCAAAACCCACCCACCGGAGTGGGTGGGCTTTCCCCCGAACACCACAGAAAAGACGGCCTCGATCCGCGCCCGCGCTACCTCATCGGAAAAGCCAAAAGCTGGTGCTCGCGCCAGGTCAAAACCGCCGGCCTCATGACCTGCCAAGGCGGCCTTTTCGCCAAACGCGGCAAGATCGTCCCCGTCGCCGACCGCCGCCACCAGATACAGATCGCCCGCTACATCCGCAAACATGTGCGGGAAGGCGGCGTGGTGCATTCTTTGATAGGGACTTGACACAAACTTTTTCAGCCGGACAGTGGAAGCACTGTCCGGCTATCTTGTTACCATGATTCCATGAACTGGCTTACGAATCTCATCGAGAAATTCGGCGGGAAGTCAAAGGATTCATCTGAACCCGATCCGCTTGAGGAAGTGAAAAAGATGGAAACAGCGGATGAAGCGAAACAAAGGAAACGGGAGCTGCGAAGCAGGGTGGCATCGATTGACGTTAGCGAAATGGATTTTGATGATGCGTTAGCTGTTTATGACTTCATCACCGAGTTAATGCAGGAGGACAGGGGGCGAAATTACATAACGCAGAACGATTTGGTTTTGTCGTTTTACTGGATTGATAAGGCATTCAAAAAGTACATCGCCTGCATTGCCTGGGACAAGTTTGGAGACGAAAAGATGATGGCCCAGTTGGGGGAGATAGCGGCTGGCTTTGATTCAATCTGGCTCACGATGCTTACGCTTTATGTTCCTGATGAATTCCTTGGCGATTGGTTGATTATGCCAGACGGCAAACGTTCTAAAAATCCAATGTACATCAAGCCATTCGAGCATGATGCCTCTTACGAGACGAATAAGGACTATCTTTCATTCTGTTTAAGGAAAGCTGAAAGCTGCCCTGAATTTGACTATAAAATTTTCACTCGAAGTCGAGCAATGGGATTGCATTTGAAATATCAAGCGGAAGATGAGCTAAAGCAGGCTGAGGAAGCCGAAGCGAAACAAGCCGATAAAGGCAATGCTTAACCGAAAAGGTCAATGGGCGAGAAGGTCGCACCCTACAAGGCATTTTCGCCGGTTTTCACTTGGAATGGGGTGGAGAAAATTCCCCTCTCGGAGGACCGGGTCCAGCGGCGCATTTCATCGAAAGCGGAAAAAGAGGGAACCTTCAAAACGGAAATCAAAATAATGACAAGGGCGACTGAACAAGCAGCAACGATTACTGGTAGCGGGTGCTGGACCCTCGGCGCAACAACCTGAGGCATAGCAAAGGACCACGACTGATCACAGCACCAAAATATCACTCGAAATCACGACGTATGCCACGGGCGAACAGATTGCGCATCCATTGGACTGCTTGAAAATATTCTTCGTTTCTACACGCTTGCCTCCAAAGGAGTCTCCCATGGCCGACACCAACACCATTCATCTTCACCGTGTCTTCCGGGCTCCGCCGCAGCGGGTTTACAAGGCGTTTATTGAGCCGGAGGCGAAGGTCAAGTGGCTGCCGCCCAACGGGTTCACCGGGAAGGTGCATCACTGCGATCCGCGGGTGGGCGGGTCGTACAGGATGTCGTTCACCAATTTCACCACCGGCTCGAGCCACTCCTTCGGCGGCACGTATGTCGAGATGATCCCCGGCGAAAGGCTGCGATACACCGACCGCTTCGATGATCCGAACCTCCCCGGCGAGATGCAGGTGACGATCACCTTCAAGGAGGTTGCCGTCGGAACCGAGGTGCACATCACGCAGGAAGGCGTCCCGGCGGTGATCCCGCCCGAGGCGTGCTATCTGGGCTGGCAGGAGTCGCTCGTGCTGCTGGCGAAGCTGGTGGAGCCGGAGATTCCGGATCATGGATGAGTCATGCGGGATGAATCACGCGGTGTTGATGCCCAATCCACTCCCGCGAACGGGTTTCTGATAAGTTGTTGCCATGATCCACCCGCTACTCCCCATCCTCTGCCTCTGCCTGCTCCCGCTCCCCACCCGCGCGGCCGATGACAAACTCGTCAAACCCCTCGCCACCTGGCTGACTCAGATCCAAATCCTCGCCGGCAAGCACCGTAAGGGCGACACGCAAGCCAAGACCGACGCCGCCTTCGCCGACTTCAAAGCCGCCCTCGCCAGAGAGCATGATGGCCGAAAAATCCAGTTCACCGCCACGATCAAGGACGTGAAATGGAAAGACGGCATCGCCACCATCACCACCGACGCCGAGTACGGCAAACTTCCCGCCCCAACCCCCGCCGCCCCGCTCTCACTCTACCGCAGTCATCCCTTTGAAGTCCTCATGCCTCACGCCGATGCTCTGGCGATCAAAGCCGGCACCACCCTCCGTTTCACCGGCTCCGTCACTTTCCGCCCAGGCCAATGGCTCTTCCTCACCACCGCCACGAAATCGCAGCCGCTCTACACGCTGAGGCACGAATACCTGAGCAACGCCTACGCCGGCACGTTCACGAGCAGCGATGGGAGGTTTCAGATTAAGGGAAAAGAATACCTGTCGCGGTGGGGGAAGGAACCAGCGGCATCAGCCTCTACAAAATTGCTACCCTGATGCGCCATGCCCGCTCCTGACCCCATGCGCGTGATCCTCGATACCAGCGTGCTCGTCGCCGCTGCCCGGTCGCGCTTGGGGGCCAGCTTCGCCCTGGTGAGCAGCATCCCGTCGCCGCTGTTCACGACTTGTCTGTCGGTCGCCCTCTATGCCGAGTGGCAGGAGGTCATGACCCGCCCGGAAAACCTGCCGCCCGGCCGCACCGCCGACGATGCCCTGGCCTTCCTTCGCTACCTCGCCGGCCAGTCGCACCTTCAGGAAGTTTTCTTCCACTGGCGGCCGATGCTGCCCGACGCCAATGATGACATGGTGCTGGAACTCGCCTTCGCCGCCGGTGCCAGGCATATCATTACCCACAACGTCCGCGACTTCGAGCAGGCGGCCCCGCTGGGCGTCCGGGCCATCCTGCCCGGGGAGTTTCTGCAACTGACAAGGAACCCGACATGAGCACCCTCACCATCCAACTGCCCGAATCGCTCAAGAAGCGAATCGAACAACTGGCCGCCCAGGAGGGCTACACCGTCAGCCAGTTCCTCGCCAGCGCCGCCGGTGAAAAGCTCGCGGTCCTCTCGACTATGGATTACCTGCGCCAGGAAGCCGCCAACGGACGGCGGGAGGATTTCGAACACTACCTTGCGGTAGTGCCCGATATCGCCCCGGCCCCCGGCGATCAACTTTGATGCGCGGCACACAAAGCCGCCGGCCTCATGCGGTGCAAAGGCGTCTTCGCTAAACATAACCTTCTTATAACCACTATCAACCCTTGGGCGGATGCGGGTCTTGTCCGTAGGTGTGCTCGGTCTGGATGGTTCCATCCTGCTTGTGGATCACAAGTTGGCCGAGGGGTTGGCTTTTCGCAACCTCTCGCCCTCGGTTCACCGCCTCAGCCTTGGTGTCGTGGGTGCTCGAAGCGCGAGACGCGCCTTGGCCCTTCACGTTCCATCCACCATCTTTTTTAGGGGTCACGTGGTAGGTCTTTCGGTTTGCCATTTCGGAAGCTCCTTGTTTTATGGCGTCTTTGATCCAGAGAACTTCGGTTTTCCTTGCTTTTTGACGACCGCCTGCGGCGTGATTGGCGATATCGAATTCCACTCGTCGCCAATGGCCAAAAAGTTCCTCATATAAAGGAGACGGGTATCCGCTGAGCACGATTGTGCCGATGCACTTGTTCAGCACTTCCGCCAGTCCGCGATGGTCAGTCTCTGACATCTCCATGCCATAGACATCCCTACTATTGATGGCCCGTGTCTCATGCACGTATGGCGGGTCGCAGTAGATCAACGTTTCATAGCTGTCAAAACGTTGAATGGCTTGTATAGCAGGCTGATGAAGAATCTGAACTCGGCGCAGGCGATCGACGATCTTTGGTAACTGGTCAATGGCAGTCCACCATGCATTTACATCACCGGCCATGCCACCTCTGGCCCTTGACGTGGTGTAACTCCAATTCGTCCCTTTGCCGCCGAATGACTGCCGCCAACGCACGAAGTCGCAAACTGCCATGTCTATATTGCTGGCATTGGCTGGGTACTCACTTGCGTCCCCGAACTCTTTCTGGCTGTATGGGATGAACTGCACACGAGAGACAAACGTATCTCCTTCGCTTTGCAACACACGGAACAACCGCGTAATCCGCAGATCCAGATCGTTGTACGCCTCGACCTCCACGGGAACCTTGTTCAACAGCACGGATGCAGCACCGCCGAATGGCTCCAAATACACACGATGCGGCGGGAAGTGCGCAATGATCCTCTCAGCGAGGTAGTGCTTCCCGCCGTGCCACTTCACCGGTGGCCGCAGCTTGCCTTTTCCGACATTGCGAGTTGTCGTCTTTTTCTTCTTCATGCGGCTCGCTGGAAGTTCAATAGCGGGTGCAGTTGCTTAACCAACAGAATTTCTGCTGTCTGTCGAGAGGATCGAGCCACTCCCGGCATTTGGGCGAGTGAAAGGTCCAACGGTCCCTGATCCCATAGCCATTCGGGCAGGCCGAGTGACGCGCTCACATCCATGTGTCGTTCGATGCGATGGCGTAGGTTATCCGTCTGACTCAAGAACACCGGTTTGCCAAAGCTTGAGAAGAGGTACAACCCGCTCGCCTTCGACAGTGAGGATGCTTTCAGGTCCGGCAACCTGCAAATTGTCTGAAGGTCTGGCAGATTCAGTTGCGCGACCTTCTCTTGCTGTAAACGACCGGCCTTCCGCAGACTGAGGGCCAACCAGCGGTACTCGAGTGGTGAGTAGCCCGGAGCCAACTTCGTAGCATACTGGTCGAACTCAGTCGCTAAGTCCGGGTCACAGATGATCCGGTCAAGCGAGACACCTTTCATGCGACGCAGGTGCTGCACAGCCAGTTCGGACGCGTACTCGAAGTCATCTGGATTCTTGACGGTGTACCGTTTGGTCTTCGGGACATCCGTCATCAGGCCGCTTTTTCTGGCATTCATCAGCGCCCAGTTGAGGTCGTAGTCGGTCCCCGCAAGACCGAGTTCTCGGCAACGCCGCAGATACTTCCGGTCCATGTCCGGGTCCGCAACTACGCGGTCGGCTGAGAAGCCATTGCGCACCTCGCAGAATGCTTGGATCAACGATGCGTTCTTACTGCCAGCCATAGTCGACAGGCTAGCCGCGAGTTTTGCCAGCACAAGCTGGTTCAGGCTCGTTCCTTCTTCGACCGCTTCGAGCTCTAGAGCGGCGTGCATCGTCTTGGGCAAACGCACGACAAAACGACCGCTCTTCTTCGGTTCCGCACCGGCTGTCACGCCGGTCTGTTTCATCTTCTGCTCGACCAGTTCGTGCAACTTCCTGTAGGCGTCGGATTTGCGGAAATCCGCACGGTCGGACGGACTATTGATCTGCTTAGCCACCAAGCCATCGAGCGGGTCGAAGAGGGCGTTTGAAAGGTCGGCCCATGTCTTCGACTTCTCGGCCAAGCGGCGCGCCTCGGCAAGAATGTCGTTAACTGTGCTCATAAGGCCTCTCCAGCTTCGAGTAGCGGACGAACAAATTCGACCTCTGCTTCGGTTATCTCGAAATACAAACTTTCCTGTTTCAGCACCCTGGCGAATCCGGCAGCAAGCTTCCTCAGCTCACCAACACGGTCTGGATCGACGGCAACCCACACTTTCAGAGATTTGTCATTTACCATAGATCCGTCGGCCATCTTGTAAACGCCGTCGCACAATCCATCGACTGTGTGCCCGTCGAACTCTTCATCGATGTTCCTGAGAATGCTGGCCATCACTTTGGGCGGCACCTCGGTCTCATCGTTGTAGGTCGTTGGCAGCAGGAGTATGCATTTCCTGAGTTTCATCACGTGATATCACCTGTAGTATTATAGGATGCAACCTTCGTGAGTCAAATGGAGCTAGATGTCAGCCATAAAATTGCGATAGACATTCTACCAGCAGCATCAATCGGGCCAGACCCCCATCTTGTAAACCCGCCCTGTTCCCTATACGCTTGCCCCAAAGGAGTCCCCCATGGCTGACACCAACACCATCCGTCTTCACCGTGTCTTCCGGGCTCCGCCGGAGCGGGTTTACAAGGCGTTTATTGAGCCGGAGGCGAAGGTCAAGTGGCTGCCGCCCAACGGGTTCACCGGGAAGGTGCATCACTGCGATCCGCGGGTGGGCGGGTCGTACAGGATGTCGTTCACCAATTTCACCACCGGCTCGAGCCACTCCTTCGGCGGCACGTATGTCGAGATGATCCCCGGCGAAAGGCTGCGATACACCGACCGCTTCGATGATCCGAACCTCCCCGGCGAGATGCAGGTGACGATCACCTTCAAGAAGGTTGCCGTCGGAACCGAAGTGCACATCACGCAGGAAGGCGTCCCGGCCGTGATCCCGCCTGAGGCGTGCTACCTGGGTTGGCAGGAGTCGCTCGCGCTGCTGGCGAAGCTGGTGGAGCCGGAGATTTCGGATCAGGGGTGAATCACGCTGCGGACTTAAAGCCCATGCAATTCTGTGCAGGGGGTTCTTTGTTTCATTGAAACAGGGAACCCATGCACGGAAGTGCGTGGGCTTTTGCGGATTCATTCCTGCTTTGATTTTTTCTCCGCCGCGTCCGAGCGGCGCTGGGCCGCCTTGCGAATCTCGTCCTTCACCGCCTTGAGGCGATCAGGCCAGACAAAGGTCGGCGCCTTGGATGGATCGTACCCTTCCATGTGGCCGGTGAGGCGCGTGGTGGGCTTGGTGTATTTGATCTCGGTGTCGCCGAACATTTCCTTGCACATGGCGGCCAGGCCGGGGTCGTATTCCAGAAGTTCCTTGCGGGTGTTGACGTGGTTGTGATCGTGATCATTCTCGCGGTTGTTGTCGAACCAGGACTGCACACCCTCGGCGAAATACTCGTGATGATTCACGCTGGCGTACTTGCCTTTCCAGAGTCCCGCCTTCATCGCGGCGTCGTAGGTCGCCTTGAGGCGGGTATCGAAAGTGGGATCGACATTGGTCATGCCGCGCAGGTGCATGCAGTGGGCGAACTCGTGGATGAGAATGTTTTCGGTGTGATAAGGATCGCCTTTGAAGGCCAGGACGTTTTCCTCGGCGCAGGTGACATAGGGATCGGTCAGGCTGCCGCCGGTGCCGCGGGCGCGGGCGTCCCAGAAATCCTTGGCGGAGATGTCCTTCATGGTCGGATCGGGGGCGCGTCCCTGAGTCATGCGGACGAACTCCGGCAGATCGGTGGTGAACTCGTTATGGGCGATGATGCAGAGCCTGGCCCCGCTTTTGATCAGCGCTTCGCGGACATCAGGCCGCTTGTCGAGCATCATGTTGACGATGAAAGCCGCCTCTTTGAGTGCATAAGGATTGACATTCTTCGAAGCGACAATCGGAAAGCCTCCCGCTTCGACGCGCTGCGTGTAGAACGCGGGCACACCATCTTTGTCAGGCGGATCGAAGCGCACGCCCTGCACCAGCGCCTGACTGGTGGCGATGATTTCCGTTTTGCATTCCCTGCCGACGATGGCGAAGCGATGGCCGATGGTCGTGGTGATGATGGTGTTCCTGCCCGGCTCCACCGAACCGTTGGGCACGCGCTCCTGTTCCGACTTGAGCCAGAAGACGTCCACCGGCTGCGTGCTGCCGTTGATGACCTGCAACCGCGGCCGTGGCGATTCCACCCGTTGCCCTTCGTTGACTTGCGAGTCGGCCACGGTCGCCAGGGACAGAATCAGAAAAGCGACGACATGCGATTTCATGTTCATGGGAATACTCGGCCATTAAAGGACAACACCATGCTCCGCCGGGCATGACGCAACCCGGCGGACTCTCCAAACGCCCGAAACCCCCCGGCAATCACCATCGAATCATACATGGTACCCCAGTCAGCCGACGGGTACGAAGCGCCAGGGTGCCGACAGGGCCGTTTAATTCTCGACACCCACTTTGTCGGAAGTTTCAAATGACAAATCTCAAACTCCAAACAAGCTCCAAGAACCAAAAATACAATCAAACAGAATTCGGATTCGGATCGGTTTTGCCTGCTTCGGCTCGCTTTCGAGTTTGTTTGAGATTTGGATGTTTGTGATTTGGAGCTTTTGCTTCCGGTGATGGGACGGAGAACCAAACGGCCCTGCGGGCCCCGACCACAGCCCCGACCACGCGATTGGCAATCCAAATTGAAATGCGTATAATTCCGCCCTGCCACAGACGGGCCATTGGCGCAGTTGGCTAGCGCGCTTCCTTGACATGGAAGAGGTCACAGGTTCGAGTCCTGTATGGCCCACTTTTCTTCCTTTTCTCCAAGCCGTGCGTTTTCCGCACGAAAATCGCTTGTTTTCCCGTTGATTCTTCGATTCTTTCCGCTCCCTCGCAACTTGCCGACTGCGACAGACAACGACTCGGAACGCCCCATTGCGACCGATTCGTGTGTCCCTATGTGTGTCCCACGATTCAGGTCCGCCAACAGGTCATCGAAGCGGGGAAGGCCATCGACCACGCCACGCGCCACGGCCCGGCTCGGATGCGTGTAGCGGATCAGTTGGCTTTCCGTTTTGTGACCGCCGAGCACTCGCACGTTGGACCCTTGGCCGGTGTTCGCCGCCCAGGTGAGAGCCGTGTGACGCAAGGCGTGGAAGTCGAGCCGCCCCTTGACTCCATCCTCGTCGCTGTCGATACTGTCTTGCGAAGGGCCATTGCTCTGGACCCCCGGGCGACGGTCGCCGGCAGCCTGAGGCTTGCCGCCGGACGACGTAGAAGAGGGGCCGGCCGACTCAGGGCCGGAAGATGCGGGTTCGCTCCGCTCCCAGAGAAGACGGCCCTTTTTTCTTAACTGCCCCGGACGCTGCACGTAGGCGGTGACGACGTTCCAATACGGACGGTCGTTGCCCTGAGGCCGCAGTTCCACCACGGCCACCAGTTCGTTGACGTTCGACTTCACCAGCAACAGGTGGTCAGCCTCGCCGGCATGGACCTGGTCGTATTCGCCGGCCACGTCCTCGATGAACGACTCGATGCGTTGATATCCCGCATCGACGATCATGTTGCCGACCATGTGCCCCAGGTCGTGCAGGATAAGCTGCCAGGAGCCGGATCGCGTGCGGATCAGGTCGGCGCCCGGAATGAACGCCACCGGGTTTTGGGGCGTCGGCCCCGCCCGTCCGCTCATGCCCTCGCGGATTTCCACATCGAGCGCATCGGCGACGAACTGGTTGATGTGCCGCACGCCGGTGGTCTTGCTCTGTTCATCCTTGCGGAACTGTTCGACCAGCCGGCGGCCGGCCTCGGTCTCAGGATCGGAAGCGGCGTACTGCGCCGGTCCGCCGCTTCTCATCGGGCGCAGGAGGTTCCAGACCGCGGCGCCGGGCGTGCCGGGGGGTCTTTGGGCGTTCATCATCACGACCTGCATGAACTCGTCGGGCGACAACCGGCTTCGCTTGGCAAACCGAACATCGGGGTTGTTACGGTCGAACGCCCCGCTGTTGCCCGTGGCGGATTTGGCCTGCGTGGGGCGGAAGGTGACGAAGGTGGTCGAAGGAGGCCGTCCTTCTTCTCTGACGTTTTCCAGAATCAAGCCGTCGTTTCCACTTCTCTGCGCCTCGCTTATCCATGATTCAACCTGCGCATTGAGTTCATCACTGTAGAAGTTCTTGACGGCCCCGCGAACATTCCTGACCAGCGGATTCCTGATGCGCAGATAGACCGGCATTACGGCGTGTCCGTCCATCCCTTCCGAGAACTCGGCGGCCGTGGCGGGATCGGATGAAAAGAACGAAACGCCATCAAACTTCTGAAAATCCGCCGCCGTCCCGTGATAGACCGTCAGCGGCAGGCCGTCCTCGTCCACGACCTTGGAGACGTCATCCTCGTTGACCGATGAGTACCACTGGTATAACCTGTTCTTCGTAAGGCTCGTCTGCTCTTCCCCCGCGTTTGGCTTGCGGTCAGGTTGAGCCGATGGGCCTTTTTCAATCACCTCCGCCGTCGTCACATCATGGTCGTAGTGCAGGAACCCGTTGTTGTCCTCATGCACCACCAGGCGGACCATGACCTGTTCGCCGTCGAGCGTGACTTTCGCCCCGTAGTTGTGCCACGCGATGACATTGGGACGGGCGGCGTCTGTTTCGCGAGTCGTCCAAAGCGGCACGGCGGCGGCCAGAATCTCTCGAAGGCCGGGGATCAATCGCAGCACGCGAGCGTCGCCGGCATGGCTGGCCGCCTTCTTGAAGCCCGTTCCGGTCAGGCGGATTTCACGCCCGTCGAAGCGATTGACCGCCGGCTGATCCTTCAGCGACCGGAATACCCGTTTCGCGCGATCGCGCAAGGTCCGCACATCGTCGATGCCGGCCAGCTCGCCGGAATCGACATGGACCGGGGGCATCGCGTCCAAGCGTCGCTTGTTGCTGACCGCTTGCCAGTCGCCGAAGAACGCCTTGAACTGCGGGGTGTGGAGCTGTGGGTTCGGCTTCCGTCGCCGTGCGAAGCGAATGTCCGGATTGTTTGAATCAAACGCGCCACTGTTGCCGGTGGCGGATTTGATCTGTTCGGGCCGGAAGACGACGTAGTAGTCGCCAAAGGGCAATCCGTGATCGCTTGAGCCGATTCTGCGGATGATGACGCCGTCGTGTCCCTGGGATCGAGCCTGTTCCACCGCCGCCCTGACGCTCTGCTTTTTCCAATTCACCACGAGCGGATTCCGCATGGACAGATAGACGGGCATGAGATTCTCGCCGCCGTAACCGGACTTGGGCTCCTGGCCGGGCCAGTGTTTTTGCTCGGCGGGCAGCGGCCGGTTGTGATGAATGCGCGCGGCCTGTTTCATGTAAAAGGCGGCGACCTTCGGATTGTTCGTGAAGGAAAATGTGGTGAAGGACTCCGGATTGTTCGCGGTCACGTCGCCACGCCGCGCCTCGTCGAAGACGGTGAAGTCCGCGTCCGTCCCGTGATACACCACCAGCGGCTCGCCGTTCTCGTCCGTGACCTTGGAGACATCTGATGGCTTGAACGCCGCCCACCGCCGGCGTAGAGTGTCAATGGCACCCGCTTGTTGGACGGAAGTCGGTTGCTCTCCTTCGGAGGGTAATGTCAGCATCCGCCCGCTTCTGGCGGGTGCCGTTATTTCCACAGCCTCCAAGGTGTACAGCCGGTCTCCCTGGTCCCTTCGTGTAAACACCTTGACCATCATCATCACTTCAAGCATGCGTCCGCCTGACCATAGCGGAGCATGGAATCGCACGATCGCCTCGATGTTGGGATCGTTGTTGCGGTCGGGCCTGCGCTCGCCCATCACCGCGTGTTGAAACAGATGATCGACATTGGCGGCGGCAAGGGCGTGCTCGGCGGCCGTGATCGACTTTTCGACGGCGCTCTTGCTGAGCATCTTGGCGATGCTGTTGCGGGAGATCGTCGCCGCCATGCCGGTCCCCCCGGGGGCGTCGTTGCGCATGGGAACACCGACAAGCTGCATCAGGGTCTCGGCGGCCTGCCGCAGCGTGGACGCCTGGCGGCGCGGCTTACTCCGCTTTGCCAGTTCCCAGTCGCCGAACCACTCCTTGAACCGCGGCGTGAAGATTTGCGGATTCCGGGGGAGCCGCTTGGCGAATGCCCCTTGTGTGTTTTCGGGCAGGTCGCGGCGCAATGACAGGGCCGGGGCCAGATGCATCGAATCGTAAAAACGAACGCCCGACACCTTTGCCCCATCCGGCAACGTGAAATCCGCCTCGATGCCGACACGGCCGCGTGGTGCGTCCGATGCCGGCAACGGGCGCACCACGCGACCAGTCACAAACTCCACCGGCTTGCCGCCCAAAGGCTCATGTTTCACCACAGATCCGGTTGTCGTGACCGCTTGACGCCACTGCAATTCCTCCACCAGCAATGACGCGTCCGCGGCAATCTGCCGGCCCTTCTCCGCAAGACCGTCAAACTCGCCGCCCGCTTGCCCGGCCTCTCGCCGCCGCTTGGCGAACCTCGGCAGGCCCGACTCCATCACCGTCTTGCGCATCGGGTCGGTGATCGGGAGCATGTGAAAAGTAAGTTCCGAGTTTCGGGTTCCGGCCCCCGGGGGTTCCGAGTTGAAAGAAACGGAATCGGATTCGTTGTCTTCCAACTCGGAACCCCCGGGGGCCGGAACCCGGAACCCGGGACTTCTTGTCTTCGCC
>CAZYPK010000105.1:0-18471 GCA_964649195.1 uncultured Phycisphaeraceae bacterium
AAGCGGCTGGCCGAGCATGACGGCCTCGGCCTCGATGCCGCCCACGCCCCAGCCGACGACGCCCAGGCCGTTGATCATGGTGGTGTGGCTGTCGGTGCCGACGCAGGAGTCGGGGTAGAGGGCGGGGGGGAATTTCGGATTTGGGATTTCGGATTTGGGATTTGAAATTTCAGATTTGAGATTGGCTGCCTCATCCCACACGACCTTGGCCAGATACTCAAGATTCACCTGATGCACGATGCCCGTCGCCGGCGGGACGACGCTGAAGTTGTTGAACGCCTTCTGGCCCCACTTGAGGAACTGGTAGCGTTCGCCGTTGCGTTCGAACTCGTGCCGGCTGTTGATGGTCAGGGCCATGCCGCTGGCGAAGGCATCGACCTGCACGGAGTGATCGATGACCAGGTCGCAGGGGACCAGCGGGTTGACCTTCTGCGGATCGCCGCCCATGCGGACCATCGCCGATCGCATCGCGGCCAGATCGACGACGCAAGGCACACCCGTAAAATCCTGAAGCACGACGCGGCCGGGCATGTAGGGGATCTCGGTCTCGCCGACGCTCCCGGCGTTGTAGCCGGCCAGGGCGCGGACCGCATCCTCGCTGACGATGTAGCCATCAAGATTGCGCAGCACCGCCTCGAGCAACACCTTGATCGAATAAGGCAGCCTGTCGATGTCGCCGACGCTCTTGAGGGCGTCCAGCCTGTAAACGGTGCGGGAGCCGACGGGAAAATCGACGGTGGTCTTGGCGTTGAAAGTGTCGAGGCTCATGTTGAATCCTTGGTGCGGTTGCGAGCCAAGGATTCTAGCATTTTTTGAAGGGTGATTCAGTCCGGCACGTTTTGGCTCTCAGTGCTCCACCCCAGGCACGCGGACTTCAAGTCCGCGTGCCCCCCGGCCCCCCGGCCCCCCCGTTTCTGCTCCATGAGAAAACCCGGATGGTGCGCTGCCATCCGGGTGGGGTTTCGACGGGGTTTTCTTGTTCAGCGTGTCGTGTTACCAATCACAGTGACGCGAGTAGCCGCCGCGGTACCCGCCGTGATAGTGCCCGTGATGGACGGGCTGCGAGTAATAGACGGGGCGGTGGTACACGACCGGCGGAGCGTAGTAGCGCACCGGTGGCGGGCAATAGACGGGGGCGGGATGATAGATCGGTCGGGGTGGGTGACAGATCACCGGCCCGCCGTAGTACCCGCCGCCGTAGCCACCGATTTGCACATCGACATGGAAACCGCTGCGATACCCATGTCCGCTTCGCCCGGCCTGAGCCTGCGCGGGGGCAAGCCCCATCACCAGCAGAGCCACACAACCGGCGATAGCCAGAGCTTTCATGCGAACCTCCTTGCGAGTTGCCTCGCGGCCCTGGGAAGCCCGCCCGCAACGTGCGGACGAGTGGGCCGCGATTTGTACGCGTACGTACATCGCCACGGCAAGCCGCGTGCGAGAGTTCCGATCATTGCAAAAAGGGTGAAAAAAGCGAAAAAAACGGAACATCGGCGTCAAAAGCGAGCCATTTCACCCTGAAAAAGCGGAAAACGGGGAGTGTGAGCGGGGCATTTTCCCCAGTCTGACAGGATCGAACCAAAAGCTCCAAATCACAATCGGCAAATCTCAAACAAGTTCCAGGAACTTCTGAATAACCCCCGATGTACCGTGAACCAGGGATCGCGAAGCCGCAAGCGGCTTGGGCGTGAGGTTATTCAGGAAGCCCGATTGTGATTTGGAGCTTCCGGCTTCACCGGCTTAGGATCAACGGATGGCCACTCCCTTGCCGCATCGCCACCGTCTGACCCGCCGGCAGAGGCTTCGCGGGCAGGATGCGTTCAAGCATGTTTTTGAGGCGAACCTGCGCAAGGATGCCGGGCCGTTCTCGTTGCTGGGCGTGCCCAATGGGGAAGCGCATCTTCGGTTGGGCATCAGCATCGGCCGCCGGGTGGGGTCGGCGGTCAGGCGCAATCGCATCAAACGGCTGCTGCGCGAAGCCTTCCGCCTGACCCAACACGACTGGCCCGCAGGCTACGATCTGGTCTGCGTGGTCAGGCCCCACGTGCCGCGACCGCTGGCCGAGTATCAACGCATGCTCTCCAACACCATCCGCTCGCTCCATTCGGAATGGGAGAGGCGGCGCGGAAAATCAGGAAAGCAGGAAAGCAGGAAAACAGGAAATGAGGAGAATGGAGCGCCTGCTGCGTGATAATAATGATGATCGAAGCCGCAGCGTCCTCGCTGCGCCTGCCTTGAATTTCCTGCTTTCCTGTTTTCCTGCTTTCCTGTTTTTCCTCCATGCTCTCCCGTCTGCTCATTTTCTTTGTGCTCGTTTACCGCGTGACGCTTGGGCGTTTCATGGGCGGGCACTGTCGATTTCACCCCACGTGCAGCCAGTACATGATCGACGCCATCCACAAGCACGGCCCGATCCGCGGCACATGGCGCGGCCTCAAACGCATCGGGCGATGTCACCCTTGGGGCGGTGATGGATATGATCCGGCATGAACATAAGTTCCGAGTTTCGAGTTCCGAGTTCTGAGTTTTCGGAACCATGAAGTCTTCAATGCCATAACTCGGAACTCGGAACTCGAAACTCGGAACTTGTTTTTTGCCGATGATTCGATAGCGTCATGCGTAAGCTCTTTGAGGAAATCAAGCTGTTTCTTCGCCGTGCGATCAGTTCGCCGGTGGGGGAGCTGACGCGCGCCCAGCGGGTGGCGCGGTTCTGGATCGATCTGGTCTGGCACTGCGCCCGGGCTCTGCGGCACGACCGTGCCGGCGAGATGGCGGCGGCGCTGACCTATCGCACCATCTTCAGCCTCATTCCGCTTTTGGTCACTTTGCTGCTGGTTTTTCAGGCTTTTCGCGGCCTTGACGAGGTCCGCCGCGAACTGGAGCCGATGGTTTACAAGTTCATGGGCATCGATGATCTTCAGACCAGCACGCCAATTCCGGGGCTGGACACCCCCGATCCCGACGCCAAGACCCCCGACCCCGCACCGGCCACCCCTGATGGAAAGGCGGATGAAAAAGCGGATGACGACGCGAAGGAAGTCGTCCCGCCGGCGCCGGATGATCCACCGGCCAAAGATGCCGGCCCCGGCGACGAGAAGCAGCCCGGCGCGCCGCCTCATGCCGTCGCGGAGAAGCAGTTCAAGTTTCGCGTGGATGAGTTTCTGCGAAACCTGACCACGCAGGTGGCTTCGCTCGATTTCAAGAGCATCGGCGTGGTCGGCCTGGTGCTGTTCATCTGGGCCGCGATCGATCTGGTGGTCACGCTGGAGCTGAACTTCAACCGTGTCTTCAACAGTCCCGATGGCCGGCCCTGGCTTCGACGCATTCCGATCTACTGGGCGGTGATCACGCTCGGACCGGTGCTGGTCTGGTTGAGCCTGTCGATCGCGGGCAGGCTCGTCGGCGCCGCCGAGCAGGTTCCCTTCCTGGGCGGCATCATTCAATGGTTCAGCAGCCTCTTCGCCCTGGCGGCAAGCTGGCTGCTGCTGTTCCTGCTCTACAAGCTGATGCCCAACACCAACGTCCACGCCGGCTCGGCGCTGGCCGGCGCATTCGTCGCCGCCGTGCTGTGGGAACTGGGCAAGTACGGCTTTGGCCTGTACGTCAACAAGGCCCTGCCTTATGCGAAGATTTACGGCGCCCTGGGGCTGATTCCGCTCTTTCTTTTCTGGGTCTATATCACCTGGATCATCGTGCTGTTCGGCCTGGAGCTGACCTACACCTTGCAGGCGATGAACAGCCGTCGCTTCAAGTATGAGCTGCCCACGCAGGCCCAAGGGGCGGTGCCTGGCGATCCGCAGTGGATCATTCCGATCATGACGCAGATCGGGCAGAGCTTCGTGCAGGGCCAGGCGATCGACAGCCACGCGCTGGCGGACCGGCTGTCGCTGCCGGACCGGGCGATCGTGGATTTCAACCTTCGGCTGGAAAAGGCCGGGCTGATTCACCGCGTGCAACATGCGGATGATGCGCTGGCGCAGTATGCGTTGTCCCTGCTTCCCGATCAGATTCGCATCAGCCGGCTGCTCGAGGTGGCGGACTCGATGCGCCACGCTTCGGACCCCTCGCGCCAGCAGGCAGGCTGGGAACTGTTGCGGACGCTGGCCAAGGCCCAGACCGATGCCGCAGGAGAGATGACGCTGGCCTCGCTGCTGAAGGCGAACGGCGGGTAGTCAGGGGGCAGGGAACAGGAGACAGGGGACAGGAGACAAGAAAAAGTCCACACAGCCGCTTGCGGCTTCGCTCTGATTCCTGTCCCCTGTCCCCTGTTCCGCAGACGCGCAGCGAGGACGCTGCGGCTATGAATCCACCCTGTTTCCTGTCTCCTGTTTCCTGCCCTCTGCCCTCTGAATCACGCACCTCGATCGAATGGCCGATGTAGAACTGGCGCCGCTTTTTCAGCGTATCGTTATCGGTCCGGTTGGCATGGGGTCGCATGGACACATCGCTCTTGGGAGACGCACCATGATCAGGGGTTTTTCGCTTGTCGTCGTTGCAGGGTTTGTCTCGTTTGTTTTGCCGTTGGTCGGCTGCGAACGGCAGAACGCCGCCGCCCCCGCGGCGCCTTCGGCCACCTACCGCGGCGAGCCGGTGTCGCACTGGGCACACGCCCTGAAGGACCGCGATGCGGACTACCGCGTGCTGGCCACCAGGGCTCTCGATGCGCTGAGCGCCGATGGCGCCGGTGCGGTGCCCGCGCTCACCGAAGCGCTCCAGGATGAAGTGCCTGCGGTGCGCGCCGGCGCGGCTCAGGCCCTGGGCACCATCGGCGGCGCGGCCCGCGGCGCCGAGTCCGCCTTGACCGTGGCCCTGGAAGACAAGGATGCCGAGGTGCGAATGAGCGCCATCCTCGCCATCGGTCAGATCACCGGCACACCCTCGGCCGATCCGCTGATCAACGCCCTCAAGGATGACAGCCCGCGCGTCCGGGAGATCGCCACCGCGCTGCTGGTGAAAATGGGGCAGCCCGCCATTGCGGGTCTTTCCCGCCTGATGCAGGATGAGAAGGCCGAGCTCCGCCTGATGGCGGCGACGATTCTGGGCCGCATCAAACATGCCGAGGGCGTGCCCGCCCTGGTTGCCGCGCTGGATGACAAGGATCCCGCCATCGCCGATCTGGCCGCCCAGGGGTTGGCGCAGACCGGCGACGCCTCGATCGCCGACATCACGCCGCTGCTCCTGGACGCCTCGGTCGATAAGCGGTGGGTCGCCACCTACATCCTCAGCGCCATCGGCACCGCCCGGACCGCCACGCCGCTGATTGCCGCGCTCAACGACCGCGATGAACGCATCCGCGACCTGGCCACCGGCGCGCTGAGCCGTGTCGGCAAGGATGCGGTCGAACCGCTCACGCAGGCGGCGAAGAATGAGAACGTCGAGGTGCGGCTGGCGGCGATCAACGCCCTGGGCGGCATGGCCAGGCAGGACACGATTCCCGTGCTGCACGCGGCGCTGAAGGATGAAGACCCGATCGTGCGCGACGCCGCCGTCGCCGCGTTGGGCAACACCGGCAGCGCCAAGGCGGTGCCCGCGCTGACCGAGGCGATTCAGAACAAGGATGTGAAGGTCCGCGCCGATGCGGTGCAGGCCCTGGTGAAACTCGGACGCGATTCGCTGGAGGTGCTCGTCGAGGCGTCCAAGGACAAGGACTGGCAGGTTCGCCGGGTCGCCACCGATGGCATGGGCCTGCTCGCCTCGCCCGATGCGGTGCCCGCGCTCAACCGCCTGCTTCTGGATGAGGATGATCGCGTCCGTTCCGCGGCGGCGCTGGCCATCGCCAAGATCGGCCCGGCGGCCCGGCTCTCCATCTCGCCGCTGATCAACACCCTCAAGGACAAGAGCGACGAGGTGCGCGACGCCGCCGCCTTCGCCCTGGCGAAGCTCGCCCCGGGAAACGACACCGTGATCCCCGCGCTGATCCGTGCCTTGCGTTATGAGGATGTCCGCGCCCGCGTCGGCGCCGCCAACGCCATCGCACGTCTGGGGCCGCTCGCGCCCTCGGCAGTCTTTCCGCTCATCACCGGCCTCAAGGACCCCGAAGATGCCGTCGTGCTCGCCTCCCGCCTGGCCCTGGTGAAGCTCGGCCCCGAAGCGATCACCGGCCTACTCAAGGCCCTGCGCGAAGAGGACGCCCGCACCCGACTCCACCTGATCGATGTCCTGGGCCAGATCGGCGCCGATGCCGCCCCGGCCATCCATGTGCTGCTCGTCCTGCTCCAGGATGATGACCCGCAGATTCGCAACGCCACGATCCTCACCCTGGGCCTCATCGGCGGCGACGCCAAGGCGGCGCTGCTCAAGGCCTCGCGCGGCGAAGACAAGAAACTCGCCGCCGCCGCGGGCCATGCGCTGGATGTGATCCTGAAACAGTGAACGAACGGGGAAGGGACTCCTGAATAACCGCCGCTTGCGGCGTAGCAACGTACATCGGGGGGTTGTTCAGAAGTCCCTCCTCACTTCCCCGCATCTTTGCTCCGCAGATACGCAAACAAATCCCGCACCTGCTGCGGCGTCAACCCGTCAAGCAGTTTCTCCGGCATGCGCGAGGTGCGCGAAGCCGTCATCGATTCGATCTGATCGCGCTGCACAATCACCTTGCCTTCCACGCCATCCTGAATCGTGACCGACCTGGGATTCTGCTCCAGCAGGAACCCGGTGAGCAGCAGGCCGTCCTTCGTTTCGATTTCGTAGTTGATGAACTCTTCGCGGATGGCCGCGGAAGGATCGATGATCGCCAGCAGCATGAAGTCGAGATTGTCGCGCTCGTAACCGGTCAGATCGGGGGCGAGAAGGACGCCGCCGGGCGGGCCTTGGTCGTGAAGCTTGTGACACAGGGCGCAGCTCACGCCGAACAGCGCTTTGCCTTTTGCTGCTTCGCCGTTGCCTGTGGCGAGAATCTGCTTGATCGATTCGATTTGTTTCACCTTCTCATCCGCGGTGGCCCGAGTGCGGCCCCAGTGCTTGCGGATGAGCCGGGAGATGTCCGCCTCCTTGTGCAGCTTCATGCGCTCCATCAGTTCATAATCGACATCCGTTCGCGCGATCTTCCCCGCATCGATCGCCTTGAGCAGAGCGAGCGACCAATCACTGCGTTTCGTGAGGGTGTCGAGCGCGCGGGGACGAACGCCCTGATCCCTGGGCAGGTCGTTGTAGGCCGCGACGATCTCGTCGCCGATCTTCGGATCATTGAATCGCTGCAAAGCGGCCAGCGCGGCGCGGCGGACGGAGTGCCACCTGGAACTTTTCGCAACCTGAAGAAGCACGGGCGCCGCGTCAGCTTTGCCGACCTGGCCGAGCGTGTCGATCACTTCGATGCGCTTCGCCTTGATCGCGGCATCATCGTTCCTGATGTAATCGAGAGCGGCGGCGTGGGCTTTGGCGTCACCGGTGCGCAGGCCCAGCAGCATCGATGCGGTGTCGTGGCTTCCGCTCGATGTCGTGCTGATGGCGCTGCTCATCGCCTGCCGCAATCGGAGCGGAAGCGTTGCGACGGCCGCGTTTTTGAACGCTGCGTTGATGCCGCCAAGTAACCGTTTCTTTGCGTCAGCATCGGGTGCGGTTTCGAGCAGACTGGCCAGCGCATCCAGATGAACGGACGACGGATCAGCCGCCAATCGCTGCGCCAGACGAGGGATGATGACATTGCGAACCAGCGGAAACGTCCAGGCATGCGCCTTGTTGAAGATGGCCATCACCGACTCGAGATTGGAACCGACCTGCTGCTCGATGCCCCACCAGATGAGCAGAGGCAGATGAGGATCGGTGGCGATGTCGCCGCGTTGCGCGAGTTTCCAGAGGATCGGCAGCGCGGCGCCGCCGTTGATCCGCTTGGCGGTTGAAGCGAGTTGGCTGAGCACGTGAGGATCACGATCGATGCCGGCAAGGTCTTCAAGATGGTCGGCGATGGCGCGGGAGGCTTTGCGGTTTTCGCCGGCAAGCTGTGCCGCGGTGCGTCGCACATCGGATTCCGCGTGTTGCAGCAGTTCGATGATCGCGCGATCGGTGAGATCGCCGGTGCTGTGCAAGGCATGGGCGAGTTCGATGGCGTGCTGATCGCGGGCGGTTTTCAGTTGCGCCTGGATGATGGGGATGAGCGAAGCATCCTTGCGATCCGCGATGATGCGCTGCGCGGTCTGCCGTTCGAGCTTGTTTGGAGATTTGAGGCGGTCGATCAATTCGTCGCTCTTGAGCTTGTTCAAATCCGGCACGCCGAACCCACGCATGGAATGCGTGGGCTTTTGGGCGGTTTTTTGAGTGATGCGGTAGATGCGGCCGTGCGTCTTGTCCCAGTTGTCGCGCGGATCGACGTGCGTCAGCCGCGTGTCGTACCAGTCTGCGATATAGATCGCGCCGTCGGGGCCGGCTTTGATATCGACCGGGCGGAACCAGCGGTCCCTGGCTTCGATGAGCGTGATGGTGTCTTTCGTCTTGAAGGTTGAACCGTTGGGGATCATCTCGCTCACCTGGATGCGGTTGTGGAGCGGGATGATCGAGACCATCTTGCCTTCAAGGGCGGGCATCGCGCCACCTTCATAAATCAGAAGGCTGTGACTGAAGCGAGGCATGTACCCTTCATGGGGCATGTGCTCGAACCAGCCGAAGGAGTAGGGATTCATGAGCGGACCGTGCTTGCCCCAGCCTTTGATGTAGCGGCCGCCCTGGACGAAGTGCAGGCCGCGCACCGAACCCCAGTTCGTGCCGGAGTAGCAGCGGCCTTTGGCGTCGAACTCGACGCAGAACGTGTTGCCGCCGCCCTCGGCGAAGACCTCGAACACTTTCGTTTCCGGGTGATAACGCCAGATCGCCTGGCCCTTGAAGTGCACATCCTTCGTCACCTCGCTGGAGACCGTCGCCCAGCAAGTCGAACCTTGTGCGCCATAAATCCAACCATCCGGCCCCCAGCGCAGGCTGTTCATCACAGCGTGCGTGTCTTCCAAACCAAAGCCGGTCAGATGCACCTGGGGCGGGCCATCGGGTATATCGTCGTTGTTCTTGTCAGGATAAAAAATCAGGTACGGTGGATTGGCGACCCACACGCCGCCGCGCCCGCGAAGAACGCTCGTGGCGATGTTCAGACCATCGACGAAAACCGTGTGCCTGTCGTACTTCCCATCGCCATCGGTGTCTTCATGAATGGTGATGCGATCAGCGCCCTTGACATGCTCAGGGTGCCCCGGCGGGTGAGGCACCTTGTCGAACACCGCGCGGAGATGCTCATCGTATTTGACGATCTTCAGGCCGGCGGGAAAAGGATACTGCCGATATTCGACGACCCACATGCGGCCGCGCTCATCGAAATCGATCGACAGCGGCTGCGTGATCTGCGGCTCGTGCAGCACCGTCTCCACCGCGAAGCCGTCCGCCACCGTGAACGTCTTGAGCGAGTCCTCCACCGACATCGGCTTGGTGTTGAAGTCACCGACCGCGCCCCGGCCCTTGAAAGTTTCGATGTGCTTCTTCACATCTTCATTACCCGCCAGATCGGTGGGCAGCGCATCGCTCTTGCGCGGCTCATCCCCGGCGGCGGAAAGCCCCCCCGCGAGCAGGAAAAGCATCAGCAAGGCAACGCCGGGGCGGATGAAAAACGGCGACTTGATCATGTCATGCTCCCAATCCGGCCAGAGAGGGCCGGGGCTTCATCATAATGGCAACCGCCGGGAACCACGCACGGCGAATTGACGTACAACCGCAGCATCATTTGGCCGATATTCCCTGCATGAACTCCACTCCCCAGACCAGCGTGATGGATCCATCCATGAACAACCCGTCCGATAAAGCCGTCGCGATCGCAAGTGAAGAAGCGCCCGCGGTCGATGTGGTCAGTCCGTGGGCGATTCACCGTCGCATGTACAACTGGGTGCTTTCGCTGTCGCACAGGAAGCACGCGACATCTGCGCTGTTCGGCCTGAGCTTTGCCGAGTCGAGTTTTTTCCCGATCCCGCCTGATGTGCTTCAGATCGCGCTGACACTCGAACGGCGGGAGAAGGCGTTCTGGTATGCAACGGTGAGCACGATCGCCTCCGTGCTGGGCGGGATGTTCGGCTACCTCATCGGCTTCGCGTTCTGGCATGCGCTGTCCGGCTTTTTCCTGACCTACGTTTTCCAAGAGGAAATCTTTCTCAAGGTCGAAGGCTTATACAATCAGTACGACTTCTGGTGCGTCTTCATCGCCGCCTTTACGCCGGTGCCGTACAAGGTGTTCACCATCGCGGCGGGGGTGTTTTCCGTGTCGTTCCCGATGTTTGTCATCGCCTCGATCATCGGTCGCGGCATGCGGTTCTTCATCGTGGCCGGGCTGCTCTACAAGTTCGGCCCGCCGATCAAGACCTTCATCGAGAAGTATTTCAACCTGCTCAGCCTCGTCTTTGTGGTGATACTGATCGGTGCCTTTGCGCTGCTGAAGTTGGTGAAATGAATGCGGAGCACATCGGATGGCGCGGAATTCTGATCCTCGAATCGTGGTTGACTCCAACATCCATCACGGGCAGCCGGTGATCGCCGGTACCCGCGTTCCCGTCGCCATCATTGTCGGCGGACTTACCGGCGGAATGAGCAGCGAGGAGATTCAGGCTCAATACCGGCTGACGGAGAACCAGGTCCGGGCCGCTGTCGAATTCGATGCCAAGGAAAAATCTTCATGAACATTCTCGTCACCGGCGGCGCAGGCTACATCGGATCGCATGCTGTCAAACGCCTGCGCGAAGCGGGGCACTTCGTCGCCGTCATCGACAATCTTTATCGTGGTCACCGCGCCGCGGTGCCCGCCGATGTGCCTTTCGAGCAGATCGATCTTCGGAAAACCGATCTCGTGGCCCAGATGCTCGGCAAGCACGCGATCCAATGCGTCATGCACTTCGCGGCGCTGGCTTATGTCGGCGAATCGGTGCAGCAGCCGCTGGATTATTACGACAACAACACCGCTGGTTCCATCAGCCTGCTCATGGCGATGCAGCAGATGAACGTGAACCGCATGGTGTTCAGCTCGACCTGCGCCACCTACGGCGAGCCGCCCCCGGAAGCGATGCCCATCGTCGAAACCACGCCGCAAGAGCCGATCAATCCCTATGGCTGGTCGAAGCTGTTTATCGAGCGGGTGCTGATCGACTATGCCGCGGCGAATCCTGACTTCGCGTTCACTGCCTTGCGCTACTTCAACGTGGCCGGCTCGGCGCCCGATGGCAGCATCGGTGAGGATCACACGCCCGAGTCGCACATCATCCCGCTGCTGCTGCTGACCGCACTGGGGCGGCGCGAACACTTCACCATCTTCGGCGCCGACTACCCGACGCCCGACTCCACCTGCATCCGCGATTACATCCACGTGCTCGATCTGGCCGACGCCCACATCGCGGCGATGAACGCGATGGTGAACGGCTCGCTCAAAGGCGGCAACTTCTTCAACCTGGGCATCGGCAGAGGCTACAGCGTGCGCGAAGTGATCGACGCCTGCCAGCGCGTCACGCAGACGAAGATACCCGTGAAGATCGGCCAGCGCCGCCCGGGCGATCCGCCTTCGCTTTACGCCAATGCCGACAAGATTCGCACCACCCTCGGCTGGCGGGCGAAGTTCACGGACCTCGATGAAATCATCGCCACCGCCTGGCGCTGGTTCCAGGCCAACCCGGCAGGCTATGGAACTTGAACACGACAGGTATCACACTTGGCAACCGGGCGATCACCGCACGACCGACGCTGTCCATCAACCGCGCGACGGACACCGTTGCACGAGCCGCGACGTGACACGTCGCGGAGATGCACGATCGCCAAGGGTGCCGGGTTGAACCTTTGATGAACGACAGCGAACGCGGTGGGTGACACGATTGTGATTGGTGATCAAGGGTGAACCGGTTGAGGTCGGCAACATGTCGCGCAATCGACGCTCCTTCAGTCCGTTCGCGTCCGCGACTCGTTGAGTCGCGGCTGGGGCCAGGCTGTGCCGCGAACCGTTTTTGCCGCGTGCGGATAGACTGACACCACCTTGACGGAGCAGATTCATGCGCACCATCAGCATGTTCACGATGATTCTGTTGGCGCTCCGCGGCGGCGCGGCGTCAGCCGCGGTCGAAGCGAGACATGTCAGGCTCGAAGCCCCGGTGTCGGGGCGCATGGTGGTGCATGAGATTGAAGTCTATGCGGGGATTCTGAACGTGGCGGGAAAGAATCCCGCCGCGACGACGCAGGGCACCGGTTATCGCGGCGTTGACATCAATGAACGCAAGGAGGGCCGGCGACTGATCGATGGCGTCAAGAATCTCAACGAGCGCGGCATCACGCTCGATCCGGGCGAAGGGGTGAATCCGTGGTTTGAAATCGACCTGGGCAAAACCATCGCCATCGATCGCCTCGTGGTTACGCAGTCGCCCGGCCTGGCTTACGACGATCGCGGCCTGCGGCTGGTGACGCTGCTGGATGAAAAGCGGCGCGTCGTCTTCTCGCACAAGTTCGATGTGCGGGATGCGGCGGCGGCCAGGGGGGAGGCGTCGATCGAGGTCAAGGAATCCAAGGGCGCGCTGATCGGCCGGGTGGTGCCGGCGGGCGCCCGCGAGTGGGCGCCGATCGGCGAACTGCTGGACGCAAAGGATCAACCCGAGCCGCCCGATGCCGCCCGGCGCCGCCAATCCTTCGCGGCCCGCAACGAGCCGGACGCCATCGCGGCGCTGGGCAAGGCGTTCTTCGCGCGGATGGATCTGTCGCGCCCGCAGCTTGCGGCCATACGACGGCGCGTTGAGTCCGGTGACTGGCAGGGAGCGCTGGATGCGTGGCGCGATCGCTTCTTCGAGCAACTCGCCAGGCGGCGGTTTCTGCATGAACACGCCATTGCGCCGCGAAGCTACGGGGCGCAGGCGGAGGACCTGAAGAAGAACATGGCGGTGACGATGGGGCGCGACACGGCCTACGCGGTGAAATTCGAGCCGGGGCTGATCGACTGGGCGTACCTGCCGGGTCTCAAGACAGGCGCCGGCGTCAAGTCGCATGAAGCGAGCCTGGAACCGGCGCGGTTTCGCACGCTGGTTCATTACGCCCAGCGTTCGCTGCTGTCGGAGTATCGTGAGAAGGGGGATGTCGCATCGCTTGCCCAATGGACGGCGATCAGCGACGACTGGGGCATGCACCTCAAGAGCGATCTGGCGCGATCGACCGATGACCTGCGCGATTTCTTCGTGAAGGAGCCGGTGCAGCACTTCAACTTTTTCTGCCACGAGCTGGCGGAGACGGCGCGGCTGCGGCCGGCGTTTGTGAAGCAGGTTCCCGCCGCCACGCTGGCGCGGCTGCTGATGCCGGTGCTCGAGGAGTATGGGCCGGCTTACTGGTTTGTCTGCCGGCGCACCGCGTTCAACCACACCTTCAACGCGCTCAACGCGGCGTACATCACCGCCCGCGTGCTGGAGGATTTTCATGCCGGGCAGCAACTCGACCGTGAGAATCGCCGGCACTGGGAACGCATCTGGTCTGACAACATCACCCGCGACGGCACGATGATCGAGATCGGCGATGAGGGCCATCTCGACATGCACCTGCGCATCGGCGCGTTTTACATCGAGATGCAGCGCGATCCGCCCGACTGGTTCACGCCCGCCTTCCGCGCCCGCTTCGAGGAAGGCTATGCCGCGGCGACGCGCTACCTCGTCCGCCACCTGACACCCAACGGCCTGGGCCATCGCTTCGGCTTTGCGGACCAGTTCGACCGTGTCTGGAAGAACACGGAAACAGTGTGCGAGATCGGCGGCATGATCCCGCGCCCGACGATCGACAATACCGCCATCATGCGCGAACCCGAAGTGCGCAATATTCTTCAAGCGGTGTACGGCGCAGCCCTGGCCACTGATCGTATGACGCCGGCGCGCAAAACGGCACGGGAGAAGGTCATCGCCTACTACGGCAAGGATTTCGCTCTGCCACAAACTGTTTCCGACTGGATGCCTTACGCGGGTCTGCATTACCTGCGCCGATCATGGCAGCCCGATGCCTCCTTCATGCACGTGCTGAGCCAGGCTCAAGGCCACGGCGAAGCCAACGGCCGCAACTGGAACACCGAGTATCGCTACTGGGACTACGGTTATCCGTTGCTGCACGCGCAACCCGTCACCATCGATGGTCATCCGCAGTATCCCGATCACCACCGCCTCACCTACCGCCCCGGCAGCAAGACCGAGCGGCTCACCACTGCTCCACCCAAACCCATCGATGCCCGCTGGCACACCTCGCCGCGATTCGATCTGGCGGAAACGATTTACCGCGGCACGTACCAGACGCACAGCGTTGACAGAAAGGAAAACCGCCTTGATGAACGCGGCCAACCCATCGAGAATGTCACGACGCAGCGGTTGATCGTGCAGGTGCGACCCGCGCGGCTCTGGCTCGCGCTCGATCGCATCGACTGGCCCGGCGAAAGCAAACGCACCATTGATGCGCGTTCCCTCCTCTGGCATCCGACGCCGGACATCAAGACGCCCGTGAAGGGGAAGGTGCAGTGGGACGCGGTGAATCAGGTCGTTTCACTGGCCAACGGCAACACGCCCGGACTTGCGCTGCATCATGCCGGTCTCGATCAGGTGAACATGAAGACAGCGGAGAACGCCGACTCGGACCGCCCGCGCACCGACCTGTTCCCGCACGCCTTCGTCGCCACATCGGCGACGCTGCGCGGCACCGCGACGGGCCATGCCGCGTTCGCCACGCTGCTGGAACCGCGCCGCAGGGATGGCGATGCGATCATCCGATCCATCGCCCGCATCAGTGATCCGGAGAAGGTCGGCTTTGCCGTCGAACTCAACAGTGGTGAAACATTGATCTGGCAGGCGGCGCGGCAAGGAACCGCCGCGCTCGTCGGCAACGACATCGACCTTCAAGGCGAGGCGATGCTGGTCTGGTCAAGCGGCGATGAAGTCGCCGGCCTGGCGCTGGGGGCCAGGTCGATGAAGTGGAAAGGTCAGGAGTTGAAACTCGAAACGACCGACTTCGAGTTTGATGTTGTCGCGGGAAAACTCGCCAACGTGAAACCGATTCGTCGTCCGATCGCTCCGGTGATCTTCGGTCCTGCAGAAAATGTGTTCGTCGATTCACTCGATGTCACGATGCACTGCGACACACCGGGCGTGGAGATTCGCTACACGCTCGACGGCTCAGCGCCGCTGCCCACATCGCCGCTTTACGCCGGCCCGGTCACCATCAAGAGCGACGCCTTCATCCAGGCCCGTGCGTTTCGTCCCGGTATCAAGGCGATTCCCTTCACCACCGCCGGCGTCGATGTCACCGTGCCCAGCCACGCCCGGTTTCGCAGGATGGCTCTCCTGCCCGCGATCACCTTGGATGAGTCGAAACTTCAACCGGGGCTGCGATGGGAACTGGTGCGCGATACCTGGTTCGCGCTGATGAGCCACCAGCCGCAGCCGCACATTCTGCCCGCGGTGAAGAAGGGAACCACGCGGAAGCTGCTTGATGTGTCGATGCGCGAAGGCGATGGCCCCTTCGGTGTCCGCTACGAAGGCTACCTGCTTCTGCCTGCCGATGGTGTTTACACCTTCCACGCGCCGCCGGAGTTTGTCGGAGCCAAGGCTGAGCCGGGGTACGACCTGCGTCTCTACATTGACGGCCACGAATGGGACCTGGGCATGCAGGAACATGGCCGGGGACGATGGTCGATTCCGCTGGCCAGGGGCGCGCATCATCTGCGCGTCAGCTTCGTCGATGCCAGACATCTTGACCGCAAGTGTCACCAGCTCGGTCTGTGGCGCGGCTACCCGTCGCCTTGGGTGGTCTGGTCCGGTGAGGCTCCGGTCATTGATGTATCCGGGTCGGGCATCCCCCGGCAGGCCATTCCCCAGGACTGGCTTCGACACCATGCCTTGCCATGATCAAGGGCACGTCCACCTGCGAACCTTGACGCACCCTACAATGTCGGTATTCATCCACCTTCTCCCCAGGATTCACACATGGCCAGCCAACCTGACAACTCCGGACTCCGCCCGCTCACCGATGCCTCCGGTTCGCCGATCCCGGCGCAGTACGTCCTGGTCGCCCCCGCGCCGCCGCCGGCCAAGGGCAAGGGCGTGCTCTCCAAATTCTTCGGCGGGGCGCTGCTGTCGCTCTTCCTCCTTTCCGTGATCGCCAACTTCTATCTCGTCGGCTTCATCAGCCTGCTCACCGCCGGGCCGCACGAATCGCAGTACCTCGCCGGCGACACCAAGGAACGCATCGTCATCATCCCCATCGAAGGCGTCATCTCCGAGGAGACGCAGACCTTCGTCCGCCAGGCTTTTCAAACCCTGGAAACGAACAAGAATTCGATGCCCCGCGCCATCATCCTGCGCGTCGATTCGCCCGGCGGCTACGTCGGCCCTTCCGATCGCATCCTGCACGACATCGAAAACTTCAAGAAGAAACACCCCTCGATCCCCATCGTCGCCAGCTTCGGCTCCGTCGCGGCCAGCGGCGGGTATTACGTCTCGGCGGCCTGCGATCACATCATGGCCGAGCCGACCTGCACCACCGGATCGATCGGCGTGATCCTTCATGCCTTCACCTTCGGCAAGCTGCTGGACAACATCGGCGTCGAGCCGAAGGTCGTCGTCGCCGACGGCTCGCCCAAGAAGGATGTGGCCAACAACCCCTTCCGTCCGCTCAACGAGGCCGACGAGGCCAAACTCAAGGCCCTGCTCAACAACGCCCACGATCAGTTCGTCGCCGTCGTCACGCGCGGCCGGGCCAGGACGATTCTGACCGCCGATGAAGTCAAGGCGCTGGCCAACGGCGACACCTACAGCACCAGGGAAGCCATCGCCAACAAGCTCGTCGATGGTGAAGGCTACCTCGATGATGTGATCGAGGAGACGAAGAAACTCGCCAAGATCACCGGCAACCCCGTCATCACCTGGATGAAAGCCCCGCGCCAGTTCAGCCTCATGAACTCACTCGTGGGCCAGGCCTCATCCCCGCTGCCCCGGTCGGGCGAGGAGCTGCGCAACTGGCTCCGCGACGCCAGCCATCCGAGGCTGGAATATCTGTGGGTGCCGGGGATGTGAAAAAGCATCTGCTTTGATTCCTTCCACTCTTCCGCTACGCTTCCCCCATGACCGAACCCGCCCCCCAGTCTCCTGTGAAAACCGGCAGTTGGATTGTCGTCGTCATGGTGGCGATGGGCGCGGCGGCGGCGGCGGCGGCGTACATCTACTGGAACAACTTCGTCACCGTCAACGATGGCAAGGATCGCCGCGCCGGGCCGGACTTCGATCCCGAACAGGCCAACAAGGAACTGGCCCAGCTCGATGACGACCTGGCCGAGGCCAAGCGCATCCGACGGTTCGGGCCGATGCTCGACAAGGCCCGCGCCTTCGTCGCCCGCTACCCGAAATATCCCGCCGCCTACATGCTCCTCTCCAAGGTGCTCATCGAACTCAACGACTGGCCCGCCGCCTACGAGGAGATTCAAAAAAGCCTGGCGCTGGCCGGCAACCAGCCCGAAGCCCACCGGCTGGCCGGCACCATGCAGTATGTGATGCGCGATTACGAGAAGGCCGAGGACCACTACCGCACCGCCCAGATCCTTCGGCCTGATGATCCGATCTACTCGGTCTATATCGCCCAGGTCTTCATCCGCACCAACCGCCATGCCGAGGCGATGAAACTGCTGCTCGAAGTGATTCATCAGGATGCCAAATCGCACGAAGCGTACTCGACGCTCTGCGATCTTTTCATGGCCCAGAATGATCCGACGCGGGCGCTTCAGCAGATCGACAAGGCCCTGGACTTTGCCGCGACCAACGAGCGGGCGGTGGTGGTGCCTTATGTGGTCAAGCGGGCCCAGGTGCAGCGCCGCGCCCTCGATGCCGATGGCGCGATGCAGACGCTGACGGAACTGCTGCACGATGCGGAGATGTTTCACCCCAACGTGGCGAAGGAGATTGCGGAAACCTGGGGCATGCTTGGGCACCCGGAGAAGGCGCTGGAGTTTTACGAAAAGGCCTGCGCCGCGATCCCCACCGACTGGCTGCTGCACGAAGGGGCCGTGGAATGGGCGCTCCGCGCGGGCAACCCCGATGCCGCCGGGCAGCACCTGCGCATCATCGAGCAGATCGACCCGCAACTGCCCGCCATCCCGGCGCTCAGGAAGCGCGTGAACGATGCCCGGAAGCAGTAAGCCGTCAAACTCCAAATCACAATCACCAAATCTCAAACAAGCTCCAATTCCAAAGGAAAAAGGCGGAAATCATGTGCGATCCGCATTCCTTGTTTTGGGATTTTTGAATAACCCCTTCGCGTCCAAGCCGCTTGCGGCGTGGCAACGTACATCGGTGGAGTTATTCGGAAGTCCCCTTTTTCATTTCCGCATTTTGGAGCTTGTTTGGAACTTGAGATTTGCCCTTTGGGATTTTCCAACGAAGGCGATTCGGAGAACCAAACGCCCCCCGGCCCGCCCGACAGGGTAAAAGCATATGGGAGGGCGAGGCTCCCGCTGGGAGGGCGAGGCTCCCG
>CAZYPK010000106.1:0-18282 GCA_964649195.1 uncultured Phycisphaeraceae bacterium
CAGCAGGCCGACACCGGCACCAAGATGATCCACATCGGCAAAAACACCCGCAGCACCATCGTCAGCAAAGGCATCAGCGCCGGTCGGGGCCAGAATGTTTATCGCGGGCAGGTGAAGGTGCTCAAGGGCGCCGCCGACAGCCGCAACTACACGCAGTGCGATTCGCTGCTCATCGGCGACAAGTGCGGCGCCCACACGTTCCCTTATATCGAGGTGAAAAACACCAGCTCGAAGGTCGAGCACGAAGCCTCCACTTCAAAGATCGGCGAGGACCAGATCTTCTACCTTCAGCAACGCGGCCTCGAAGCCGAGCAGGCCGTGAGCCTGATCGTCAACGGCTTCTGCAAGCAGGTGTTCAAGGAACTCCCGATGGAGTTCGCGGTCGAGGCGAAGAAACTGCTGAGCGTCAGTCTGGAAGGAAGCGTGGGATGATGTCCGTCTTGCCGATCATGCCGCTGGAAGGGCCGCTTATGGATGCGAAGAAATCGCGCTCATGGTCGCCGATCGACGACCTGCCGGGCAACTGGCGGGAGATGGTCGATGCGCGCGTGTCGGAGTTGGCGCAGGCGTGGGTCGATCAGCGCGAGGTGTTGCGTGAGAATGAACTGGTGCGTGATTTCCTCGCCCGACTGTCCAGGCAATACGCCATCGAGACGGGTGCGATCGAGGACATCTATCACATCTCACAGAACGCGACGAAGGTGCTCATCGACCGCGGCCTCAATGCGGCGTTGCTCACTCACGGCGACACCGAAGAGCCGATCGACCTCGTGTTGGCGAGAATTGAAGACCAGCACCGCGCCATCAGCGGCGTGTATCAGTTCGTCGCATCGCGGCGCCGGCTGACCAAGTCCTTCCTGCTCGAACTGCATCAGGTTCTGACCGACAATCAGCGAACCTTCATGGGGCGCGATTCGCTGGGCCAATGGGTGGAGCGCGACCTGCCGCGCGGGCAGTGGAAGCCCTGGCCCAACAACGTGGGCGGACCGGGCGGCTTTCACTACGAGTTCTGCCCGCCTGTGCAGGTGGAGAGCGAGATCGAGCGGTTGCTTCACTGGCACGAGCGGCACATGGATGACAATGTCTGGCCGCTCGTCGAGGCAGCCTGGCTGCACCATCGCTTCGTGCAGATTCATCCGTTCACGGATGGAAACGGCCGAACCGCGCGGTGCCTCGCTGCGATGGTGCTCATCAAGGCCGGCTGGCTGCCCGTCGTCGTCACCCGCCACGACAAGCCGGCTTACTACAAAGCGCTCCAAACGGCCGACGATGGCGACCTGCGGCCGCTCGTCAAACTGTTTGCAACATTGCAGGAAGTCTCGCTCGAACAAGCCTTGCGCGTCGCCGCTGAAACCAAGGAACATTCCTGAATTGTGATTGGAGATACACCACCCATGCCCCTGCTCGAAATCAAAAACCTCCACGCCCGCGTCGAAGGACGCGAGATTCTCAAGGGCCTCGATCTCACCATCGAGCCCGGCACCGTTCACGCCATCATGGGCCTCAACGGCTCGGGCAAGAGCACGCTGGCCCGTGTGTTATCCGGCCACGAGTCCTACGAAGTCACCGAAGGCGAGGCGCTGCTCGATGGCAAGAACCTCCTCGAAATGGAGGTCGATGAACGGGCCTGCGAAGGCGTGTTCATGGCGTTTCAATACCCCGTGGAAATCCCCGGCGTCAGCAACACCGAGTTTCTCAAGGCTTCCGTCAACGCGGTGCGCAAGCATCGCGGCCTCGCGGAGCTTGATGCCGTCGCCTTCCTCAAACTCGTGCGCGAGAAGATGAAGCTCGTCAAGATGCCTGAAGACCTTCTCAAACGCAGCGTCAACGAGGGCTTCTCCGGCGGCGAGAAGAAGAAGAACGAAATCTTCCAACTCTCCCTGCTCGAACCAAAACTCGCGATCCTTGATGAGACCGACTCAGGCCTGGACATCGATGCTCTTCGCATCGTGGCGGATGGCGTCAACGCCCTTCGCGCCGACAGTCGATCGTTCCTCGTCATCACGCACTATCAGCGGCTGCTCGAATACATCGTGCCCGACTTCGTGCACGTGCTCATCGATGGCCGCATCGTCAAATCCGGCGGCAAGGAACTGGCCGTCGAACTTGATGAAAAGGGCTACGACTGGGTGCGCGGCGAAACCGGCGCGGCAGTGCCCGCGACGGCGAACTGATGTCGATCCCCCAAGCCCGATGGCGAGCAACCGGGGGTAGCGAGCCGTCGGGGTATGGATCAACGACGCACTTTGTTGACACGCGATACTCCATCGCGATACCCCGAAGGCTCGCGGACTCGCCATCGGGCTTGACTTCACGACCTCTCTCCACCAGAGAACAGAATTCAGAATTTCCACCATGACCGCCACTCTCGAAACAATCTCCCCGCAGGTCGCGGCACTGGCTGATCTGGCCCGCGCTTCGATCTCTTCAGGCTCCTCCTTCTTCCGCAATGAGCGCGAAGCCGCGCTGGCGAGTTTCCTCTCGCTTGGCTTTCCCACGATCAGGCACGAAGACTGGCGCTTCACCCGCCTCACCGCACTGGCCAACACCACTTTCGCATCGCCCGGCAGCCGCGAGGGTCATCATGTGAAGGCGGATACCGCCGCCACGTTTGCCGTGCCCGGCCTGACCGGTCACACGCTCGTCTTCGTCGATGGCCGGTACGCGCCGCAGCTTTCGGAATTTCATGAACTCCCCGATGGCGTGCGCATCACCACGCTGCGCGAAGCCCTGATTCACGATCTGGCCATCGTCGAAAAACACCTTGGAAAACAGGCTAATACGCAAGGCAAGGCCTTCGAGGCGCTCAACACCGCCTTCCTTGAGGATGGCGTCTTCATCCACGTGCCACGCGGCAAGGTGGTCGATCATCCCATTCAGATCGTCAGCATCGCCACCGATTCCGACGTGCCGGTCATCACCAATCCGCGCAACCTCATCATCGTCGGCGACAACGCCCAATGCAGCGTCATCGAGCATTACGTGACCACCGGCGACAGCGTCTATCTCACCAACGCCCTGACCGAAATCGTGCTCGGCGACAACACCCACGTGGCCCACTACCTCATCGAGGAGGAAAGCCCCCGCGCGTTTCAGGTCTCCTCGCTGCACGCCCGCATCGGACGCGCGAGCAGCCTTGATTCACACACCGTGCTCCTTGGCGGTGCGCTGGTGCGCAATGAAATCGCGCCCACGCTCGACGGCGAAGGCGGTAACTGCCTGGTCAACGGTCTCTTCGTCGGCGGAGGTTCGCAGCACCTGGACAACTTCATGCTCGTGAAACACATGAAGCCCAACTGCGAAAGCCATCAGTTCTACAACGGCATCCTCAACGACCAGTCGCACGGCGTTTTCTCCGGCCGCATCTTCGTCGATCAGATCGCCCAGAAAACCGACGCCAAACAGACCAGCGCCAACCTCCTGCTCAGTGATGACGCAGCCATCGACACCAAGCCGCAGCTTGAGATTTATGCCGATGATGTGAAATGCACCCACGGCGCGACCATCGGCCAGCTTGATGAGGATGCGATGTTCTATCTCCGCTCGCGCGGCATCAGCAAGGATGCGGCGCGGGCGATGCTCGTCTTCGCCTTCGCCGCCGAGACGTTTGCAAGAATGAAGCTCGAACCGATCCGCGAAATGCTCGAACGCAAGATGCTCTCGCGCCTGCCCGAAGGCGAGTTCCTCGCGTCGGTGCTGTAGAACGCCGAAAGCTTCGTTCATTCGTTACGTTAAACTATGTTTTTCCCTCTTCGGGGACATTCACAGGATTTTCATCATGGCCAACGATCCCACCTACGCCCATCCCGATGTGCTCGTCTCCGCCGACTGGGTCGAAGAGCGCCGTTCGCAGACCGACAAGTACCGCATCGTCGAAAGCGATGAGGATGTGCTGCTCTATTCCACCGGCCACATCCCCGAAGCGGTGACGATCGACTGGATCAATGATCTGAATGATCCGGTGGTCCGCGACTTCATCGATGGCGATCGCTTTGCCGCCATGTGCGCCAAGCATGGCATCGGCAACGACACCACCGTCATCTTCTACGGCGACAAGAGCAACTGGTGGGCCTGCTACGCCTTCTGGGTTTTCAAGCTCAACGGCCACGACAAGTGTTTGATCCTCGATGGCGGCCGCAAGAAATGGGTCGATGAAAAGCGGCCGCTGTCGAAGGATGTGCCTCAATATCCGGCGGCCACATACCAGGCCGCGCCGAAAAACCCGGCGATTCGCGCCCTCAAGGACCAGGTGCTCGTCCATGCGAAGGCCGGCAAGCCGATGATCGATGTGCGCAGCCCGCAGGAGTTCAGCGGCGAGCGCACGCACATGGCCGAGTATCCGCAGGAAGGCGTGCTGCGCGGCGGGCACATCCCCGGCGCGAAGAATGTCCCCTGGGCCAAGGCCGCGGCGGAGGATGGCACGTTCAAGCCCCGCGCGGAGCTGGAAAAACTTTATCTGGATGAAGCGGGCCTGAAGAAGGGCGATGAAGTGGTCGCCTACTGCCGCATCGGCGAGCGCTCGAGCCATTCGTGGTTCGTGCTCAAGTATCTGCTTGGTTTTGAGAACGTGAAGAACTACGACGGCTCGTGGACCGAGTGGGGCAACTCGGTGGGCGTGCCGGTGGAGAAGACGTATAAGCCGGCGTAGCCCCGCCCGGAAGGGCGCGGGCCAAGGGTCGCACAAACCACGGCCCGCGCCGGTTCCTGGAAAAACGTACGGCACCGCCATTCCGCATTCGTAGGCGAGCAGTAATCTGAACGACCCCTGGCCCGCGCCCTTCCGGGCGGGGCTTCTGAAAATGTCTCAACTTTCCGACATCATCGAAACCTTCCAATCCGTCGATGCCGACACGCGGCTCGATCTGTTGCTGGACTATGCGAACAACCTGCCGCCGCTGCCGGAGCGTTTTCGTGAGGACGCGATCAAGAGCATCGGGCGGATTCACGAGTGCATGACGCCGGTGTTTCTGTTCATGGAGAAGGACGCCGGCAACCTGCGCATCCATGCGGAGGTTGCGGAGGAGGCGCCGACGGTGAAAGGATTCGTCTCCATTCTGGTCAGCGCCTTCGATGGCAGGCCTTGCGGCGAAGCGGCTGCCGCGCCGGCGGATCTGCTGAAACTGCTGGGCCTTGATGGGCAGATTCGCATGAACCGCGCGATCGGTCTGAGCGCGATTCTGGGGCGGGTGAAAAAGGCGGCGGCGTGATCGCGATGGGTTCGTCCGAGGGTGGTTCTTCGTTCGCCGAGGCGAACGGCTAAGTGCGCCGGCCCTGGTCGTGGCTGGGAATGCGTTGTATTCCACATCTTCGCAGATCGGTTCTTCCTACAATGTCGAAGTCGCCGATTGAATGGAGTTTTCCGCATGTCCGATCAGCCCGCTGCCAATGAATCAGAGCCGACGCCACCTGCGCCTCCGACGCCTGCCGCGCCGCCGGTTGATCCCGCATCCATCACCGATGAGCAGCTTCGCGAGCGGGCCTTTGAAGCGTGCAGGAACGTGTTCGACCCGGAGATTCCCGTCAACATTTTTGAGCTTGGCCTGATCTACGATGTGATCGTCGATCCGCAGCGGAATGTGAAGGTCATCATGACGCTCACTTCGCCATCCTGTCCCGCGGCCCAGGAGCTGCCGCTGGAAGTGCGCGGCCGCGTGTCGGTGATTCCGGGCGTGAACGATGTGGATGTCGATGTCGTCTTCGATCCGCCCTGGACACCCGCGAAGATGAGCGAGGCGGCGAAGGTGCAGTTGGGGTTTGATCTGTGAAGCATCGTGAACCTCGGCGGGACTTGGGTGGCTGGGGCTGAGCCGCGAAGCCCCGGCCCAGGCGATTGAAGAGAGGCGGCGCAATCGATGACTGGAGGTCGCCGGGCCGGGGCTTCGCAAAGCCTCAGCCCCAGCCACCCAAAGTTCTCAACCTGAGTTTCGCGTAAGCCCGCACCCTTCCGGGTGGGGCTTGGGCAGACTACACCGCCGCCTTGGTCACCGGTGCGCCTCTTGCCTTCAGTGCCGCATTGATCGCATCCATCTCTTCCGTTGAAAGTGTCCAGCCCATGCCGCCGGCGTTTTCCTTGGCCTGATCGGCACGCTTGGAGCCGCAGATCGCGCCGGTGATGCCCGGCTGATGAATGGTCCAGTTGATCACCAGTTGCGAAAGCGTCCGGCCGGCCTTGTCTGCGATCGGGCGCAGCGCATCGATCAGGTCCTGATTACGAAACCACTCATCTCCCTGAAACATCGGATACTTCGCCCGGCCATCCTTCGCTTCAAACTTGAAATCACGCGGCAATCCGCCTGACAGCAGCCCCTTCATCAGCGGCCAGTAAACCATCACCGCCACGTTGTGCTTCACGCACCAGGGCAGCGTGTCGTTTTCAATTTCGCGCATCAGCATGTTGTAAGGCGGCTGAAACGCGCTGATCGGACAGGCCGCATCGAATGCCTCCAACTGCGAAACATCAAAATTGGAAACACCCACGCTGCGTGTCTTGCCTTCATCCATGAGTCGCTTGAGTTCGCCCGCCGACTCGGTGACAGGCACGTTCGGATCAGGAGCGTGGAGATAAAGCAGTTCGACACGATCGGTCTTCAATCGCAGCAGGCTTTCTTCGCACTGGCGTCGCAGGGTGGCGGGGCGGGCGTCCTTCTGCATTTTCTTTTGCGCGTCGTAGTGGATGCCGCCCTTGGTGCAGAGGATGATTTCGTCGCGCCGGTGGCCCAGGGCTTTGGCGATGAGCCGTTCGCTTTCGCCGTCGTAGCCGTAGGCGTAGGCGGTGTCGAAGGTGTTCACGCCATGAGCCAGCGACGCCTCCAGCGCGGCGATGCTGTCGGCATCATTGACGCCCAGGCTGGTGATGCCCGCGATGGGCCAGCACCCCATGATGATCGGGGAGATGAGGATGTCGCCGTTGCCCAGCCGCCGGTGATTCATGATGCACGCTCCGAAACGCAAGGGAAGCCGCAAGCGTGATGGTAGGGGCGGAAGCACGACGGGAAAACGCATGGAAAAACCGGCGCGAACCGATCGCGCCGATCAACCGTGATCTTCAGAACCATCCGCGTCGCGCCATCACGCCGTGACGAGCGAACCCTTCATGAGTTCCGCTTCGGCCTGCTGCCAGTTTTCCATGTCCTTCCCTTGCGGATAGCCCTTGGCGACCCAGATTTCGTAGGCCCGCTGGGAGACCTGCTCGTAGGTCGGGATCGAGTCGGCGGCGGTCGTCGCCTTGGTTTTCGCAGCCGTCACCTTGGCGGGCTTGGTCGCGGTGGCCACGCCGACGGTGCTGGCTTTGGCGGAGGTGGTTGATTTGCCGGTGGTTTTGGTGGTCTTGGCCATGGGGAGAATCCTTTCCCGTTGGGGTTGAAAGTCAAAGCGGGTCGAAGCCTGACAATTTGCCTTATCGTCCGATATCCATGTCGGAGATTAATTTTTCAAGGTTGGGATGCGATATGGTTTCCGTGTGTTTTCAGCATGGGAAGTGCAATATCCGTGCCGGGGAATGGAACCGTTCCCGTTGCCGGAAGCAAAAGCTCCAAATCCCAGAATCCAACTCTCAAACAAACTTGAAAGCGAGCCGAACCGGGTAAAACCGATCCGAATCCGGATTCCGTTTGATTGCGTTTTTTCGTTCTTTGGAGCTTGTTTGGAGTTTGAGATTTGTCATTTGGAACTTCCGGCAGAGCGGGTGCCGAGAATGAAACGGCCCTGACCCGCTGCCGGAGACGGGCGGTCGGTTGCGCTCTATTTGTGCAATGACGGATCATGCGCGCAGTTTGTGGCGTTGGTCCGGTTTCGCCGCGTCACTTGTCGGGGCTGCGCAGTTCATCGAGTTTCGCCAGCACGTTTTTCTCATGATCTTTCACCTTCACCTTGTCCCATCGGAAGGCGACTTTGCCTGCCGGGCTGATCAGGTAGGTCGTGCGGACCACGCCCATGTAGGTTCTGCCATACATGCTTTTTTCCTGCCAGACGCCATAGGCATGGCAAACCTTCCGCTCGGTGTCCGCCAGCAGGTCGAAGGGGAGCTTGTGCCTGGTCGCAAACTTCGCGTGCGACCCCACCTCATCGGGACTGACGCCCAGCACGATCGCCCCGCGATCGGCGAACGCCTTCATGCCATCGCGAAAGCTGCACGCCTCGGCGGTGCATCCGGGCGTGTCATCCTTGGGGTAGAAATAAAGCACCGTCCACGATCCTTTGAACCGCTTGAGTTCCACGGTTTCGCCCGCCTGGTTGGGCAGCCTGATCGCCGGGGCGACCTGGCCGACTTCGATCAACCCTTGATGGTCCGATGACGCCTTGGCTTTGGCCATGATGAATCTCCATGAAGGCGCCGATTGTAGGGGGAAGACAGGGGCAGGAGCAGGAGCAGGGGCAGGGAAAAGGCAAATTAGTTATTATTTATTTGTTATTGCTTATTTCTTATTGAAGGCGCGATGAACGGTGCCGAAGGATGCTCCTGCGGCTGCTCTCCCAATAAGCAATAAGCAATCATCAATAAATAATAGCCAATCGCCTTTTGCCGGCTTCCAACTTCCAACTTCCAGCTTCCACCTTCCCTGCTATCCTTTCCCACCCATGCCTGATCGCTGCGTCATGACCATTGGCAACTTTGATGGTGTCCACCTTGGGCACCAGGCGATCGTGTCGCGTTGCGGTGAACTGGCGAGGGAGAAACAGGTGGCCGTCAAGGCGCTCACCTTCGATCCGCATCCCGCCAGCGTGCTTCGTCCGGGGCGCGAACCCTTGCGGCTGATCGCGGCGCCACGCAAGCGCGAGCTGCTGCTTCAGGCCGGTGCGGATGAGGTGGTCATTCTCGAACCGACCCCCGCGATGCTCTCGCTGGAGCCACACGATTTCGTGGCCCGGCTCGTTGCCGATCATCATCCGATCGCCGTGGTGGAAGGCATCGACTTCCGCTTCGGCCGCGGCCGCGCCGGCGATGTGAAGTCACTGGCGGCGCTGGGCGATGAGTTCGGCTTCGCCACGCATGTCGTGCCTGATGTGCAGGTCGCCCTTTCCGACCATCTGTTGGCGCCGGTGAGCAGTTCGCTTATTCGCATGTTGCTCGCCAATGGCCGGGTGATGGATGCGGCCCTGGCATCGGGGAGGGCCTACGAACTGACCGGCAACGTGGTGCAAGGCGATCGGCGCGGAAGAACGCTCGACATGCCCACCGCCAATCTTGACGCGGCGGCAACCATCGGCCGCGCGCTGCCCGGCGACGGGGTCTATGCCGGCGCCGTTGAACTGCGCGATGGAAGCGAACATCCCGCCGCCATCAGCATCGGCGTCAAGCCGACCTTCGCCGGTCGGCGGCGCACCATCGAGGCGCATCTGCTCGACTACGCCGGCGACCTCTACGGCCAGACGATCACCCTCCGCTTTCACCGCTGGCTTCGGGAACAGCAGCCGTTCCCCTCGCCCGATGCGCTCAAGGCCCAGCTCCACCGCGACGTGGCCCAGGTGCGCGATCTTGTTTGCGTGGGTGTGCTCGCTCAAGGACGGCATAATCGCTACAGGCCGCAATGATCGAAGATTATTTTTGCAGGCTGGCCGGTCGGGGCGCCTCGCACCGCGGCGCTTGAGTAGGATACGCCGATGCTTTGTCGAGGTTCCGCTTGTCTGACATGACTGAATATCGTTCCAACATCACGCTGGCGCAAACCGTGGAGCGGATCGAATCCGCCCGCCACATCGCCGTCACCACTCATGCCAAGCCCGATGGCGATGCCTATGGCAGCGCGGCGGCGCTCGTCAGTGCGCTGCGACAGCACATGCCTCACGCGAAAATCGAAGGCTGGCTGATGGGGCCGGTGCCGGCCTGTTTCAAGAAATTGCACGGCTGGGCGGGTCTTCTGGAGTTCCGCGAAGGCGACGCCATCGGTGAGCCGGACCTGATCATCATCGTCGATACCGGCGCCTGGGCACAGGTCGCGCCGATGCGGTCGATCATCGAGCCGCGCATCGAGCGCACGCTCATCATCGATCACCACATCAGCGGCGACATTCCCGCGAAACACATGTACATCGATTCCGCCGCCGCCGCGTGCGCCAGCATCATCGCCGATCTGCTCGACGCCCTGGCGAAGTTTGATCCTTCGCGCTCGCGCCGCCTGTCGGATCAGAATCCTTTTTATGGTGAGACTGCGGTGACCGAATCGCTGTTTGCCGGCATCGCCTCCGACACCGGCTGGTTTCGGTTCTCCAACACGACCGCTGAAACCCATCTGCTTGCTGCGCGATTGATTCGCGCCGGCGTCGATCAGGCGGAGCTTTACGCCAGGCTCGAACAAGCCGAGCGCCCGGAGAAGCTGGCGCTTCAGATTCGTTCAATGCAGAGCCTGAAACTGCTGGCCGATGGCCGCGTGGCGCTGATGATTCTGCGAGAAAACGACTTTACGGAAACCGGGGCGCTGGCTGAGGAAACGGAGCGTTTCGTCGATATTCCGCAGGCGGTGGAGACGGTGAAGATGGTGGTGCTCATCACCGAGCCGCCGTGTGATGGTGCGGCGAAGAAGCCCGTGATCCGCGTGAGTTTCCGCAGCAAGCCCGGGCCTGATGCGGTGAACGTGGCCCAGTTCGCCCAGCAGTTCGGCGGCGGCGGCCACGCCCGTGCCAGCGGCGCCAAGATCGATGCGCCGCTTGATGAGGTGATTCACCGCATCGAAGAAGCCATCGCCGCGACGATCGTGTGAGAGCACGGATAGGAGACAGCGAAGCGTCATTCCTTGTTTAGCGTGGCACCGAAGGGGCCGGCTCGCCTTGCTTCTTACATGACCACAGACGTTGTCGCGGCCGGCAGATGCACGATCGTGCCGTCGGCGGTGCGCACGATCAAGCCTTCCTTCGCATCCAGATCCAGGATGCAGCCGCGGATGACCTGTCCATTCTGCTCAAACGTGACAATCTGGTCCGGGCCGTACGTATTCATGTCGCGCCATGTTTTGAGAGTTCGTTCGTGAGTGGTCTCTGTCGCCAGCGTTTGATCGAGTTCGTGAATGACTTTCGCCAGTACGAGCAGACGATCGCGCCGGCAGCCGAACATATCGAGACTGCCGAAGCGATGCCGAACCTCTTCGGGAATCAGGGATGCATCATGCGTCACATTGATGCCGACGCCGATGATGGCTGCGCGATGTTGCGGCAGTGTTTCCACCAGAATCCCTGCGACCTTTCGGCCGTCGATGAGCACATCATTGGGCCACTTGATGCCGACCTTGACGGCCGATGACTGATCGATGTCGCCCGTGGCCAGAACCTGCTTGAGTCCCTGGGCCACCGCGACGGCAGCGCTCATCGCCAGCCACTCGGACACTGATGCGATGTTCTCCTGGGCAATCCAGGCCATGCTCAACAGCGCCGACCAGCCCGGCGGGGCGTGCCACTTGCGCCCGAGTCTGCCCCGGCCGGCGGTCTGCTCATCGGTCGCGGCAACCGCGCCGGCGGCGGCGGGGCCGTGCGCCTCAATCAACCGGCGGATCACGTTTTGCGTGCTGCCGGTCCGGTTGTAAATCTCCACGATTCGCTTGGGAAACCGGGGTGAATTCAACGATGCGAGGTAATCCGACCAGACGCTCAGCGAGGTGCGGATCAGCGAAAAAAAACCGGGGGATGTTTCACGAATCTCGCAGCCTGCGGTGCGCAGCGCTTCAACCTGCGCCGATGCGACCTGCACCGGGGCGCTTGCGTGCAGCAGCGTGCGGAGCGTTTGAGGAACCCACCCACGGGAGTGGGTGGGCTTTGGGGCGGTGATCATTTCCGTTTCCTGTTTCCTGTTCTCTGTCCCCTGTCTCCTGTCCCCTCTCCCCTGTCTCCTTCCTTTCCTTCATCCGATGTCCAGGCCGATGTCCAGCGCCAGGGCCGAGTGGGTCAGCGCGCCGATGGCGATGCGATCGACGCCGGTCTCCGCGACGGCTCGCACGTTGGCGAGGGTGATGCCGCCGCTGGCTTCGAGCTCGATGCGCGGGGCGATGCGATCGCGGAGCGCCACCGCCTGCCGCATCCGGCTGGTGGTCATGTTGTCCAGCAGAATCACATCGACATCGCATTGCAGCGCCTGTTCGAGCTGCTCAAGATTGTCCACCTCGACTTCAACGAACTTCGGTGCAGGCGACATGGCACGGGCCCTGGCGATGCCTTGGGAGAGCGTGATGCGCAGATCTTCGTGCCTCATGTGGGCGATGTGGTTGTCCTTGACCAGCACCGCGTCATGCAGGCCGATGCGTTGGTTCCTTCCGCCGCCGCAGGCCACGGCATATTTCGCCAGACCGCGCAGGCCGGGGATGGTTTTGCGTGTGTCGTAGATGGCGGCCTTCGTTCCGTGCACTGTTTCAACGAACGCGGCGGTGAGCGTGGCGATGCCTGAGAGATGCGTGCAGAAATTCAGGGCGACCCGCTCCATCGCCAGGATCGATCGCAGCGGGCCGGTGAAGGTGGCGATGGCCTGTCTCGGCGCAAGAGGTTCGCCGTCGCTTGCGCCGGCTTCCACCGTGATGGCAACATCGTATTGCCGGGCGATGCGAGGCAGCAGGGCGGCACCCGCCAGCGTGCCGGCTTTTCGCGCGCGCATCACCGCCGTGGTGCGAAGCTGCGCCGGGATGAAGCATTCGCCGGTCACATCGAAGGGCACATCGCCCATGTCCTCCCGCCGCGCCAGCGCGATCAGGCTGGTCAGGTCCTCTTCGCTGACGTATTGGCCAAGGGGTATCGACATGGTGAAAGGATTTGATCAGTCCGGGGAACGATTCACGAAGCTGACACCATACTCGCCGCGCCGATGCTCCACAAAGCGCACGACGTCGCCCGGCAGCATGTGATAAGCCATGAACCAGGGATGCCAGCCGCGCCAGCGGATCATGCAACTCTGTTCCGAATCGGTCTTGCGGAGGAAGTTCCTGAACCACATTCCAAAGCCGCGGGGCTGCGTCGTTTCGTTGCCGACGAGATCGGTCTCGATGCGCGTGCCATCGGGCATGATGAGTGTGATCGGTTCGCCCGCCTCCGCGACCGTTTTGCCGCCGTAGTGTTTCGCTTCGAACTCATGCGCCTTGCGGGGCACGCGGATGTAATGATTCCTGATCGCCCCGGCAGTCAGCGTCACATCAAACATCCGTCGCAGCCCCGAAACCGGTTCATCAGGCAACACCGCAGGCACACGCGGGGCCAGTGCATCGGGCAGGACGAACCACGCGAGACCGGAAGAAGGCTTCATCCTCGGTCCGCGATCGATCGGCTGCACCTTCGTGAGTTCGATGAAGGTGGCGAAGTTGCTGTCGCGCTTCCATTGCCAGAACGCATCATCGCCGCAGACCTGATGGTTGAATCGCGCCTTCAGTTCCGCGACTTTGGCGGGGGTGAGCCGGTCGAAGAAATGAACCTCGCCGGCGATCGCCATCGCCACGAATGGGCCGGAGGTCTGCTTGATGAAGATGCGCTCGCCGGGACGGATGGCGTTGTATGGAACGAGGTCCGTCTTGGTCAGCCGGCTCTCGATGGTCTTGCGGCCGTCGAGGATGAGCTGCGGATAGGGCGGGCGCAGGATGGCGACGTGGATGGGCATGCACGTGTTATTCGTTGCGACGCCGCAAGCGGCTTATTCGAGGTAGGTGTATCCTTCCAGCCCGTTTTCGTAGAACTTGAGCAGCACGCGGCTTTCCTCGAGGGTCAGTTTCTTTTCGCGCAGGGCGGTTTCCACGCGCTTGCGCATCGCGCGTTTCAAATCATCGGCGGAGAACTGCACGTAGTGCAGCACCTCGCGCACGGTGTCGCCTTCGACGACATCATCGATCTCCCAGCCGCCGTTGCCGTTCTCGTTGAGGCTCACGTGTACCGCGTTGGTGTCGCCGAAGAGGTTGTGGAGGTCGCCCAGGATTTCCTGATAGGCGCCGACGAGGAACGCGCCCAGGTAATAAGGTTCGCCGCCGGTCTGGCTGTGCAGGTCGATCAGCGGTTTGGTCTTGCGGTTGTCGATGAAGCTGTCGATCTTGCCGTCGCTGTCGCAGGAGACATCGGCGAGGATGCCCCGGCCGGTCGGTTTTTCTTCAAGCCGATGAATGGGCATGATCGGGAAGAGCTGATCGATGGCCCAGCAGTCGGGCAGTGACTGGAAGATGGAGAAGTTGCAGAAATAGATGCGGGCGAGCATGGTTTCCAGGCCGTCGAACTCGGCGGGGACATCCTCGCGCTTGCGGACGATGTCGAGCACCTTGGAGCAGGTCGCGAAGAAGAGCCGTTCCGCCAGGCCGCGCTGTTCGAGCGTGCAGTAGCCGAGGTTGAAAAGATTCTGCGCCTCGTCGCGCATGAGCTGGGCATCGTGATAGCTTTCCTCGAAGTTCGCTTCGCTCAGATGGTGGTAGGTATCGAAAAGGTTGAGGATCGGCTTGGGGATGCCTTTGCGGTTGTCGCGGCCTACCAGGTTCTCAGGCACTTCAAACTTGTCGAAGCCGGTCGAGCCCATCACGTTGAAAAGCAGCACGCTGTGGAACGCGACCAGGGCCCGGCCGGATTCGCTGATGATCGTCGGGTGCGTGATGTTGGCCTGGTCACAGACTTCCTTGACGTGGAAGACGACATCGTTGGCGTATTCCTGGAGCGAGTAGTTGATCGACGGGCCGGCACTTGACTTGGAGCCGTCGTAATCGACTCCCAAACCACCGCCGACATCGATGTACTTCAGGCCCGTCGCTCCGACGCGGTGGAGCTCGACATAGACGCGGGCCAGCTCGATGATCGCGCCCTTCACATTGCGGATGTTGTTGATCTGGCTGCCCAGGTGGAAGTGAAGCAGCTTGAGGCAATCGAGCATGTCGCTTTCCTTAAGGAAGTTGACGGCATCGATGACTTCGCTGAAAAACAGGCCGAATTTGGAGCGGTCGCCGCCGGAGGATTCCCACCGGCCGGCGCCGCGGGCGGCGAGCTTGATGCGCAGGCCGATGGCGGGGCGGACGTTGTGCAGCTTGGCGTACTTGGTGATGAGCTTGAGCTCGTTGTACTTCTCGACGACGGGGATGATGTTCTTGCCGATCTTCGCGGCGAGGATGACGGCCTCGATGAACTCGTCATCCTTGAACCCGTTGCAGATGATCGGCGTGGTGTCGTCCTTGACCATCGCCATGATCGCCAGCAGCTCCGGCTTGCTGCCTGCTTCGAGGCCGAAGTTGTAAGGCTTGCCCGCTTCGATCACCTGCTCGACCACGTGCCGCTGCTGGTTCACCTTGATCGGATAGACGCAGCAGTAGCTGCCCTTGAACTCCGTCTCGACGATGGCCTTGGCGAAGACGTTATGCAGCGCCTTGGCACGGTGGTGAATCAGGTCGTTGAAACGAATCAGCAGCGGGGCGGCAATGTCGCGCTGCTGTAGTTCATCGACGAGCTGCTTCAGATCAATCGACCGATGCGGCTCATTGGTGGGATGAGCGAGGACGTGGCCGTTGTCGCCGATGGAGAAATAGCCCTGGCTCCAGCGGTTGATGCCGTAGAGGTCGGCGGAGTCGGCGATGGTCCAGGGCGCGGCGGGGGGTGGTGCGGCAGGGGCCACGGGCGCGGCTGCCACATCGTTCTTGCCGTTCTTGTCTGCCCCAGCCGCGGGTTTTTCCTTCACAGTCGTGGACATCGTCGAAGCTCCTTGCCTTGAGATCGTTCATCGCGCACGGTCAGGCCGCGGCAGTTGAATCCAAGGTGTGCATCATAGTCTTGCTGGTGAGTGAACGATGAGAAAAGCTCATCGGAAATTCATGAGGGGGAATGGATGAAAATGAAAATCCCATCAAGCCCGATGGCGAGCCCCCGGGGGCCGCCGAGCCGTCGGGGTATGCGCGGGGCATCATCACATCTCGCGCCCGAAGAATACCCCCACGGCTCGCGGACTCGCCATGGGGCTTGGAGAGTGTGTCATCTTCTCACACCGCCGCCAGCACCTTGTTGCGGTTGCGCTGGGCCGCGTCCATCTGCTCGGCGCTGGGGCTCTTGCCGGTGGTCATCATGTCGATGAAGCAGTCGAAGAGGTAGCGGGCATCATGCGGTCCCGGCGCGGCTTCGGGGTGGTACTGCACGGCGAAGATCGGATCACTGCGATGGCGGAAGCCTTCGAGGGTGTTGTCGTTGAGGTTGATGTGCGTGGCTTCGCCGCCGACTTTTTCGAGGGAGGTCAGATCGACCGCGTAGCCGTGATTTTGGCTGGTGATTTCAACTTTTCTTGTGCCCAGGTTTTGGACGGGCTGGTTGCCGCCGCGGTGTCCGAACTTGAGCTTGTAGGTTGTTGCGCCCATGCCCAGGGCGAGCATCTGGTGTCCGAGGCAGATGCCGAAGATGGGCAGCTTGCCGATGAGGGCGTTGGTGGTGGCGATGGTTTCCTTCACCTGGGCGGGGTCGCCGGGGCCGTTGGAGATGAACAGGCCGTGCGGGTTGTGCTGAAGGATTTCCTCAGGTCGCGCGTTGTAGGGGACGACGGTGACGTTGCAGCCGGAGGAAACGAGATTGCGAAGGATGTTGAGCTTGGCGCCGCAGTCGATGGCGACGACGTTGAATGGTTTGTCGGGCTGCGCGACCTGTCCCTGGATGGGGGCCCAGCCGCCGAGGTTTTCGTCCCATTGCAGGGTCTTGCCGAGGGAAACTTGTGCGGGCAGGTTGATGCCGTCGAGGCCGCGCGAGGCCTTGGCCATATCGACGAGTTGGGCGTCGGATTTGTTTTCCGTGGAGAGGATGCCGTTCATCGCGCCGGTGATGCGGAGCTTGCGGGTGAGGGCGCGGGTGTCGATGCCGGTGATGCCGGTGACTTGGTGCCTGGCGAGGTAGTCGCTCAGGGACAGGTTCGCACGGTAGTTGCTGTGGGCATGTGCGATTTCGCGGCAGACGAAGCCCCGAGCGAAGATGCCGCGCGATTCGATGTCGTGTTCGCTGACACCGTAGTTGCCGATGAGCGGATAGGTCATGGTGATGATCTGGCCGGCGTAGGAAGGATCGGTGAGGATTTCCTGGTAGCCGGTGATCGAGGTGTTGAAGCAGACTTCGCCATCAGTGGAGCGGGGGGTGAGGTCGCCGAAGGCATAGCCGTGGAAGACGCTGCCGTCGGCGAGCGCGAGTTTGGCGGGAAGAGGCGTGGGCATGGCGGGGATTATAGGAGAAGTCAGGGGTGGGGGACAGATTCTGACACTTCTGCGCACGACGCACAGAAGTAAAGCTCCAAATCACAATCACCAAATCTCAAACAAGCTCCAAATAAGGCAGAATCAAAGCAGAAACAAGGCAGAATCAAGGCGGAATCAATTCAAAGGGCGGAAGCGCGCAAACTCATCGTCCACTGGCAGGTTGTTTGATGCCTTGCTTGAAATTTGGAGCTTGTTTGAGATTTGGATTTTGTGATTTGGAGCTTTCGGCTTCGCCGGTTTTTTCTGAAAAAAACAACCCGCGATTGTCGCGGGTTGTGGGGGTGTTTTTTTCCGATGGGGTTTTTGAATAATCCCCCCGATGTACGTTGCTACGCCGCAAGCGGCTTGGGGTTACTCGATCACCTTGATTGTGGCGGTCACCGCGGCGGCGGCGGGCTGTGTCGCGGCGGGCTCTGCGACATCGAGGATGTCCAGAGTCTCCACTTCGATGATGCGCAGGTTCAGCGAGGCATCGAAGCGGATTTTTCCGGTGATGCCCACGAGGCGGCCAAGGGCCTTGGGGGTCTCGAATTCCCTGCCGGGACGAACGTAAACGATGGTGCGGTTCGATGAAGGCTCGACCACGCGGAAAAGCTGCGGGAGGCGAACGCCGTCATAGACGCTCGACGCCATGAGCTGCCCCGTGGCGTTGTAGTTGGCGGCACGCTGGGCGTTGGGGCCTTCGGGCCTCTTTACTTCCCCGGCAGGGTCGGCGGCGAGTTGGACCTGCGCGTTCCGCACCGCGTCCTGCACCTGCTTGTTGCGGCTGAGTTGGGCGATGCGCACCTGGCAGATGTACTTGTCCGCAGCCGTGGTCCCTTGCAGGTTGGTCCCCGTCCGATACGCGGCCAGCAGTTCATCGATCGGCTGCCTGTCGATGGAAAGTTTCAGGGCCTCGCCCATCTTCGCTTCAAGCTGCCGAATGGCGGGATGGTTGGCTTCGAACTTTTGGAGCGAGGCAGGCGTGGGGATGTCGAGCTTTTCAGGTGTGGCGGGAGTGGTAGGTGCGGTGGCCTCGGGCGTTGCAGGGTCGTTGCGGGCAAAGTTGACCTTAAGCCGGTGATCAGGGGTGGTGGGCGCTGCGGCTTCGGGTGTTGCGGGTGCGGCTGGCGTTGCGGGTGTTGTGGGGATTTCG
>CAZYPK010000107.1:0-18193 GCA_964649195.1 uncultured Phycisphaeraceae bacterium
ACACGAAAACAACCGGGCGCCGATCGAGGCTGTACGCAACAGCCGTGTTTCGGCGCCCCTTCAGGCTGTTCACGTCCGCGACTCGTTGAGTCGCGGCTCGGATGCGTTGCGACCGCCGGATCAGCGGTAGAACTCGATGATCAGGTTCATGTTCACATCGAAGGGAATCTGGTCGGAGGTGGGGATCGCCTCGACCCTGGCGGTGAGCGTGGAGGGATCGAAGCTCAGCCAGCCGGGGACCTGGTGACCGGCCAGGGATTCGAGGTTGTCGCGCACCAGCTTGTGGGCGCCTGGACGGATGGTGATCGTGTCACCCACGCTGACCGAGAAACTGGGGCGATCGGTCTTGCGGCCGTTGACCGACACATGGCCATGAGCCACAAGCTGACGCGCCGCCCAGATCGTGCGGGCGAAGCCCAGCCGGCGGATGACGTTGTCCAGCCGCTGTTCGAGCAGACGCAGCAGCGCCTCGCCGGTGTTGCCCTTGGCCCGGCCCGCCTCGGCCATCGTCTTGCGGAACTGCTTTTCGAGGACGTTGTAGTGGTAGCGAAGCTTCTGCTTCTCGTTCATGCGGACGCCGTAGTCGCGCAGCCGCCGGCCGCGGTAGCCGTGGACGCCCGGCGGGTTGAGCTGGCGCTTGCTGGTGTGCTTGGGGATGTCGGCAATGGGCACGCCGACGCGACGGGAGAGTTTGACCTTGGGACCGGTGTAATTGGCCATGTGCATGTCCCCTTTTCGGGGGCTCCTGTGAGACGGTGGCCGCGGCTGCGGCTGCCTCGGGGCTGAAGGAACTTCAGGATCGCGCGACCCTGCAAAACGGAGCCACACATTAAACCAGTTGCCGCCGGTTTGGTCAAATCGGTTGGCGAACGGCGGGTGGCTGGGGCTGAAGCGGGTGGCTGGGGCTGAGTCCGCGAAGCCCCGGCCCGGCGACCTTCGACTTTCAGTTGCGCCACCTTGCTTGGCGCATCTGGGCCGGGGGGTGCCGCGTCAGTTCGATCTTCGCCGCGAGGTGGAGCGTGACGGCTTGGGTGAGGCGGGGCCTGTCCCCTGTTTCCTGTCTCCCGTCCCTTGTCTTCTGTCTCCCGTGCTCTGTCTCCTGTCCCCTGCCTCCTGTCTTCTGTCCTCCGGGTTGTCGCTCTGGCCCAGGGAGGCGCGGCGGTATTCGCCGGGGGTGAAGCCGGTTTCGCGTTTGAAGATGGAGCACATGGTTTCGTGGTGCGGGTAGCCGGTGAGGCGGGCGATTTTGACGAGGTTGAAGTCGGTGGAGTGGAGCAGTTGCTTGACGCGGTCGATCTGCACGCGGGTGATGTGGGCCTTGGGTGATCGTCCGACGATTTTGATCAGCCTGCGTTCGAGGGTGCTGCGGGAGATGTGGACGTGTTCGAGCACATCCTCCACGCCGATGCCGTTGCAGGCGTTTTCCCGGATGAATCGCAAGGCGGCGGCGACCTGCCGATCCCTGGTCGCCAGCACATCGGTGGACATGCGGGCGACGATGCCCAGCGGTTCGATGAAGGTTTTCCGGGGCTGGGCGGTCTCCCCCGTCATCATGCGTTCGAGCATGGCGGCGGCTTCGTAGCCGATCTTCTGCGTGTTGGGCTCGACGCTCGACAGCGGCGGATCGCACAACTCGCAGATCAGCTCATCGTGATCCACCCCGATGACCGACGCATCATCAGGCACGGCGATGCCCCGGTCGCGGCAGGCGTTGAGCACCTGCTGGCCGCGCACGTCATTGCAGGCCATGATCGCCACCGGTTTGGGCAGCGATTCGATCCAGTCCGCCACCGCCCGTTCGTACATCAGCCCCATGCTCTCCACGCGGTTGGTCACGCCGACGGCTCCGGGCCTGGCCGCCATCTCGTAGATGTGCGGTTCGAAGCCGGCGACCCGAACGAAAGAGACGAAATAACCCATCCGCCTGACGGAAAAGTTGGCGCCTTGAAACCCGCAGTAGGCGAAATGATGAAAGCCCCGTTCGAGCAGATGATCGACGGCCAGTTGGGTCACGATGCGGTCGTTGGTTTCGATCAGCGGGATGCCGGGCAGGGTGTGCATCCCGCGCAGGTCGATGGTGGGAATGTTGAGCTTCCGCACGGCCCGAATCAGCGACTGGCTTTCGATGCGGGCGATGACGCCATCCCCCTGCCAGCCTTGAAGCCAGGCGGGGGCGTCATCGCTCATGGTGCGTTCCTGCTGATAGATGGACCAGGGGCGATGGGTCCGAACATAGGCGGCAATGCCCCGCAGCAACCCCTGGCCATAGGCGCGGGAGGATTCGACGAGCAGAGCAACGCGGGGGCGACGGGGCATGAGGAGGAATCCTTGGAATCTGAGTTTCTTTTCACTTAAGCCCTGCCCGGCCCCGGAGCCTGAGAACTTTTGGGTGGCTGGGGCTGAGTCCGCGAAGCCCCGGCCCGGCGACCTTCAGTCTTCAGCCTTCAGCATTCAGTCTTCAGCATTCAGTGGCACCACCTTGCTTCGTGCGCCTAGGCCGGGGCTTCGCGGACTCAGCCCCAGCCACCCGGAATAAGTTCTCAGGCTCCGGGGGCCGGGCGGGGCTTATCCGAAACTCAGGCTTCAAAACGATCCCGAAACACGGCAGTCTTGTCCGAGCCTGATCTGCTGAAAACTGTCAAGATGGGGAGTTTGCATCGGCAGCCTTCGGATCGGCCATCGGAAGCAATCCACGCATTAAATGCGAATTGTAACCGCCACAATTCAATTGACGCAAATCGTTAACCTTTTGACGCAAACGACCATTGCACGGGCCGGTGGCGCGGGTATTCTTCAACCATCCCGTTCGTGCGCCCTCAGCGCGGTCCATGGTCCACCGGTGGAAAACAAGGAGATTCACATCATGACCCAACACCATGCCCCAACCGTTCCCAACCGCTTTACCCCCCCCCGTATAGCATTTCATCGAATTGCATTTTTATTCATCCCGGCGCTGTTGCTCTGCCTGAACGCGCCTTCGTATGGCCTTGTCAACGCACCGACCGAACTGGCGGGGCTGCGTCTTTGGCTCGACGCCAATGATGTCAACGGCAACGGCGTCGCGGAAGGGCTGGGCGAAGGGTACACCAACACCTGGGTGGACAAGTCGGGGGTGGGCAACCACTTCGTCGCCCCTGTCGCCGCGCCGACCCAGGCCATCGGCGCCCAGGGCGGCAAGGATATCTTTGCCTTCAACGGCTCCACGCAATTCTTCGCCGGCCCGGCTGTGCTGACCGGCAACGATGACGACTACACCTACTTCGCCGTGTTCAACAGCAACACCGCGGCGGGCTTCCGCTCCGTCTATGAACAGGCCGGTCCCGGCGGCAGCGCCCGCTCGGCGATTCTCCAGGGCGGCAGCCTCTACGGCTTCAACGGCGAAGCCAACGATGCCCACAACTTGGTTCCCATCGCCGTCGGCGCCACCCACGTCATGTCCATGACCGTGGACAACGCCTTGAACCCCCACAACATCAAGATCATCGACAACGGTGTCGCCTATGCCGGCACCACCGGCAACCCCGCCAACCTCAACGTCGGCACCGCCGGGGCGACCGTCGGACGCAAGCAGCAGACCAACGGTGAATTCTGGAGCGGCACCATCGCCGAGATCATCGTCTATGACCGCGTGCTGAGCAGTTCCGAAATCTCCGATGTCAACGCCTACCTGGCCGGCAAGTGGTCGGTCCCCGTCGCCCCCAGCGGCACCGATGCCCTCCTGCACCGCTGGTCGTTCAACGACGGCACCGCCAACGATTCCATCGGCACGGCCCACGGCACGCTCAACGGCAGTGCGGCCATCATCGACGGCCGGCTGAGCCTCGACGGCATCGACGATTTCGTTCGGACCTCCGCCACTTCGCAGACCATCACCAACAAGACCCTCGTCGCCTGGGTCAGCCTCGCCGACCTGGAGCAGCGGGCCGGCGGCGTGCTCACGCTGCAAACCGGCAACGGGGCGACCTTCGACAGCATCACCTATGCCGAGCGAACCGCCGAGCAGTGGATGAGCGGCAGCAACGGCTTCCTCCGCAGCGGCGCGGCCAACAACGGCGGGGCGTCCGAAACCGTCACCGAACCCGGCGAAATCATGATCGCCATCGCCTACGGCCCCGGCGGACGCATCGACATCTACCGCGAAGGACTGCTCTACGCCACCTACCTCACCAGCGGTCCGTTCGCCTATCCGGGCGGTAGTTCCGATGTGCTCATGGGCCTGCGCCATACGGGAGCAGGCGGCGGCGAGGCCCCCTTCTGGGCCGGCTTCATCAATGAGGCGCGAATCTACGGCGATGCGCTCTCGGCACAGCAGATTGCGGAGTTGTACGCCCTTGGCCCCAACCAGCTTCAGCAGGCCGCCATCCCCGAACCGGCCACCCTCGGCCTGCTGATGCTCGCCTCGCTGGCCCTGGCCGGCAAGCGACGTAATAAACAGGCGCAAAACTAAAAGAGCAGCGCACTGCTCCGTGGAAACCTCAAGCCCGATGGCGAGGCTTGGCGAGCCGTCGGGGAACAGATGGAAGAAGCCCTGCGAAATACCCCGACGGCTCGGCAGACCTCGCCATCGGGCTTGATTGTTGAATATGTGCGAGTTTCCACTGGTTTCACGAGAAGGATGAACGCGAACCTTGCAACTTTTGAAAGGCAAGACATGCGGGTCATCAACCATGCTTTCACAGTCGTCGAAATGCTGGCCGTCGTTGCGATCCTCACCCTGTTGATCTCGCTTCTGATGCCTTCGCTGATCCGTTCCAGGGAGTACGCCAAGACCGTCAAATGCGCCGCCCACCTGCGGCAGGTTCACGTGGCCGGCATGAATTATGCCGTCCCCAACCGGGGCTACCTCCCCACCGGCGCGGGGATCGTGCCCGGCAGTTGGTCGCCGACCTGGGACCAGCTTCTTCAGCCCTACGGCACCATCAACGACCTGATCATCTGCCCCAGCCATTCGCGCGGCACACGCCACTACTGGACCAACGCCAACTACATCAACGCCTACAAAAACTGGGGCGACACCCGGCAGACCGGCGTCATGAGCCTCGGCTTCTCCGTCCGAACCGGAAGCCTGGACAGCCCCAGCGCCACCGTCTCATGGATGGAACTGCGCGACCACGACGCCTCCTTCGCCTACGGCGGCCGCAGCGAGCCCGGCAGCGGGTGGGCTTCCATCAGTTGGGATTACCAGGACTATTTCATCATTTCCTACGTACACCTGAATCGCGCCAACTTCGCCTACTGCGACGGCCACGTGGAAACCCACACCGAAGCGGACGCCCTGGGCCCCAAGGACGCCGGCGGCAACTACTCGCTTTATCGCTTCGCCCGGAAGAAGTGAGGCGCCGGAACCTGAGTTCGGAATAAGCCCCGCCCGGAAGGGCGCGGGCCAAAGCGTATCCAATGAACAGAGAATTCAAAGCCTGCAAGAAGTTCAGATCGGAAATCGAGCGTTGTTTCGTGAACGGGCCGTGAATCGATCGCCCTTGGGCCCGCGCCTGCTCCGGGGGCCAAAGCGTGTCCAATGAACAGAATATCCCAGGCTTACAAGGTGAATTCAGATCGGAAATCGAGTTGTGATTCGTAAACGGGCCGTGAATCGGTCGCCTCTTGGCCCGCGCCCTTCCGGGCGGGGCTTATTCCAAACTCAGGTTATCATGCTGTCATACACCGCACACATTCGCGCCCTTTGGGAGTTTTCACGTTGAGGCATCTTGCTTTGCTCATTGTCATGGTGGTGTCGCAACCGGCGGCGGCGCTTGCCGAGCCGATCGACTTCGATCGTTCCGTCGCCCCGATCCTGGCCACGCGCTGCCTGGAGTGCCACAACGAGGCGGACAAGGAAGGCAAGCTCGACCTGAGCACGAAGCTCGCCGCGCTGCGGGCCAGGGACCCGGTGATCGCGCCGGGCAACCTGGAGGAGAGCCTGCTGTGGGAGATGGTGGCCGGCGACGAGATGCCGCCCAAGAAGCCGCTGCCCGCCGCGGAGAAGGCGGTTCTGAAAAAGTGGATCGAAGAAGGGGCGAAATGGGGCGCGTTGGCGAAGCTCGACCGGTTCGCCTACAGCAGCGATCGTCATGCCGGCGCGGATTGGTGGTCGCTGCAACCGGTGAAGCGGCCGGCGGCGCCTGCGGTGAAGAATCAGCGGTGGCCGGCGAACCCGATCGATCGTTTCGTGCTGGCGAAACTGGAGGCGAAGAATCTTTCGCCTGCCCCGCCCGCCGACCCGCGCGTGCTGATTCGCCGGGTCTATTTCGACCTCATCGGCCTGCCCCCGACGCCGGAGGAGGTGGAGGCGTTTGTGAAGGAATGGGAAAGAGAAAGTTCCGAGTTTCGAGTTCCGGGTTCCGAGTTGAAAGGCAACGATCCGCCCCGGCCTCGATCCGATTCCGCAACTCGGAACTCGGAACTCGGAACTCGGAACTCATCATACGTTCGCCTCATTGATCGTCTGCTTGCCTCGCCGCATTATGGTGAACGGTGGGGCCGGCACTGGCTCGATGTCGCGCGTTACACCGAGAGCCAGGGGTTTGAGTACGACCGCTTTCGGCCCAATGCCTGGCACTATCGTGATTACGTGATCGACGCCTTCAACAGCGACAAGCCTTACGACATTTTCCTTCAGGAACAGATCGCCGGCGATGTGAGGAACTTTGAGTCGCCGGAGGACGGCGTCACTTCGCAAGGCATGATCGCCACGGCCCTGCTGGTCTGCGGGCCGTGGGATCAGGCGGGCAGTTCGCAGGCCAATGTGACCCAGCGGATGATCACCCGCGAAGAGGAGATGGAGGACCTCGTCAGCGTCATCGGCCAGACGTTCCTGGGCATGACCATCAACTGCGCCCGCTGCCATTCGCACAAGTTTGATCCGATCACCCATGCGGATTATTTCAGCTTCAAGGCGGTGTTCGACGGCGTGCGCCACGGCGAACGCTCCATCGCCACGCCCGGCCAGTCGCGGCAGCGCGGCGAACAGATGGCCGCGATACAGAAGGAGATCGCCGATGTGCAGCGGCGGATGGCGACGGTGGAGCAGCAGGCCCGCGCCAAGGCGTTGGAGAAGCTGCCGATCCCAAGCGAGGTGAAAGCCAAGCCCACGGTCGCCCCCATCGCCCGGTGGAGTTTTGATGGTGATGCCCGCGACGCCCTCGGCGCGATGCACGGCGAACTGGTCGGCGGCGCTACCGTCCGCGAAGGCAGGCTCTGGGTCAACGGCAAGGACCAGTTCCTGCGCACCGCGCCGCTGAAGCAGGAAATCCGCGAAAAAACGCTGGAATCGTGGGTTTATCTGCCCACCCTCGATCAAGGCGGCGGCAGCATCCTCACGCTCGAATCAGGCAATGGCGCCATCTTCGACGCCATCGTCTTCGCCGAACGCCGGCCACGCCAATGGATGGCCGGTTCCAACAGCTTCGCCCGCACGCGCGATCTGAAGGCGGAACAGGAAACCGCATCGCCTTCGCAGATCATTCACCTGGCCATCACCTATCGCGCCGATGGCACGATCACGTTTTACCGCAACGGCAGGCGACATGCCGACCCGTACAAGCAGCATCAACTGCAAACCTACAAGGCCGGGGACGGCCGGGTGCTCATCGGCCTGCGCCACACCACGGGCGGCGGCGGCTTTCTCAACGGCTCGATCGAGTCGGCATCGCTGTACGATCGCGCCCTCGGCGACGAGGAGATCGCCGCCAGCCACGAAGCCGGCGCCGGCGGCGGGCCGGTGGTGACGCACGAACAACTGCTGGCGGCGATGCCCCCGGAGCAGCGCAAGGACTTTGAAGCAGGTCATCATCGCATCGCGCAGCTTCAGCGGCAGCTCGCCGCCCTGCCGCCGGCCGCCGGGGCTTCGTACATCGGCACGCGCCGGCAGCCGCCGCCGACCCATCGGCTCAATCGCGGCGATGTCAATTCCCCCGCCGAGGTGGTGACGCCCGCGGGTCTCTCCATCATCAAAAAACCCAGCTTCGATTTCGGCCTCGCCCCCGATGCGCCGGAAGCGGAGCGGCGCATCAAACTCGCCCAGTGGCTGGCCGACCCGCAGCATCCGCTGACCGCCCGCGTGATGGTCAACCGCATCTGGCACTACCACTTTGGCCGGGGCATCGTCGATACGCCCAACGACTTCGGCTTCAACGGCGGCAAGCCCTCGCACCCGGAACTTCTCGACTGGCTCGCGGCGGAGTTTGTAGAGGAGAGTTCTGAGTTCCGGGTTCCGAGTTCCGAGTTGAAAGGCAAGGACTCGAAAACACCGCAATCTGATTCTTCAATCCGAAACTCCGGCGCCTGGTCGGTCAAGCGCATGCACAGGTTGATTCTTCTTTCCGCCACGTATCAGCAGTCCGCCGCGATGAACGAACAGGCGGCGGCGATCGATGCGGACAACGCACTGCTTTGGCGATACGCGCCGCGCCGCATCGAAGGGGAGATCATCCGCGATGCGATGCTGGCGGTCTCCGGTGAACTGAATCCGCAGATGGGCGGGCCGAGTTTCAGGCCGTTCACCGTCACCAGCCACGGTTCCGATTTCTACCACCTCAAGGACATGATCGGCCCGCAATACAACCGCCGCACGATCTACCGCGCCAACATCAACAGCGGCAAGAGCCCGATGATGGATGCCCTGGACTGCCCCGACCCTTCCATCAAAACCCCGGCAAGGCGCACGACCACCACACCGCTGGCCGCGCTGGCGCTGATGAACAATTCCCTCGTGCAGCGGCAGGCGGCGAAGATGGCGCATCGCATGTTGACCCAGGCCGGGGCTGATGAAACCAAGGCGATCGCCCTGGCGTACCGGACCGCCTTTGGCCGGGCGCCCACCGGGCAGGAATCGCGCGACGCCGCCGCCCTGGTGAAGGAGCATGGTCTGGAAACGCTCTGCTGGGCGCTGCTCAACGCCACGGAGTTCATGTATGTGAACTGAACCGCACGCCTTGATCCTTTTGCAAACATCCGTTCGTGGAATCGCTTCGAGACTCACCATGAATCCTTCCCATCCGCACGCCGTTTCATCCCCTTCGCGCCGCCACTTCCTGCTCGATTCCTCCATCGGTCTCGGCTCGGTCGCGCTGACGTGGATGCTCCATCGCCACGCCCACGCCGCGCCCCCGGGCACGACCCCGGGCACGGCCCCTTCAAGGGGCCGTGCCTTCGTGGATCCCCACTTCACCCCGCGCGCCAAGCGCATCATCCAGATTTTCTGCGCCGGCGGCGTGAGCCACATCGACACCTTCGATTACAAAGCCGATCTCGCCCGCTTCCACGGAAAAACGCTGGAAAACAAGGGCGAAAACAAGGGCTTCTTCGGCCAGCCCGGCAGGGTGATGCAAAGCCCCTACGCCTTCAAACAGCGCGGCCAAAGCGGCGCGTGGGTCAGCGATCTGCTGCCCAACATCGCCAGGGTGGCCGATGATCTTGCCTTCATCAAGTCGATGGTCTCCAAGTCCAACAACCACACGCCCGCCACGTTTCAGATGAACAGCGGCTTCACGCTCAACGGCTTCCCCAGCATGGGCGCGTGGCTCAGCTACGGCCTGGGCACGGTCAACGAAAACCTGCCCACGTTTGTCGTGCTCCCCGATCCCGCCGGCCTGCCCGCAGGCGGATCGATCAACTGGACCGCGGGCTTTCTTCCCGCCTCGCATCAGGGCGTCGCGTTGCGCACGCAGATGGGCGGCGAGCCGATTGAGGATCTTCAGACACCCGGCGAAGTGAAGCAGCCGACGCGCGACGCCGGCCTCGCGTTTTTGCAGCGGATGAACAGTGAATACGCCGTCGCCAACCCCGGCGATTCATCCCTGGCCGCCCGCGTCCGCTCCTACGAGCTGGCCGCCCGGATGCAGACCACCGTGCCCGAGGCGACGAACATCGAAAGCGAAACCGAAGCCACGCGCGAAGCCTATGGCCTGAACAACAAGGCATGCGCCGGCTTTGGCCGAAACTGCCTGCTGGCCCGTCGCCTCATCGAGCGCGGCGTGCGGTTCGTGCAACTGTTCAACGGCGGCGCGTTCGGCTCGCCGCGCATCAACTGGGACGCCCACGAATCGATCCCCGAAAACCACGGCAAGATGGCCGCCACGATGGATCAGCCCGTGGCCGCCCTCATCGCCGACCTCAAGCAGCGCGGCATGCTCGACGACACCCTCGTCGTCTGGTGTACCGAGTTCGGCCGCGGCCCCGCCACGCAGGGCATCGGCAAGCCCGGCCGCGATCACCACCCCGACGCCTTCACCTGCTTCTTCGCCGGCGCCGGCGTCAGGAAGGGCATCTCCCACGGCGCCAGTGACGAGGTGGGCTACTTCGCCACCGAAAACCCCGTCACCATCTACGACTTCCACGCCACCATCCTGCACCTGCTGGGCCTGGATCACACGAAGCTCAGCTACTATCACAACGGCATCCAGCGAAGGCTCACCGATGTACACGGGCATGTGGTCAAGGGCATCCTGATGTGAAGGACTTTGACGGCCGGGTGGCTGGGGCTGAGTCCGCGAAGCCCCGGCCCAGACGCACGAAGCAAGGTGGCGCAACTGAAGGCTGAAGGCTGAAGGTCACCGGGCCGGGGCTTGCGCAGAGCCTCCAGCCCCAGCCACCCATCGCAGACTCAGCCACCCGACACACGACAAGTCGCCTAAAATGCGGGAACGCTATCCGGGCGATGGCATCGGTCAATCTTTCCATGCCGTGCGGCTCATCGATCCATCGTGTTCCCAAAACCCAAAGCAGGAGGCTGATTCATGTTTTCAGTGCAAAATCGCGCAGGTTTTCCGGTCGTGGCCTTGTTGGTTTCGACGTTGTTTTCCGCGACGGTTCGCGCGGAGGTGAAGCTGCCTTCGATCCTCGGCAGTGGCATGGTGCTCCAGCAGGAGATGGAGACGCCGATCTGGGGCTGGGCGGACAAGGGCGAGGAAGTCACCGTGACTTTTGCCGGGCAGACGAAGACGGCGACGGCGGACGACGATGGCAAGTGGAGCGTCAGGCTCGACAAACTCAAGGCTTCCGCCCAGGGCAGGCCGCTCATCATCAACGGCAAAAACAAAATCGAACTGGCCGATGTGCTCGTGGGCGAGGTCTGGATATGCTCCGGCCAGTCGAACATGGAATGGAGCATCGCGCAGTCGCTCAACGGCAAGGAGGAAGTCGCCGCCAGCGATCATCCGCAGATTCGCCTGTTCAACGTGCAGGGCCATCTCACCTCGCCCACGCCCAACGACAACTGCCCCGGCAACTGGGTCGTATGCGGCCCCAAGACTTCGGGCGGTTTTTCAGCCGTGGGTTATTTCTTCGGCCGCAGATTGCAGAAGGAGCTGAACGTCCCCATCGGGCTGGTCGGTTCCAACTGGGGCGGCACGCGCATCGAACCCTGGACCACCGTCGATGGTTTCAAGGCGGTGCCTGAACTGAAGAATCTCGCGGCACAGGTCGAGAAGATCGCCCAGGACAAAAGCAAGGTCTCCGGCACCACCCCCGGCGCCATCTGCAACGCCATGATCCTCCCGCTGGCCCCCTTCGCCATGCGCGGCGCCATCTGGTACCAGGGCGAATCCAACGGCGGCGAAGGCGAATCCTATTACCACAAGACCGTCGCCCTCGTCGAAGGCTGGCGCAAACTCTTCAATCCCGAACTCGCCTTCTACTGGGTCCAGCTCGCCGACTTCCAGGCCCCCAACAACGACCCCGCAGGCGGCAACGGCTGGGCCAAGCTCCGCGAAGCGCAGCGCAAGGCGCTGAACATCAAGCACACCGGCATGGCGGTCATCATCGACATCGGCGAAGCCAAGGACATCCACCCGCGCAACAAGCAGGATGTGGGTCATCGTCTGGCGCAGTGGGCGCTGCATCAGACCTACGGCAAAAAGGACCTCGTCCCCTGCGGCCCGCTCTTCAAGTCCATCAAGGTCGAAGGCGACGCCATCCGCGTCAGCTTCGATCACGTGGGCGGCGGCATGATCATCGGTGACAAAAAGGGCCTTGAACCGGTCAAGGAAATCAAGGATGGCAAGCTCGCCCGCTTCGCCATCGCCGGCGAGGACAAAAAATGGTTCTGGGCCGATGCGACGATCGATGGCGACACGGTGGTCGTCAAGTCCGCCGATGTCGCCAAGCCTGTCGCGGTGCGCTATGCCTTCTCGATGAATCCCGAAGGGGCGAACCTTTACAACAGGGAAGGCATCCCCGCGTCGCCGTTCCGTTCCGATGACTGGTGAGCGTTGATTCCGATGGCGGGTTGCGTTTCACAAACGCCCGTCATCGATTGGCTGAGGCATCGACCGCCCGCTCGTAGGCGAGATTTCTCATGCGGGCGCGGTGGCCCGCCTCGTGCGACTGATCCATCAGCCTGACCGCGCCGCCGGCCAGTTCCACGCCGCTTTGCGCCACGCTGACGCCCGCCTGGGCGATGCCGATCGAATGTTTCGTGCCGGCAACGCTGAGCGATCCCAGCCCGTGGGCGATCTGAAAGGTCGTCCCCACCGCGCTGGAGACCGCGCCGCAGCCGCCCAGTGACAGAACCGTGATCGCCATCGATATCGTGACTGTTCTTGACATGACCGCCTCCGGAGACACCCGTGCCATCGGAACCTTCCGCAACCCTGAATCGCGGGTTTCATCGTGACGATTGAAGTAATCGAAATGAACCGGATCGCCGCAAGCATAAGCGAAGGTTTGTCTCGATCTGATGCGAAGCCGCTTGGTGCAATCCACACAGACCGTACAGGTGTGTCCATTTTTTGTGGCAGCGCAAAACGTCGCCCGCCTCCGGGGGTTTGAGAATTTTGGGGTGAGTGAGAATTTTTGGGTGGATGGTGTGAGAAGTTTTGGGTGGCTGGGGCTGAGGCTCTGCGAAGCCCCGGCTCTTCCCGCTCTTCCCGCTCTTCCGGCTCACCTTGCCGGGGCTTCGCGGACTCAGCCCCAGCCACCCAGCGACTCCCCCTGCTCTTCTTGCTCTTCTTGCTCTTCTTGCTCTTCCGGCTCTCCTCGCTCCCCCCGCTCCCCCCGCTCAAGAGGCCCACCTATGGATTCAATGAAACCCCTGATCGTTTCCCTGCTGTTGGCGATGCTGACCCATCAAGCCATCGCCGGCGATCCCGTCGATGTCTGGCCGGACATGGCCCCCGGAGAGACGACGCGAAACATCGGTGAAACACTCCCCTTTCGCCAAGGCGAGACGCCGCCCGTCACCCGCGTCACCAACATCACCCGCCCGACCTTCACCGTGCATCCGCCCGAAAAACCCAACGGCGCCGCGGTGCTGATCCTGCCCGGCGGCGCTTATGCCAGGGTCGTGACCAGCAAGGAGGGAACCGACATCGCAACCTGGCTCAACGAACAGGGCGTCACCGCGTTCGTGCTCAGCTACCGAACCAGCGACAAGGGGACCGCGGGCTGGCGGAAGCCGTTGCAGGATGCCCAGCGAGCCATGTCCCTGATTCGATCCGAGGCGGACCGATGGAAAATCGCCGGGGATCGCATCGGCATCATGGGATTTTCCGCCGGCGGCAACGCGGCGGCCCGGCTGCTGTGCGACGGCGGCAAGCCGGCTTACGACCGCATCGATGCCGTCGATGACGTCCCGCATCGCCCCGACTTCGCCATGCTCATTTATCCCTGGGCGCTCTACGACCCCAAACGCGACGCCCTGATTGAAGCGGTCACGATTCCAAGGAATTGCCCGCCGACGTTTTTCGTCCACACCGATGACGATGGCGCGACCTCCTTGAGTTCCGTGCTGTTTTACGCCGGCCTCAAAAAACTTTCGATCCCCGCGGAACTGCACATCTACGGCAAAGGCGGCCACGGCTACGGCATGCGCGAGATCAAGGACTCCAACATCGCCACATGGCCCCGATTCGCAGCCCACTGGCTTGAAAGCAGAGGACTGCTGCGCGAGACATCATCCCGTTGAATCGCATTGTGGTATGATTTTGGCAAGTCAATGATCGGACTGCCACTCAAGGACGAGATCAATTGCGATGGCGAAGTCATACAGGGAAACGATCGACGAACTGGTTCGTGGACTGCCGCTTGAGATCGACTTTGATGTTCAAATGAGCGGCCGCCCGCCATCAATGGCCAGTTCGGAGTTTCTGACCAACAAGGAACAAGGTGATTGGGCTGAATCCGTCATCCATCAGGCGATCAATGAATCGGTGAAGGATTATTGCGCCGTCCGATATGGCCGGTCCGAGGCACTTTCGGCGGGCGATCCGGGATTCTCCGAATTTTATAAAACCTATCAGGATGAATTGAACCGGATCGGGAAGCGTCCCGACCTGTTGATATTTCACCGGTCCGAAATTCCCGATCCGTCGAATGTTTCACTTGATGATGATCTGGTCCGTCGCGCTGTTGCGGCGATTGAGGTCCGATCCAGCAGTTTTCTCGCAAATCGATACGCGACCTACATGAACGAAAGGGTTGCGGCGGCGCAGAAACAATGCGCCGTTCTGCGAAAACTCGTGCTGGAAGAGCCGTATTCCACCGCATTGCTTGAGAAAAATCCTCAGATACACCAACTCCTTTCAAATGCTTCCGAAGCAACATTCCGGGAATTGGATTTCCGCCTGAGCAGTTGGTCTTCCTCACCCGTGCTTAGAACGCTCAGTGAGTATCTCAAGACGCTCAAAAGCCAGATCAAAACGCTTCATCGTCGGGATTACCTGAGCATCACCCCGAAACTTGAGGATATTGCGCTGGTCAATCGCTGGGTCCGGCATTACGGTGTTCGTCACCACTATTTACAGGTGTTTTTCGACAAGGCATACGTTATTCCCTTTCGTCAAATACTCGAAATATGCTCCGATCCGGCAAAGGAAGGAGCGGTCTTTTCCGTGGAGCGTGATGTCAAGAACCAGGGCAAGACGACGATCAAGGTGAATGTCGAGATCGGCTCCGAAATCGTGGGGAAAATAGAAATGCCGAAGCACTGGTCCGCAATGAAAGAACTGGATCGCGGCCGGTTGCTCTTCTATGTCACCTTTGCCGGGGGCAGGGGATATCTCGATGTTGACCTCTTCGAGAAGGAGGTCATTCATGAGAAATGACCTACCGTCATCCTACATTGGAAAAGTGGGCGAGGAACACGCGCGGCTCGCGGGACAGGTCTTTACCGAAAGCGGCGTCGCATCTTTCATGGTCAACTGGGTTCTGAGCTCAGGCATCAAAACCATCTACGATCCCTGTGCCGGTCTTGGAGCGTTCTTCGAGGCAGCCGCGGATTTTCCGAACATCCAATGCACAGGCTCGGAGATCGACGGGAAGATTCTGGAACACGGGAAGACCCACATGGCTCTCCTTGGGGCCAGGGTTGCGCATGAAGATTACCTGTCATCGTGGGGGCGAAAACATGCCGGCATCGTATGCAACCCTCCGTACATGCGGTTTCAGAAGTTCGTGAATCGCGGCGGCGTACACAAGCATTTCGAGAAGCACCTTGGCGTAAGACTGTCCGGCTATACCAACATCGCTTCCATGTTTCTGCTCAAATCGCTTTCGGAGATGGCGGACAACGCAAGGCTGGCCTTCATCATGCCGCTTGAGTTTCTGAATGCCGGTTATGGTGAGAAGGTGAAAGCCGCACTGCTGGAACGAGGTCGCCTGCGGACCATCATACGCCTCAACTGCGAACGGGAGGTTTTTCCTGATGTCATAACCTCGGTCGGCATCCTGCTGGCGGAAAGTTCTTCGCCCGCCCAGCGTGTGAGGTTCCATACGATCGATGACCTGAGCGGATTACCTACCGTATTGCATACGGACCCCGTAGCCGATGTTTCTCTCGCGGAACTGCTCCCCGGCGACAAGTGGCTTCGCCATTTCCGTCCACAGAAAGTGAATTGCCAGGCCGGTCTGTTGCAGCCGCTTTCGCATTACGGACGGTTCAGTCGCGGCATTGCGACCGGTGCAAACGAATTTTTCATACTTTCGCAGTCGCGGATCAATGAACTGAAACTGCGAAAAGACGAGGCGGTTCCCTGCATTACGCGAAGCTCTCAAATTTGCGGCAGCACATTCGGGAACGCCGACTTCACCGCCCTAAGCCGGCAGGACAAGGGTGTTTTTCTTTTGAATGTCGGACGAACCGCTTCCGATGCGGCGGTCCATTACATTCGCAGCGGTGAAACATGCGAATACCATCTGCGATTTCTTACAAAACATCGCAATCCCTGGTATCGAATCGAATCGCGGACACCTTCCCCGATTCTCTTTGGCGTGTTCTCGCGCGGAGGATACAAAGTCATCCGCAATCGAAGTGGCGCTTTGAACCTGACTTGTTATCACGGCTTTCAACCCAACCTCTTTGGCGCCCCATATCTGGACCAACTGTTTCTATATCTGAACTCGAAAGCCGGCCGCCGGATTCTTACGCTGAGCATGCGGGAATATGGTGACAAACTCGACAAATTCGAACCCAACGATCTGAACGATGCGCTCGTTCCAACACCGGCGTTCTTCGAATCCATCGGCAAGGATGTCGTCGATCGCGCCATGAACAATGTCGCGTCAAGCGGCCAACCACCGGCGGACATCGAGCGGCTTTTCCATCAGCTTCTGATCGAAGAGGCGGAAGCGGACGCCATCAAACATTTCACATCCCCTTCAACTGCCTTCGCATGATCTTCCCCGTCGGATTGCGCGGCAGCGCGGGCAGCACGGTGATTTCGCGCGGCACCTTGAACTGCGCCAGGTTTTCCCTGCACCAGGTTCGCAACTGCGTTTCGTCGAAGGTTGCGCCTTCCTGCAGTTCGATGTAGGCCACGGGCAGTTCGCCGCGCAGGTCGTCCATTTTGCCGATGACGGCCGAGTCGAGCACCGAGGGATGTTTGTTGAGCACCTCCTCGATCTCGCGGGGGAAGACGTTTTCGCCGGCGATGATGAGCATTTCCTTCTTGCGTCCGGTGATGTAGAGGAAGCCATCCTCATCGAGCCTGCCGAAGTCGCCGGAGCGGAAGTAGCGTTCGCGCACCGTTTCGCCGTTGGGGTCGGTGGTTTTGATATCGACGAAGACGGCGGCGGTCTGTTCGGGCAGATGGTGGTAGCCTTGCATGATGTGCGGACCGGTGATGAGCACTTCGCCATCGGTGTTCACCGGCAGCGGGTTGTCGTGGTCATCGACGATGAGCACCTTCACGCCGGGCAGCGCGGTGCCCACCGATTTGCGGCGGAACCTGTCGGGGACGGACCATGTGGTCACCGGCGATGTTTCGGTCAGGCCGTAGCCTTCGAGCAGGCGGACATTGAATCGCTGTTCAAACTCCTCGAACACCGAGGCCGGCAACGGTTCGCCGCCGCTGATGGCCAGGCGGAGCGAGGCGAAGTCCTCGGCGGTGGCGCCCTTGACGGCGAGCATGGCGGCATACATCGAAGGCACCGCCATGAAGATGCCCGCCCGGTGTTCGCGGATGAGGCCGACCAGCCGCTTGGGGGTGAAGCGGGCGGTGTAAACGACATGGGACCCGACCTTGAGCGGGATGAGCGTCAGGGCGGTCATGCCGAAGCTGTGAAACTGCGGAAGGATGCCGACGAAGGTGTCGGCCTTGCTGAGCTTGGCCTTGATGATGGAGGCATCGACATTGCATTGGAGGTTGCCGTGGCTGAGCATGACGCCCTTGGGCCTGCCGCTGGTGCCGGAGGTGTAAAGAATGATGGCCAGGTCGTCATGGCCCTTGACGGGCGGCCAGCGCAGCGGAGGCACGCCGGTGAAATCGACCTCCTCGATGAGGATGATGTTGATGTGCGCGGGCACGACCTGGGCGCCGCCGATGTAATCGAGCATCGGCTTGACGGTGATGATGGTGTCGATGCCGCTGTCCTCGATGATGTAGCGAATCTCATCGCGCGCCAGCAGGTAGTTGAGCGGCACCGCGGCGCGGCCGGTGAACCAGGTGGCCAGCAGCGCGACGGGAAACAGGCCGCTGGTGGGCAGCAGAATGCCGACATGCTCGCGGCTGGTGACGCCGTCGATTTTGTCGGCGAGAAAAAGCGAGCCGCCCAGAATCTGGCCGTAGGTGAACCGCCGCTGATCATCGGTGACGGCCAGCTTCCCGCGGTTTCGCAGGCAGGAAAGAACGATGGGCCAGAGCATGCTCATGAGTGGTGGACCGCAACGGGTGGAGAGAATCCGGGGTAGTGGCTCAGTCTGATATCCGGGTGGCTGGGGCTGAGTCCGCGAAGCCCCGGCCCGATGAAACAGCAAGGC
>CAZYPK010000108.1:0-18146 GCA_964649195.1 uncultured Phycisphaeraceae bacterium
GCAAACGAAACTCGCGCGGCCGATGATCGTGCCTGATGGTTCACCTGCCGCGCGATTTTCGTTTGCTCAGGCCCCCAAAGCGGGGCCGTCGCAACCGAATCGGCTCGGCGGGAGCCTCGCCCTCCCATATGCTTTTACCCTGTAAAATCGCTACGCTGCATCGCATGGCCAATGACTCGCTACACATTCAAACCTTTGTCCTGGGTGAATGGCAGACCAACTGTTACGTGTTGCACGATGCCGCAGCCGATGCGCCGCCCGGCGTTAAACCTTGTTGGATCATCGACGCGGGGTTTGAGCCGTTCAGGATGATCGATTACATCAAGCGATCCGGGTTGCTGCCCCAGGCGGCGCTGCTCACCCACGCGCATCTGGATCACATCGCCGGCCTCATCGATGTCCGCCGTCACTGGCCGGACCTGCCGATTTTCATTCACCCTGCGGAAGCGGCGTTTCTCACGGACCCCATGCTCAATCTCTCGGCGTTCCTGCCTGAGCCGATGGTCCTGCCCGAGGCCACCGGCGCCTTCGAGCACGGTGATGTGCTGAACATCGCCGGCGCCCGATGCGAGCTGCGCCACACCCCCGGCCACAGCCCCGGCGGTGTCACCTTTTATTTCCCCGCCATCAGGACCGCCATCGTCGGCGACACGCTCTTTCAAAACAGCGTTGGCCGTTTTGATTTTCCGACATCCGATGAAGAGACGCTCTTCCGTTCCATCCGCGAGCAGCTTCTGACCTTGCCTGATGAGACGCGCGTGCTGCCGGGGCATGGCCCTGCGACGACGATCGGCCGGGAGAGGCAGATGAATCCTTATATTGCCTGACGGCGCAGGAAATCGATACATTACGCAACATTTTGTGACCGATGTGAATCACCAAGCGTCTGGAGCGCTCCGTCCATGATCAAAGCACTGGAAGCCTTGGAACGACTGCGTGAAGGCAATCAGCGCTTCGTGTCCGATGCGTTCGGCGTCACGGCGGTCACCAGTCAGTCACGCCGGCAGGAGGTGGCGATGACGCAGGAACCCTTCGCGGTGATCCTGGGCTGCTCCGATTCCCGCGTGCCTGCGGAACTGGTCTTCGATCAGGGGCTGGGCGATCTCTTCGTGATCCGCGTGGCGGGCAACATCGTCGCCCCTTCGCAGATCGGCAGCGTGGAGTTTGCCGTGGAAATCTTCGGCACCAGGCTGGTCATCGTGCTGGGACACACCCAATGCGGGGCGATCCAGGCGACCATCGATGAACTGCGACTTTCGTGTGAAGCCCAGTCGCGCAACCTGCGATCGATCGTCGATCGCGTCCGCCCGGCCATCGAACCGCTGATGGCCACCGACCTTCGCAACAACCCCGAAGCCCTGATGCGCGAAGCAGGCAGGGCCAACATCCGCATGGCCACCGACCGGCTGCGACGCGGCTCGCCGATCATCGAAACGCTCATCGCCAACGACGCCCTGCTGGTGATCGGCGCGGAATATTCGCTGGAGACCGGACTGGTCGATTTCTTCGACATGCCTGGAAGAGCCGGAAGAGCCGGAGGAGCCGGGGGAGCCGGATGAGCCGGGGGAGCCGGGGGAGCCGGGGGAGCCGGAGGTGGCTGTGACCACTTCGGGTGGCTGGGGCTGAGTCCGCGAAGCCCCGGCCCGGCGACCTTCAGTCTTCAGTCTTCAGCCTTCAGCCTTAATTTTTCAGAATTCAGTTTTGTCATCTTGATTCGTGCGTCTGGACCGGGGCTTCGCGGACTCAGCCCCAGCCACCCGGAATAAGTTCTCAGGCTCCAAATTTCCGTTGGACCTTCAGGCTCGGATTCTTATGATGGTTGTGGTCCTTCGTGAACGGGTTCGGTTCATTGGTCGTCAACTTATTACCATCCACCGGCGATCATCATGGTTCCTCCATGCGTTCGTACATCTCCCGCCCAAGCGCGTGTCGCCTTCACCCTGGTGGAGATGCTCCTTGTTGTGGCGCTGATTGCGCTGCTCATCGCGTTGCTCCTGCCTTCGCTGTCCAAGGCCAGACGGGAGGCGCTCATCGTCGGTTGCCATGCCAATTCCAGCCAGATCGGCGGGGCGCTGGCGGGCTATTCGACGGACAGCCTCGGCAGGCTCCCCTATGTCGGCCCGCTTTATCGCAACCAGCAGATGGGCTACATTCATTACTGGACCGAATACTGGCCCGACAGCAATCGCGTACACGGGTTTCAGAACTGGGGACTGCTGAGCAAAGGCGGCTACATGCACCATCAGTCCGAAGTATGGATGTGCCCGCTGTCGCCGGGCGACAACAGCCGGGGCAATCCGGGGCATGGCAACAACGTGCCCGGCAGCAAGAACACCGTGCTGGTGCCCGGCGATGAGAAACTGGTCTGGGCCCACGCCAGGGTGGGCTACCTCCGCCGGCTGATGTCCGAGCCTTCACCCACCCGCTCCCACAGCATCCGCAAGCTCGGCGCCCAAGCCTTCTTCGCCGACTGGTTCAGCACCCGTTCCCATGTGCCCGCACGCCACCGCGACCACATCATCGTCGGCTACGGCGACCAGAGCGTCCGCAGACACCGCGTCGATATCACCAAGGCCCCCTGGTCGGCCGTGCCCACCGAATACGCCCAATCCTGGCCCGCGGCACAGGCCTACTTCGACCCGGTGTGGAAGTCGTTCGAGTGAGCAAGTGGCAAGCTACTCGCTACTCGCCTTCTCAACCGGCGCGGAACTTGCCCGCTTCGCTGACGATACCGCGACCGTTGGCGGCGAGGTGGCTGAGGATGTGATGGACCGTCTCCGCGCTGTCCGGCGAACCGATGGCGGCGGCGATGTCGGCGGCGCTGCCTGCGGTCTTGTTCGCCTTCAGGTGAGCCACGATTTTGCCTTGCAGTTCGAGCACCGCGCCGGCGGCTTTCTTGCCGGCCTCGACGCCGGGCTGGTGGTAGGCGTTGATATCGACCAGCGTGGCGTAGAAGCCGACGGCCCGTTCGTAGAGGGCGATCAGGGCGCCCAGCGTTTTGCCGGATATTTCCTCGATGAAGAGGGTCATCGAGCCGCGCCCGGATTCGTGGAGCGCGGTGCGCGTGCCCTGCCAGAAGCCGTGGAGGAAGTCGCCGCTGGTGATGCCCGGTTCGACTTCGATGGGCCGGCCCTTGGCGCCGCTTCCGGCGCCGGTCGTTGCATCCTGAAGGCAGACGATGAAGGTGGCGAAGAAGTTGTTCACGCCGTCGCGCAGTTGCTGCACGTAGGCGTGCTGATCGGTGGAGCCTTTGTTGCCATAGACGGCGATGCCCTGATGCACTTCCCTGGTGTTGTCGAAGTTCATCCGCTTGCCCAGGCTTTCCATGATCAGTTGCTGGAGGTAGCGGGAGAGGAGGATGAGGCGGTCCTTGTAGGGGAGCATCACCATGTCCTTGGCGCCGCGGCCTTCGGTTTCGTGATGCCACATGAGGGCGAGCAGGGCGGCGGGGTTGGAGGCGGTCGGTTCGGTGCGGGTGATGGCGTCCATCTCGGCGGCGCCCAGCAGCATCGAGTCGATGTCGATGCCCTGAAGCGCGGCAGGCAGCAGGCCCACCGCCGAGAGCACGCTGGTGCGCCCGCCCACCCAGTCCCACATCGGGAACCGCGCCAGCCATTTGTTCGCCACGGCCACCTTGTCCAGCTTGCTGCCTTCACCGGTGACGGCCACGGCATGTCTGGGGAACTTGAGCTTGCGGGCGTTGAACGCGGCTTCGGTTTCCAACATGCCGTTGCGGGTTTCGGGGGTGCCGCCGGACTTGGAGATGACGAGCACGAGGGTTTTGGCGAGTTTTTTGCCGAGGTTGGCGAGGGTGCGGTTGATGCCGTCGGGGTCGGTGTTGTCCATGAAGTGAACATTCATCCGGTCCTTGCCGTCGAGATCGCCCAGGGCGTCGGCGACAAGCTGCGGCCCCAGGGCGCTGCCGCCGATGCCGACGATCAGGACCTCGGTGAAGCTTGCGACGCCGGAGGATTTGGGCGGTTTGATCCTGCCCTTGTGGACATCGGCGACGAAGTTCTTGATGTTCTTCACGGTCGATTCGATGGCGCCGCGCAGTTCGAGCGTGGGCGCCAGGTGCGGGGCGCGGAGCCAGTAGTGGCCGACCATGCGTCCGGGATTGCCGGCGTCATCGGTTTCATCGGGGTTGACCTTCTCGCCCGCTTCGAGTTTTTTCATCGCCTCGTAAGCCGCCGCGATGCGCGGCTCCATCCCGCCGAAGAAATCATCACCAAAACGAATGCGGGAGATGTCCAGCGAAATGCCCAGCGAAGGGCAGTTGCAAAGATGCTTTTGAAAACGGTTCCAGAGTTGGATGGCATCCATGAATATGTTCTTGCGAAAGGGTTTTGTGTTTTGTTTTGAAGCCTTGGACGGACGATGGGATGTTTCGATGCGCATGCAAGCAGAGGATTGTGAGAAACAGGTCAGGTCGATTCAGTTTTCGATGCGCACGGTCAGCTTGTGGCGCCGGCGGGTGCTGTTTTCGGTGGAGGGGTTGAAGAGTTCCGCGAGGACGATGGGAAAACTTTTGTCGGGGTTGAGGAACCCGCCCACGGGGAAAGCTTCGCCATATTTGTTGATGAAGTCCTCCAGGTGATGGCTGGAGCTTTTGCCCACGGGGATTTCATCGACGAGGCCGACGTATTGTTGATTGATCCATATCTGCACCTGCGTGTGCATGGTGGTGGTGCGGTTGACGAAATGGATCCGGTTGCCGTGCTGGATGAGGAGAATATCCAGATCGGCGCCGGCGGGAGCCTCGCCGGGATAGGCGAGCTTGGAAAGGTCCACCGCCAGGTCCGGGTTGGCGCGGGTGCCAAAGAGCACGCGCGGCCTGGTGACCTCCGAGAGCGGCGTCGAACAGCCGGGGAGCAGGAGCAGAAGCAGGAGCAGGAGCAGCGGCAGGGCGGGTTTCATGGGCATTTCGTAAGTCCATCGTGTGGAGAGCATCCGCGTATAATCCCGTTGATGATACAGATCGGCAAGCTCACCATTGATGCCCCGTTCTTCCAGGCCGGCCTGGCGGGTTACTCCGATGCCGCCATGCGCCTGGTGGCGCGCAGGCATGGCGCGCCCTTTGCCGTCACCGAGGCGATGCTCGATCAGTTCCTCATCAACGGCGGACGCGGCCTCGAAGCGGCGGAACTCGATGCCGCCGATCATCCCATCGCGGGACAGCTCATGGGTTCGCATCCCGATGAGATCGCGGCCGGTGCGAAGATTCTGGTGAAGCTCGGTTATGACGTGATCGATGTGAACCTGGCCTGCCCGGTGAAGAAGATCCGCAAGCGCGCCCGCGGCGGCCACCTGATGCAGGCTCCCGATGAGGCGATCGCCATTCTCGACGCGGTGCGGCAAGCCGTCGGTGATGATCGCCCCTGCACCGTCAAGCTGCGGCGCGGCACGGATGACACCCTCGAAGCCGAGCGAAACTTCCACCGCATTTTTGAAAGCGTGATCAACCTCGGTTACGCCGGCGCGGTGGTGCATGGCCGAACGGTGGAGCAGAAATATGCAGGCCCGTCGAAGTGGGCGTTTTTGAAGGGGATTGTGCAGCAGTACGGCAGCCTTACTTCCCCTCTGAAGGTGGGAAGTAAGGCCGACTCGGAACTCGGAACTCGAAACTCGGAACTTACTTTCTTCATCGGCGGCTCCGGCGACATCTGGTGCGCCGCCGACATCTTCCGCATGATCCGCGAGACCGGTGTGCAGTTTGTCAGCGTCGCCCGCGGCTGCATCGGCAACCCGTGGATTTTCCACCAGGCCCGCGCCATGATGGCCGGTGATCTCGAAGCCGCCGCGTTGCCGCCCACCATCGGGCAGCAGCGCGAGGTGCTGCTGGATCACTTCCAACTCTCCGCCCATCTGCACGGCGAAAAACGCGCCGGCATGATGATGCGAAAGTTCGGCATCAAGTTCTCCCGTCACCATCCGCAAGGCGGCGAGGTCGCCAAGGCCTACATCGCCGTGAAATCGCTCGATGACTGGCGGGCCGTGCTCGATCGTTACTACCGTGACCTGGCCGCACCGGGCATCGTCGCCGACATGGGCAGCGGCCCGGCGCCGGTGGATTGCGAAGCGGATTCGTGCGAGCCTGCCGTTGAACTGGTCGGGTGATGTATTTAACCGTTCGCCTTGGCGAACGAAGAAGTTGATCGACCTCGAATCGAAAGCCCGAATGATGCGGCGACACCCCATGCCCATGCCGACACTCCGACACATTGCCGCGATGATCCTGCTTGCCGCGTTCATCCTCCTCGCGCCCGGCTGTCAATCCGCGCCGGTCACGCAGCCGGTGGCCGGGCCGGCCAACCTCAACTTCTTCAATGTGGGCCACTCCGTGGAAGGGCGGCCCATCGAATGCCAGGTGCTCGGCGACGGGCCGGATGCGGTTTTCATCATCGCCTCGATTCATGGCGATGAGACGGCAGGCTCGCCGCTGGTGCGAAAACTTTCCGATCACCTCCAGGCCAACCCGCATCGCCTGATCGGCCGCCGGGTGATTCTGCTGCCCGCGGCGAATCCCGATGGCATGATCAAAGGCACCCGCGAAAACGCCAACAGGGTTGACCTCAACCGCAACTTCCCCGCCGCCAATCGCGAGAACAACGACCGCAACGGCTGGTCAGGACTCTCCGAGCCTGAAGCTCAGATCATCGCCATGCTCATCGATCTCTACGCCCCTTCGCGCATCATCGCCATTCATCAGCCGCTGGCCTGTGTCGATTACGACGGCCCCGCCCAGGAACTGGCGGCACGCATGGCGCAACTCACCAACCTTCCCGTGAAGCGGCTGGGCGCCAGGCCCGGCTCGATGGGCGCCTTCCTCGGCGACGAGATGGGCCTGCCCGTCATCACGCTCGAACTGCCGCGCGGCGTCGATAAGTGGAACGAAACCAAACTGTGGGAAACCTACGGCGATGCGCTGATCGCCGCGGTGGTCTTCCCCGACGCGGTGCAGGCTGAACTGGTGAAAGTGAAGTCGCTGCGGAAACCGGAGCACAGCAAAGTGAAAACGAACGGAGCGACACCAGGCAAGTGAATGGTCGCATTTATTGATGGCCACCCGTAAGAAAATCCCCAAGCCCAAGGGTGAGGTCTGCCGAACCCTTGGGGTATCGAACACCCCGACGGCTCGCGGACTCGCCATCGGGCTTGGGGCTTTTCTTAAAATGACCATCAATAGCCGCGGAGCAAAGGTCCGCCATTGCTCCGCGCTTCTTCACCTGGGATTGCGAATCTCATCAAGCAACCGCTTCGCCTCGGCGGGCTGCGTCGATTCGAGCAGCACGATCGCCGCGACTCGGGCTTCGATGTCCAGATCATGTTTGCCGTTGCGTGCGTGTTCGTTGGCCTGGACGATGTAGGCGTTGGCTTGCGCGACAGTCACCGTGGAGAGAACATTCGTGATCGTGCTCCCTGCCGCATCGCTGAGCAGGCTGCGGTAAACCGCATCATCGCTGGGCAGATCGAGACCATCGGCAGGCAGGCCGACCTGAGGGTTCGCATTGATCGTCACCACATCATCCTTGCGGTAGCTTGGCGCCACCTCGAAGGTTTGCAGCGTCGTCTTGCCCGCGACATCCTCGATCGTCATCGTGCCGTCCATCTGCCCGGTCTTGCGGTAGATCTCCTGCTGATAGGGCCAGGCCACCACGTACTGCTCCTGAATCGTGGGCGGCTCACGGCGAAGGCGATATCGCAGGTCCGCCACCTCGCGTTCCCGGCTGCGAATCAGCTCGTGATCGTAATCATTGAAAAAGCCCCGCCCGCCGCAGCGATTGCAGCGAAGGTGCCCGGTCCCGCCGCACGTTCGGCATCGCTCCGATGGCCTGCCGTTGCATTCATCGCATGTCTGATATCCGCCGTTTTTCACCTTGATCCTGCCCGATCCGTTGCATGTGGAGCAACTGCTCCACTTCCTGCCCCGGCACGTCTGACATGTCGTATGCCCGCGGCTGCTGCAGTCGCCGCAGTCGTACCGGATCAGCCGATTGCGGGCCAGGGCCAGCTCCCGTTCCGTCTGGATCAGCTCCCGCTCCAGCGCCGGCAGGTTCGGATTGGGCGTCACGCGCACGGCGTTGTAGGTGTGCGTCTTCTGTTCGCGGCTCAAGACCTGCTGCCTGATCTCGATCGAGCGCATCGTCATCATCGCCTTGAACAGCGGACGCGGAAGCCGGCCGTTGTTCGCCGCATTGCCCGGCGCATTCACGAGCGAAACGAAGGAAGGTTTCGTCTTGTTCGCCTGCGCGACAAGCTGCGTCTGCATCGCGGTGGTGTCGGGATTCGTGTTGCCCCGGCCATCGGTCACGCTGATCATCAGATCAAAGGCCACCTGCTTCGCGATGGCGGCGCGGGCGCGATCTTCAGCCTGCTTGTAAACACCCGTCGGCTTCCGGTCCGTCGCCTCCATGTACCAGAGCAGGGCGTTGCCCCAGAGCCCTTCCTTCTCCGCGCCCTGGCCGTGCGCGTAAGCGACATCGACCAGGCCGTCGCCGGCGGGCCGATGATTCGGTACGAAGCGCAGTGCGGCGCGGAAGTGATCCGCCGCGGCTTCAATCTCACCGGCGGCGAGCTTGCGCCGGGCCTCGGCGACATGGGCATCGGCGGCGGTCTGCCGGATTTCGCCGGAGAACCTGCGGGCCGCCGCGTGATCGGGATACGCCTCAAGAGCCTTGGTGATCGTGGCGATGCCCTGGTCGTAGTGGCCTTGCGCGACCTGCTCTTTCGCACGGATGAACAGCGCCTCGGCATGATTGCGCGCCGCCTGCGATCGCTGCATCAGAGCGATCGCTTCACCATTCGTCGGCCAGATGTCCAGCGAACGCTTCGCCGCTGCGATGGCGTCATCGAGCTTCTTTTCCGCAAGGAGTTTGCCGGCCAGTTCGTGCGCCTGTCGTGACTGCGCCATCATCGTCGTTGCTTCCGAGCGCTTGGCGCGTGAAGGCAGATGATTCGCATCGATGTTGATGATCGCGGTCAGTTCGTCGTCGGCCCGTTGCCAGTCGCGCTGCTGCACGAGGGTGAGCGTTGCCGAGTATTTCCGCTCGCTGTCCGGGTTGCCTTTGCGGTCGAGCGAATCGAATGCCGCCAGGGCCGCCGCATGATTGCGATCCCAGGTCAGCGCCTGCCGCAGATCTTCGCGCGCGGCACGGAGATCGTTGTTGTCCGCATGATTCAGCGCCCTTTCGTAGCGGCCCCGGGCGCCGTTCACTTTGGCCTGCGCCAGCGACTGTTTGGCCGTGGGATGCGCGGGGTTGTGAAGCAGCGCCTGCTCGTAGGCACGGATCGCCGCCTCCCAGTTCCCGTTGGCGGCGGCGCCGTCGGCATCAAGAATCGCGGTGCGCCAGCTTGCCTCGCGCAGCTTCGCCGCAAACTGCGGATCGGTGCGCAGCCGGCCATCGGACTGTGCGGCCCGCTGATAACTGGCCAGGGCTTCGCGCGGCCGGTCAGCGCCCAGGGCCGCATCACCGCGCTGGACGTGCTGCGTCGCTTCGCAGCCAAGCAATGAGGACACGATGGCAAGCAGAAGGATGGAAAACGACCGCGCGAGATGATTCATGTCGGCTCCCCTTTTCAGGATCGAACGGTTTCGATCTCATGGTATGAGAGCGTACCGTCATGGCGAAGGAATTGTTCGATATGCCGTCGTTTCATGACGGCGGCGACAATCAGGCATCAGGTGGCAAAGACAGTTTTGCGCATGCCGCCAGGCGCTGCTGTATCGACAAGCGCTCGTCCTTCGACTCCGGCCAATTGATGATGTTGGCGTGTCGTGGCGGTTTGTCATCCGCTTCGATCCGTAACCCTGTCACGAAAACACTGGCCGCGTCAATGGTGGCGGCGGCTTTGATGTCGCGTTGCTGCGGTTTGCCGACAAAAGTCTCGCCTAAAAGCCAAATCTCACCATCGGTCAGCCGTATTGTGCGAAATACCGAAAGTCGGAGATTTCGTGGCGGTTCAAATGCCTTGGGTTTTACCCTGTCATCTTTTGGCGAGAACAACTTTCGATCCAGAATGAACCGGACCAGGGGTTCTTCGCCCTCAATGTCAGATGGAAGAGCGCTTGATGGCGCGGGCGATGCCGCCCGACACAACCATCGGAATAGTTCCCGCAAGCATTTCAGTGCCATGCATTTTGTTGTAGCCGAACAGACCTGCATACGTCAAGGTTCCATCGCGGCCGATGCTGACCGAAAAGACGCATCTTCGGCCGAAATCCCACTGAAAATTGACCTCCCCATCATTGTCGATGGTGATTTCAGGGCTGCATGCATTCAGCGGCAGCAACGCAAGGAAATGGCGGGCATATGTCATGGCGGTCGCGTTCACCGGTGGTGCGCCATATCCATCCCAGTTGTGGATGGAAGCCTTGGACGCTTCCGTCTCCAGCGCGTCCAAGGCCGTTCGACGGGTTTCTCCGACCAGGATGCTTCGATCACATTCTCTTGTCTGTTTTTCGAGAATGCCGCCAAGGCGTCCCGCTTCGCTGACGACCCTGTCGTCACTGCTCCGCCAATCGCCGAAATCAACGGGATTGAAACCGTGCGCCATCGCAGTCATTTGAACCTCCCGATCATCCGGTCGGTCAGATAATTGAAGAATATCCGGTTCTTGAATTCATGCAGCAATTCAAGTTTCGCATGCAGGTATGAATCATTCTTTCCGTCCGTATCCGCACGATCGATCTGGTGGAAGACATCGATGTCCAGGATGATTCCAAGCGGCTCCATAGGCGGAGTGGGCTCGAGCATCTGCGAAACCGTCGCGTGGAGGTTGGTCGTCTCGTCAACAATCGTCGTCCGAATTGAAAACCCGCCGATGGTCTGCGGCAAGGCGCGGGGAATTCTCGGCCCTGCCGCGAGTATGTCGTCGAAGTCGCGGACGCCCTCGGGCATTTCAAACCGATTGATGTACCGCAGTGCGATCCGGGTGACTTCCGGCGGCAACGCCACCTGATCATAGCGCCTCCACAGGGCCATCGCCTCCGGCTGCACCTCTTCCCAACCGGAGTAGGGCTTGAGTTTATTGAAGGTGAATCCGTCCACGCGGAATTGCGCGATTTGGCGGCCGTCGGAGGTTCGGAAAAATACCCCGTTCAAACCAAGGTCCTTCGATTCGAGGGTTGGTTGAGATTGCGCTTTCAGTTGAAAAGAAGCCTGTTGAAGATGGTGCTTCCTCATGTCGGGATAGCGATCTGCGAGAGTCGATTGCAGGCCGAGAAAGATTGACGGATCGAAGTCCGCTCTCGCCTTGACGCGGATGTCAACGATCGCCTCTTCGATGGGGGCATGATTGAGATGATGTGGCTTATTCATGGGATTCAACGTGCCTGCCGTTGTCCTGCACACCGAAGAGAGCGGAGCAAAATCATGACATGACCCGGTTGGTCAATCGGAACTGCTTCATTCTTCGGCGCGGTAATCCATCGTGTAATTCGGACTTTCCTTCGTGATGGTGATGTTGTGCGGGTGGCTCTCGGCGAGGCCCGCGCCGCTGATGCGGCAGAACTTCGCGTCGCGTCGCAAGGCATCGACGCTGGGGGTGCCGCAGTAGCCCATGCCCGCCTTGAGGCCGCCGATGAGCTGATACACGAACTCCGCCAGGGAGCCGCGGTAGGGCACGCGGCCTTCGACGCCTTCGGGCACCAGCTTTTTCTTCTCGGTGGTGCCGCCCTGGCGATAGCGATCGGCGCTGCCGGCCATCATCGCGCCTTCGCTGCCCATGCCGCGATAGGTCTTGTAGCGACGGCCCATGTGAATGATCGATTCGCCGGGGGATTCATCGAGGCCCGCCAGCAGCGAGCCGAGCATGACGGCCGAGGCGCCGATGGCGATGGCTTTGCTGATGTCGCCCGATTGCCGGATGCCGCCGTCGGCGACGATGGGAATGTGGCGAGGCGTCGCGGCTCTTACCGCATTCATGATCGCCGTGATCTGCGGCACGCCCACGCCGCTGACGATGCGCGTCGTGCAGATCGACCCCGGTCCGATTCCCACCTTCACCGCATCGACGCCCGCTTCGATCAGGTCGCGCGCGCCTTCCTCGGTGGCGATGTTGCCGGCGATGACGTCGATGTCGTATTTCGCCTTGATCGCCTTCACCGTGTCGATGACGTTCCTGCTGTGGCCGTGCGCGGTATCGACGATGACCAGGTCAACCTCGGCGCCGATGAGCGCTTCGACGCGATCGAGTTGATGCACGCCCACGGCAGCGCCGACGCGGAGCCTGCCTCGTGAATCGCGGCAGGCCTGCGGGAACTGCTCGAACTTGTCGATGTCCCGCATGGTGATCAGGCCGTGCAGATGATTGCCGGCATCGACCAGCAGCAGCTTCTCGACCTTTTCGCGGTAGAGAATGTTGGCGGCCTGTTCGAGCGTGGTGCCCGGCGGGGCGGTGACCAGGCGATCCTTGGTCATGACCTGGGCGATGGGCTGGTCATCATCGGGAAGGAATCGCATGTCCCGGCGGGTGAGGATGCCCACGACCTTGCCGCGCCTGCCCCCGGAACCCCCGGCCCCCCCGGACACCCCGGAAGTGTGCGCGCCGTTGTCGCCGCCGTTGATCGCCTCGACGATGGGGATGCCTGAGACATTCTGCTCGCGCATCAGGGTTCGCGCGGCGGAGACGGGCGCATCGGGCGAGAGCGTGACGGGATCGGTGATGATGCCGTTGGCCGAGCGTTTCACTTTGATGACTTCGCGCACCTGCGCTTCGATGGGCATGTTCTTGTGAATGACCCCCAGGCCGCCGGCCGCGGCAAGAGCGATGGCGAGGGAAGCTTCGGTGACGGTATCCATCGGAGCCGAGAGGAGGGGGATGTTCAGGCGGATGCGTCCGGTGAGCTGCGTGGAAGTGTCGGCGTCACCGGGCACGAAATCACTGCGTGCCGGCAGAAGCAGGACATCATCGAAAGTGAGGGCTTCGTAGAGAATGCGGCTGGCCGGATCCGCGGAGGAGTGTGAAGAAGTGGTCGGGGAGAATCGATCGCTTTTGAGGTTGGCTTCCATGTAACAGAATTACCGGGAAGCGGCGGTGGAGTCAAGGAGCGTTCCGATTTTCCGGACAGTGATGGAGTATGATGGATTGATGTTCCGCCAAGCCATTCTCGCTCAACTCGATCGCCGCCAATGGAGTCCGTACCGTCTCGCGCAGGAGAGCGGCGTCAGCAAGACGGCCGTGTACGAGTTCCTCTCCGGCAACCGCGATATTTCCGCCGGCAACCTTGAACGACTTTGCAAATCGCTCAATCTGGTCCTGAAAGTCCGTGTGAAGCCCGCTGTGAAGTCCGTTTGACTAGTACCGATTTCGGGAATATCCTCCCGGCATGATGGATCCATCGAGGACCGGACGCATGACTGCTCAACTCACCTTTGATTTTCCGTCCGCGGAGATTGCCGGATCGCGCCTGATTCTGGCGGATTGTTTTGACTGGTTGCGGCGCGTGCCGGCCAACACGATTCACGCCGTCGTGACGGATCCGCCGTATGGCGTCAAGGAATACGAGACCGATCAGTTGCGGAAGCGCGCCGCCGGCAAGGGGGGAATCTGGCGAATTCCGCCGTCGTTTGACGGCAGCAATCGCCAGCCGTTGCCTCGCTTCACGGCGCTCGATGCCGGGGAACGCGCCCAGCTTCGCATGTTCTTTGTCGATTGGGGCAGGCTTGTTCTCAACGCTCTTCGCCCCGGCGGTCATGTGTTCCTCGCGGCCAATGCGTTCGTTTCGCAACTCGTGTTCGCGGCGCTGATCGAAAGCGGTCTGGAGTTTCGCGGCGAAATCATCCGGCTTGTCCGAACGCTGCGAGGCGGTGACCGGCCCAAGAACGCGGAAACGGAATTCAGCGGCGTCTCGTCACTGGCCAAGGGTTGCTATGAGCCGTGGGGAGTTCTGCGCAAACCGTTGGAGCCGGGAATGCGGGTCAGTGATTGTCTGCGAACCTACCAAACCGGAGGGTTGAGACGCTACCGGAACGACAAGCCCTTCGATGATGTGGTGGTCAGTGAGCGAACACCCAAAAAGGAGCGGGAGATCGCCAATCACCCGAGTCTGAAACCGCAATCCTTGATGCGGCGGCTGGTCTATGCCGCGCTCCCTCTGGGAGAAGGCATCGTGGTTGACCCGTTCATGGGAGCGGGCTCGACCATCGCGGCCGCCAATGCCATTGGTGTACGTGCGATCGGAATTGAGCGGCAGCAGGAATACCACGATCTGGCGAAGCGTGCCGTTCCGCGTCTGGCGCAATTGCGCGTGCCCGGCACGGACTGCCTGGTCGCGGCCCATGCGGACGAATCGTTGTTTCAGGCGTCGTTGTCCGTTTCGGCACGATAAATCCAGTTCGCCTCCATCTTCGCGTAGCCGGACGGTGTGACGCTTGCCGTGATCGTTCGCCGGCTTGTCTCCGAGCGACCGGAGAACTTCCAATCATCCTTTTCAAGTTGCGAGCCCACGACTTTGAGGAAGCGAAAGGGGATCGGTGCAATGCCTTTGTTCGCATCGGTGGCGCGGTTGGCTTCAAAGACGAACACCATGAGCCACACATCTTCAACATTATGGCCCTGCCAGCCACTTGAATAGCGTGAACCCTTGACTTCGATCCCTTCCGATGCATGAAGTTGCGCATTGCGGGGGTACATCCCCTGCGGCAGCAGGTCGGGATGTCCGTTGTGATACAGGTTTTTGGCCAGCGTTGCGCAATGTTTCGGGATCGTCGCGGTCATGAATTCGCCGACGATGCTGCTGAAGTTTGCGGGCATGAGGCAGGATTCGAGGCGTGGAATGCCTTTGCCGTTCAATTGCAGATTGATGAATCCCAGGAAATTCAGGAAATCATTCATGGCTGCGCGAATGTGGGAAACATCGCATCCATATGGAATCACCGCTTTGGCATTGAAGTGGTCGGCGCTCAGAGGTGCGAGGCGGCAGGCGGCGCGTTCCAGATCATTGTCGGCCATCGGCGTAGTATAAGGCGTCCTTCGCGGGCATCCAGCCTCAATCCAAACGTGTGCATGGCAAAACGCATCTGCGAATTCAAGCCGGTGAAGTGGTCCTGCGATTGTCTTTGCGAATGACTGCTTTCTCAAGCAGTTTTTTCCATCGCGCCGGATTGGCGAACATTTCATCGAGCAGCCGCCTGGCCATCTTGGTCGGTTCGCGGTGCCCCTGCTCCCAGGCGCGCACCGCGTGAGCGGAGACGCCGACCAATTCCGCGAATACTGCCTGACTGACGCTTAGCTGTTCGCGTATTTCAACAATACGGACGGAGGACCACAACTGTGGCTCCAAATCCAATTCAACTGTGCGAAGGGTGAACTTCCTTTCAATAGGATGACCGCTTTCCAACGCGGTCTTGAAATCGTTCAAACCCGAGATCACGCGGTCACCCACGGAAGGACTCACCCGATCCTTCTTTGGCGTCGTCATGGTCATGCTCCTGTTGCAAGCAGATCATCGATCGTTTCGATCAACTGCTTGATTTGAACCTTCTGTTTCGAACTCAGGTCATCAGCTTCGTTCTTGCCGTATGCGACCAGCAATGTCACCACAGATGATCGTGGGAAATAGGCGAAGCAGACTCGTATTCCGCCGCTCTTGCCACGATGCCAGCGGGAGGGAGAAAAACGAATCTTCCTCAAACCACCTGTACCTGGAACAACGGGGCAGCTTGTCGGCTCAATCATGATCAAGACCTCCAGAGCCTGAAGGTCTTCATCATCCAATCCAAGCCGCTTCCAGTCGGCCTCGAACGACCCCAGTTGAATGAAACGAAGAAAATCCTCTGGATTCATGTCGCCATCCGGATAAGACAGTGTTGACCTGATTGTCAGCGACTTTGTTGCTACGGCCTTGTCCCAAGGCCCGGCTCTTTTCAGCAATATCGTCCAGCCTCCTTGCCATCTTTAATTTATATCACCACGTATTATAGATCGGTCAAGTCACTTCCCGAACACCTCTGCGAAAAACTGCTTCATCGCCTCCCACGATCGGGCATCGCTGGCGGCGTGGTAGGCCGAGCCGGTGCTGTTGTCGTTGCCGGCGCTCTTCTGCGTGAAGCTGTGTACCGCGCCGCTGTAGTGGATCATCTGCCAGTCGAATTTGGCGGCGTTCATTTCCTTCACGAAGCCTTCGATCTGGGCCTGGGGGACGAAGGGGTCATCGGCGCCGTGGAGCACGAGGACCTTGGGCTTGTGGCCGTCTTCGACGACCGGCAGTGTGGCATCGAGGCCGCCGTGGAAGCTGACCACGCCCGCCACCGGCGCGCCCATGCGCGCCATTTCGAGCACGCCGGTGCCGCCGAAGCAGTAACCGATCGCGGCGAGTTTTTTCTGATCGACATTGCCCTGCGCCTGGAGCACTTTCAGGCCTGCCGCCAGCCGCTGACGGAAGAGTTTGCGGTCGTTCTTGTATTTGCCGGCCCATTTGCCGGCCTCGCCGCGGTCGGCGGGGCGATCGTTCTTGCCGTAGATGTCCAGGGCGAACGCGACATAACCCAGTTCGGCGAGCATCTTCGCCCGCATCTTTTCGTTCTCCGTCAAGCCAAGCCATTGGTGGACGATCAGCACCCCGGGGGCATTCGCCTTGGCTTTGGTCGAGTCATAGGCGAGGAAGCCTTCGAGTTCGACGCCGTTGTCGGTGTAGGTGATTGTTCTGGTCACGATTTCCGCGTTGAGATGAGTGGTCGCAAGGCAGGTGAAGACGATCACGGCGAGTAGGTTGGCCATGCTCATGTTGAACTCCTTTCGAGATTGGGGCAATGATTCATGTTACCGCACGCGCCTTCGCCGGACCACTGGACGGTTGCACTTTTTGTTGATGGGGCGTGCTCATCTTTGGTGGCAGCATAAGCCCCGCCCGGCAGGGCGAGGGCTGTGAGGCGTACATCCCTGAGCCCGTGCCCTTCCGGGCGGGGCTTATGCTGTCACAAAAGATGGACACACCCTGTTGATGTCATCACGCCTTGTCCGCGCCGCGTCTCGCTACACTTGGCCGCATGGAGCGCGCCACGTTTGTCATCCTCGACGGCTTGCAGGACCCGATGCATGCCCGCGATCTCTCGGCTCGCTGGGCCCGTGCGGGGATTCTGAATGAAGTCGATATTGCCGGGCAGTCGGCGGCGATTCGTCTTGACGCAGCCGACGCGCCGCCCATCAAGGAGGAGGACGTTCAGCGTGCCGCCGCGATCGCCAGAGCCTACGGGGTGGAACCGCGCGATCGGGCGGGGGAGACGTTCAAGCCGGACAACGATCTTGGTCTGCTCCGCGATCAGATGAAGCGCGAGTACCGCGCCCGCTTCGCACAGTCGCTGGTGTTCGGCCTGCCCGCGCTGGTGGTGCATTATCTCGAACCGATTCTCGCCGGCGGCGGCGGACGCAGCGCCGGCAGCCTCGCCTTTCCTTGGCTGCTGCAACTCGTCCTCGTCGGCTGGGCGATCTGGGTGGCGGCGTTGCCCATCATCTGGCAGGGCATCTGGTCGCTCATTCACCTGCGGCCCACGGCTGATCTGCTCACGACAGCCATCGTCCTGCTCGCCTACATTCCCTCCGCATTCGGCGTCGCGTCGATGCTCTTCATCAACGAACCGTGGTTCGGCGTGGCGGCGCGGCACACGGGCGAGGAAGCCGCGTCGATCCCTCTTGCCGGCCCTGCGTTTCATTTGGCGATCATGGCGGTGATGCTGGCGGCGTGTCAGCGCTGGCGGATGTATGTGTGCATCGCCGCGCTGGCGGGCCGGGCCCAGTACATGTTGAAGCGAAGCGCGGCACTCATCGCCATCTGGATCATGGTGATATTCATCCTGTTATTTCTGCAAGGCTGGCACGCGGCGCTTTGCTTTGGTCTGCTGATGCCGCCGCTGCTTTCGTCCGGCGCGATCAACCGCATCAGCCCCGGCTGGTCGATGGCGCTGCCGGTACTGGCTTTCGCGCCGGTCTTTGTGCTGGGGCCGCGGGCGCTGCCGATGGCCTCGCAGGCGCATCTGATGCGATTTGAAATCGCGGCGGGGTTTGCGTGGCTGATGATCGTGGTGATGATGGCGGGGTGGCGGGGGATGAGAAAATGAAAAACCCACGCACGGGAGTCAGGGTAAAAGCATATGGCTATTGATGGTCACTTTAGTAAAAGCCCCAAGCCCGATGGCGAGTCCGCGAGC
>CAZYPK010000109.1:0-18030 GCA_964649195.1 uncultured Phycisphaeraceae bacterium
TGAAATCAGGAAAGCAGGAAAACATGAAATCAACGCGGTCCACACGATATTTCCAGATCGCATTTCCTGCTTTCATGCTTTCCTGATTTCATGGTTTTACTTAGGCCCCAGGCCCTGCTGCCGCATTTCACCGGTCGATCATCACCCGCCCCACCGCGCCCATCGCGGCGATGTTGCCGTCGTACATGCTCGACGCCTGCACCGGCGGCAGCGCGAACCGGCCGGTCGTCGTCACCCGCAGCATGTAGCGGAACACCTGCGGCTCCTTCGTCGCCCCGGCGAAGAGCACCACGCGGTCATCGAGAAACTCCACGCGCTCGACGACGGCGGATGCTTCGCCCTGATGGGCCGCGCTGGTGGCCAGCCTCGGATTCTCCACCTCCACGCCGCCGGGCAGCGCATCGACGATGGCGATGTGTTCGATGCGATCGTCTTCGCTGGCTCCGGGAACAGAAGCGGACAGTTCAATCTCCACACGAATCAGGTCGCCGACTTTCAGAAGCATCGGATCGACCGCGTTGCCCTGCCGATCCTTCCAGCGCCGTTCGATGCGCAGGCCGCGCTGATAGGGTGTGATGGCGTCGGCCTTGAGCAGGCCCTGCGTGGTGAGGGTGACGTAAATATCGCCGCGGCCCTGCGAGGTGATGCGAAGCGGACGGCCATCATCCTCCACCTTCACGTGCTTTTCACCGCGATGGTCAAACGCATGACGGTCATCATCGCCGGCGATCAATTCGCCCTTGAAATCAGGCGTTTGTTTCCGCGAAAGCTGATACTTCGACAGCGCGCCGATCGCCGCCGCGTTGTCGAGCGTGCCGCCCCAGGAGCCGCGGGTTCGCCTCGCTTCGATCCGCTGCACCAACGGCACGATCCACTCATGCCCGCGATCGATGTCCAGCAGCGTCGTCAGCAGCGTCGCATCCTGCCGGGTGCGCGATGACAGGACATGCGAAGCGCGGCCGGCGTTCGCGTTCACCGCCGGCGCGCCTTGGGGCAGCATGGCCAGGGCGCGGTCGTTGCGGCCGGTTTCGCTCCAGGCGGCGGCGAGATGGGCGCGGCCGGCGAGGTCCAGATCATCGAGTCGCTCGCCGAGCCTGGCGATCCAGCCGTGCGGCGCGTGATCCCAGGCGGCAAGCACGTGGCAGATCATCGCGCGAAGGTTGGCATCGACCGGCTCGCGGTCATCTTCGCCATTGAGCTTCGAGCCGAGGTACTTCGTGAGATCATCAATGAGACGGGCATCAACGCGATGCCCGGCCCGCTGGGCGTACACGAGAAAGAGCGAGGCGTAGGCGGTGCCCCACGTCGTGGGCTGCGTGGAGCCGGGCCAGTAGGAGAGGCCGCCGCCGCGGGTCTGCATCGACCAGATGCGGGCGATGCCGGAGGCGATGGCTTCGTTGGCGAACTCGATGCGGACATCATCGGAGGATTCGAGCGCGAGCAGTTGCGGCGCGTGAAGGATCGCCATGAGGCGGCTGGTGGTCTGTTCGAGACAACCGTAGGGATAATCGAGAAGTTCCTCGACGGCGGGGCGCAGCTCCACCATCGGCCGCCCGCTGATGCTGGCGGTGATGCGCGAGCCGCCCGGCTCGAGCGAAGCCGTGCGAGGCAGCTCGATGGACTGGCCCGCCTTGATGCGGACGAGATTCGTTTCCACATGCAGCGGCGTGATCGGGCGGATGGTGAACAGCGTTTCACTCTCGCCGGCGATGGCGCGATCGGCGGCGGAAACGACCTCGCCGCGAATCGCGGCCTTCACCTGCCCCAGACCGGTCGCCTTCGCCTTGAGCCACAGCGTCGTCGGCTGATCGGCGGCGACGGCCACCACGTCCTGCGTGATGTCGTTCTCCAACACCACCGGCCCTTCGAGCGCGACGGAAAGCTTCGCCTTCACCGGCGAACCGGTGGAATTGAACAGCTTCACCGGCACCTCGAAGCGATCGCCCGGCGCCGCGAAACGGGGCCAGTTGGCTTCGACGAGCAGCGGCGAGGTGAGCGTGATGTTGTGCCGGCTGCTGCCGTAGCGGTCGCCATCGACCACCACCGCCATGATGCGCATGCGGCCGGTGATGCGCGGCATCTTCATGCGGATCGACAGCGTGCCATCCTCATTGAGCGGCTCAGCGGCCCGCCAGACCACGGCGGCCTCGCGCTGCTTCATGGGCACGGGGCTGCGGCGAAGGGATTCCTCCTCATCATCACCGGCGCCGATGCGCATCATGCCCGATGGCCTTTCGTGATCGGGCAGCAGATCGGCGAACACATCCGCCGTCGATACACCCGGCGCGCGCGGCGCGAAAAAATGGGCCAGCGGATCGGGCGTCCTGTGATTCGTCGTAAGCAGGATGCCATCATCGACCGCCCAAAGATGAACCATCGCCCTGCTGCCCGGACGCGGACGCGCAGCGAGGACGCTGCGGCTATGAAGGGCGGCCTCTGCCTCTGCTCCTGCCGCTGCTCCTGCCTCTGCCCCTGCTCTCACCTGAATAGCGATCTCTTCGCCGGGCAGCGCGGTTGCCGGGGCGTCGATCTCGAAGGCGGCGGCGTGATTCGCGTGGTCCGTGTCCAATCGAACCATGCCCATCGCCCGGTGCGGCAGCCATTTGTCGCTTTTGACTTGCAGCGGACGAATCACTGTGGCCACGAGATAAGCCCCGCCGCGCAGCGAGGCGGCAACGGGCAGATCGATCACCGCCGTGTTCCGCTCCATCGGCAGCACGAACTGCTGCGTCACGCGGTCGGTTTCCACGCTGAGCATCAGCGTGCCGGCAAACGGACTGCGGACGATCACCTTGGCCATCGTGCCGGGTTCGTAACTCTCGCGGTCCAGCACCATCTCCACGCGCTCGGGCGAGGTCACCGGCGGCGAGGTCGATTCGCTCGACGTCTCCGCCACATAAAAGCGGGCCTGCGCCGCGGCGCCGCTGATCTCATCACGAATCGAAACCCGATGATTGCCCGGCTGCGCACACGCGAACGAAAGCCCTTGCATCAGCCCGCCCCGCCCGATCGCAAAGCGCCGCTCCTTCACAGGCACGATCCGCTCCACCGACTTCCACACCGCGTTGCCATCGACCTGCTCCAGCACCCAGTCGTGCTCGATCCGCTCCACGATCATCAACATGCGATCGCTGGCGCCCGGCTCATCGCGGCCGGTCACCAGACAGGCATCAAGAGCCACCGGCACGTTCGTCCGCACCGTGCGACCGGCGGCCATGCGCAGACCCGCGTGATGACCGATCGTGTCGATGAGCGCCTGCGCGTTCTGCGACACCGATCGCCCGCCAGGCTCGGTCACCGTGGCGGTGATCTGCGCCTTCCACAAGGCCCCGGCTTCATCACCGGTCAAGGCCAGATCGCTGAGGCGCCGGCCGTGCGCATCAAGCTGCTGCGACAAGGCGTCGAGCGCCATCCGCCGCCGGGGCTGGCCGGTTTCAAAGGTGAAATCACTGAATCGCTTTGACTCGTGGGCCTGCGATTGCAGCGTTGCGCTGACCGACATCGGCAACTCGGAGGCGGGCTGGCCGAACAGGTAACGGGCGCCGACCTCCACCTGCGGCTTCTCGCCCGGACCGTAACGCATCTGCGTCGGCCTGGCATCGACCTCGATGCGAATGGGCACAAACGCTTCGATCAGCGCGCCGGTGGCGGCGATGGCCTTGCCCGATCCCGGCGGCGAAAGTTGAAACTCGTATCGCCCCAACTGACCGTCGGCAGGCGAGGCGAAATCGACATGGACCATGCCTTGCCCGGTCGCATCCGCCGCGATGGGACGCTCGGCCACGATGCGGCCATCGGGCCGTTTGACGCGCAGCATCAGCGGCATCGGCGGCGCGACCCGGCCATCAGGCTCGCGCACGATCGCGGTCAGATGCACCATATCGCCCGGACGATAGACCCCGCGCTCGGTGTAGAGCATCGCATCGTATGTCGCCGGATGGGCGCGGCCGGTTTGCTTCACCTCATCGAGCACCCACTGCCTTCGCTGCGGCTGGATGAAGTTGAGATCATCGCCAAGCTGGGCCGTGATGAGCCAGACCGGTCCATCGGGGTGCGACGAGGACGCCTTGAGAATGGCGACGCCCTGCTCATCGGTTTCCGCCTCGGCCAGCGCCTGGTTGCTGTAGGTGATCGCGCGGAGCGAGACGCCGGCCACGGGTTTTGCGGTTTGCAGGGAGGTGATGAAAACGTGATGGCCGCCGGCCTGTTTCTTGGCGGTGATGGCCAGGTCGCTGATGGTGACGGTGGAGGAATCGCTGAGCCAGTAGGGTTTTTTGGCGCGGGCGTGGATGTGATAGACGCCCGGACCGGCGCCGTTTTTGTCGAGCAGTTGCCGCAGGTCGATGGCGACATCGACAGGCTGATTGCGATTGCTTTTCAAGGTGATGAGGCGTTCGACGATCCGGCGCGAGGTGGCCTCTTCATCTTCGCCGCGCAGGTGGGGCACGAGGTTGTTGGCGTGCAGCCGGGTGGCACCGAGGGTGAAGCCTTCGATGTTGCAGGTCTTGAGGTCGAGCGTCAGGTTGCCATGAGGCGAGAGGATGCCGCGCGAGTCGGGCAGGCGAAGCACGGGATCGCGGTCGGGCACCTCGATGGTCAACGATTGCGGCGAACCCAGCGGCTCGCCCTTGTGCGAAAGCAGGTTGGCGTTGGCGGTGATCCGGTAGCGCGTGCCGCTGATGAAGGAGCCCGAGAGTGCGAGGAAGTCGCCGTTTTTCGCGTTGAAAACGGTCAGGTCATCGACCTTGGGCGACACGGTGACAGCGCTCGCGGGCAGCGGCTTGTCGGTGGCGATGCGACGGGTGAACCAGAGGTTGATGGTCCGCGCGGCCTCGCCGCCGCTGTTGCGAAGGTCGGCGTTCCTCAGTTTGAATCGGGGATGAATGACCAGATCGCGCACCGCCGGCTTGCCCATCGCCAGCGTGCCGCCGTCGCCGATCATCTCGGCCGCGATGATCAGTTGCACCCCCTGCGTGTCGCGCGGCCTGGTGAATCGCACGAGCATCTTCGCCGCCGGGGTCTGCGTCAGACATTGCACCACGACGGCGGAGCGGGCCCGGCTTGACTTCACCTTCACATGCCTGACCACATCCTCGCTTCGCACCGGCTGGTTGAAGTGAAGCTCGACCGTCGCATGTTCATCATCGCTGCTCATCACCTGCGCATCGAGCAGCGCCAACCCGCCGGTGCGAAGGGTGAACTGCGCATCGCCCACCACGCGACGGCCAAGCTGCGTCTCGATGTCATCGGCCGGCCTGATGGTGAACTCGCGCCCGGCAGGCAGCTTGGACTCGAGCATGTAAACAAGCTGGTCCGGCTGCTCCCAGCGCCAGTGACCGGCCGGCGGCGCAGGCTCGATCACGTAAGGCGAATGCTCCAGCCTGGCGTTGCACTGATCGATGCGCATCACCGGCTCATCGAACCGCAGCACGATCCGATCCGAATCATCGGCCGCCTGCTGCGGCGAGAAGGAAAGCAGCCTCAGCCCCGGCAGCGGACGCGACAGCATCTCCCACCGAATGAGCAGCAGGCCCGACACATTGACCAGAAGAATGATTGCAATGACCGCCCAAAAACGACGTGAAATCCCACCCATGATTGTTCACTCCCTTGAACGTGTTCGCCATCCCTGGCATCGCGGCGGCCTGCCCGCACAAGCCGCAACCCGGTCACAATCGTATCCTGCCGCAGCCGACTCGCAAGGGGGATTTTTCTTGAATTATTTTCGACGCCGCTTCATTTGGGCTTGGGTTCCAAAGCCTGCTGAACCGCTTTGCCTTCGATGCCATCGTCGGAGGTGTATTTGATGCCCAGGTGGGCGGCGACGGTGGCGAAGGTGTCCATGGTGCTGACGACCAGCGAGGTGTGCTGGGTGAGGTCGTATCCTTTTCGGATGCCGGGGCCGTGGGCGATCCAGGGGATGTGCAGGCCGCGCGGGTCTTTGCCGTGGTGTCCCTTGCCCAGGCCGCCGTGATCGGCGGAAATGATGATGAGGGTGTCATTGAAAACCTTCGCGTCGCGCAGGGCCTGCAACACGGTCCCCAGTGCCTTGTCCGCCGCGCCGATCGTGTCCAGTTGTTCGGGCGTTCCCCATCCCTTGGCGTGGCCCACCGAATCGACGCGCGGGAAGTGCACCACCATCACCTGCGGCTTGTATTCCCGTATCACCTGCGAAGCCTGCCGGGCGACCCAGGCGTCATCATGCTGCCTGTCGTAGGCGGTCAGCCCGTATTCATCGCGCACCGCCGCCGGAGCGCCTGCCGCCGGCCGCTTGGGCGGTTCGGGCAGCACCAGATGATCGACGCTGTTCCCCCTTGCCAGGGCGACGAACTTGTATTTGCCCGCGACCATGCCGGTGGTGTAACCGGCATCCTTGGCCCATTCGAAAAGCGTGGGCACATGGGGATGGTCGTAGCGGCGCTTGCGAATGGGCACATCATCATTCCAGAACACCCCATGCCGTTCCAGCGGCACGCCGGTGAGCATGGAGGTGTGGGAGGGCAGCGTGATGCCGACGGTCAGGGTCTGGGCCCACATGGTGTAGGCGCCGCCTTTCATCAGGGATCGCAGATTGGGCGCATCGGCCAGCAAAGCGAGATCGGGACGCAGGCCGTCGATGCTCACCACCATCGCCCGCTTGGCGGGCCTGACCGGTTCATCCGCCATCGCCGAGAGCGAATGCAGGGAAAGGCCGCATGTGATCAAAGCCAGAGTGAAGGCTCGGCGAAACATGGTGAAACTCATTTCGACACTCCAAAGGTGAAAACGAACGGGTGCGGGTGCGGTGCGATCAATCGTAGCATACATCTTCCGGGTTACCGCCCCCGGCAGACAGGGGACATTGGAGCCGCAGCGTCCTCGCTGCGCGTCTGCGGGACAGTAAAGGCAATTGGTTATTATTTATTGGTGATTGCTTATTTCTTATTTGAAGGGACGGCGGACCGTGGCGAAGGCTGCTCCCCAATAAGCAATAAGCAATCACCAATAAATAATAACCAATGTCCCCTGTCCCCTGTTTCCTGTTCCCGCTGCACTTATCCCGAACTCAGGTCATATGCTTTTACCTTGGGTGCTACCATGTCTTCATTCCTGCTGGAGGCTTCCGCATGATCGTTTCCACTCGACCGTTTTTCCTTGCCGTCTCGATGTTCGTTCTTTCGCTGCCCGCCGACGCCGATGCTTCGGCTGATCAGAAAGCCCACACCTTCACTCACACGATCGACAACACCGAGCATTCGCTGGGCTACCTGCTTTACCTGCCCAAGGGATTCGAGGCCGAGAAGGATCGGAAGTGGCCCGTGCTGCTCTTCCTCCACGGCTCAGGCGAACGCGGCAGCGATGTCAATCTCGTCAAGAAACATGGGCCGCCCAAGATCGTCGCCAACGGCAAGGACCTGCCCTTCATCATCATCTCGCCCCAGTGCCCCAGGGATCAGCGCTGGAACCCCGACCTGCTGGCGGCGCTCATTGACGACGTGGTGAAAAACCATCGCGGCGATGCGGACAGAATCTGTTGCACCGGCCTGAGCATGGGGGGATTCGGCACCTGGGACCTGTGTACGAAACACCCCGACAAGTTTGCCGCGGCGGTCCCCATCTGCGGCGGCGGCAACCCGGCCAGCGCCGGCAAAATGAAGACGATTCCCACCTGGGTTTTTCACGGCGACAAGGACACCGCCGTGAAACTCGAAGCATCACAGAAAATGGTCGATGCCCTCAAGGCCGCCGGCGGCGAGGTCGAGTTCACCATCTACCCCGGCGTGGGACACGATTCCTGGACGCAGACCTACGACAATCCAAAGCTGTACGAATGGCTGCTGAAGCAGAAGCGGAAATGAGAGATCAGGGGACAGGGAACAGGAGACAGTAAAGGCAAATTGGTTATTATTTATTGGTGATTGCTTATTTGGGGAGCAGCCTTCGCCACTGTCCGCCGTCCCTTCAATAAGAAATAAGCAATCACCAATAAATAATAACCAATTGCCTTTTGCCCGCAGACGCGCAGCGAGGACGCTGCGGCTACGAATTTTGTCTCCTGTCCCCTGCCCCCTGTCTCCTCTTATCCCGCACTCATGTTGTTACATTGCTTCCATGCGAATCATCTTTCTCGGTGCCGGTGAGTTCGGGTTGCCCGTGCTGGAGCGTCTGCACGCGGCGCACGACGTGGTGCAGGTGGTGACGCAGCCTGACCGGCCGGCCGGACGCAGGCGGCAACTGACCCCCACCGCCATCGGCGCGTGGGCTGATGCGCAGGGCCTGCCGGTGATCAGGACGGACGACGCCAACGCTTGTGCGATCGTTGAATCGTTGCGGCTTCTTCATGCCGATGTCGCCGTGGTCATCGCCTTTGGACAGAAGCTCAGCCCGCAGCTCATCGAATCGCTGGCGCCGCTGACGGTGAATCTTCACGCCTCGCTGCTGCCCCGCCATCGCGGGGCGGCGCCGATCAACTGGGCCATCATTCGCGGTGAAAAGGAAACCGGCCTGTCGGTCATCAGCCTGGCGCAGCGGATGGACGGCGGCCTGATCTACGCCCAGTCGCGCACCGCCATCGGCCACACGGAAACCGCAGGCGAACTGCACGACCGTCTGTCGCTCATGGGGCCGGCCCTGATCGATCAGGTGTTGCGGCAAAAAACAGAAAACAACTTGCAAGGCATCATTCAGGATGAATCGCTGGCCACGCGGGCGCCCAAGTTCAGCAAGGCGGACAGCGCCATCGACTTCGATCAATCGCCCGATGAAGTCCGCTGCCGCGTGCATGGCATCACGCCCTGGCCCGGAGCGCAGGCGATCTGGGTGCGGCACGGCGAAGCGACGGGCGGCAGCGATGCGGTAAGCGGGCAGGCGCTTTTCATCCGCCGCGTCAGCAGCGAAGAAAGCCAGGCCACATCGCAGCCGCCGGGCACGCTGCTCGAAGATGGCCGCGTGGCGGTGCGCGGCGGCACGATCCGGCTGCTTGAGGTGCAGTTGCCCGGCGGCCGCGCGCTGCCCATCACCGACTTTCTGCGCGGCCATGCGATGCGCCCCGGCGACGTGCTGCGAAAAACCTGAGTTCGGAACAAGAGTGAGCCGCGACGTAACACGTCGCGGACGTGAACAGCCTGAAGAGGTGGCCGAACTCACCTTTTTCTTTCAGCCTCGATGAGTGCCCGGTCGTTTTCGCATCCCATGATCCGCTGCGCGATGGTCACTCCATTCTTGTCGCTCACGTCCGCGACGTGTTACGTCGCGGCTGGGGTGGCCGGGGCTTCGCAGACTCAGCCCCAGCCACCCGCTGCCCCTGCTCCTGCCCCTGCCATTGTGGATTGTTTTTATCTCCCGATGTTTTCGGGGCATGAGGAACGATGCGTGATCGCTTCCAACGACTTATCCCCCGACATTTCACCATTTCCACACCTGCACATCCCGCCCGCGCACCATCGCTTCAAAAAAAGTTTTTTGACGGCAACTCGTTGCAAGTGATGATGATGAGCGGGCCGTGAGCGGAAAACTTCGAATCGCGCTATTGCAGCACGACGCGGGTCGGTTTATCTTCCTGCCGTGGCAATGGAATGACCACCTGCTTGAACGACGCACACGGCTTTTTTTTCGGCTCATCAACCATGTTTTGCTGATGAGCGCTTCGGTCGGGGTGTGCCGGGGAGACCGACAAGCGGATATCGGAACGGACTGCGGTTGAGCGGCCCGGTCGGCAGACCAAGCCAATCTGTGATGACTTGATCCAACGACTGCGTCGCCTCGTACGCGGCCAGTTTATTCAGGGGATCGTGAAGTGACCCACACATCATCCCACGCGGTGACTGCGCGCATTGCCCGGCGACTGGCCGGCGAAGTCGGCCAGCACCGATTCAACATGTGGTTCGACCGCTCGGCGCGGATGAACTACCACGATGAGACGCGGCAGCTCCACGTCGCCGTGCCCAACCGGGTCGTCGCCGACTGGATCGATCGCAACTTCCGCGAGCAGCTTTCCCGCGCCGCCGCCCAGGAGACGGGCCAGACCGTGGCCATCTCCCTGTGCATCGAGCCGGGGGCGTTTGCCGCGGCAGGAACAGCGGCAGGAGCAGGAGCAGCGGCAGCGGCGTCTGCAACGGGCGTCGCCAGGAGCGCTGCCGCAACGATGGTCATGGCTTCGGATTCGGGCATGACGGTTGCCAGCCGCGCCGCCGCCGTCGCTGCGCCACAGCAAAGCCGCCGCCCCGCCACCGCCACCGCCCCCGGAGCACGAAGCGGCGAAAACGGCGAGCGGCAGCTTCGCTACAGCCTCGATGATTTCGTCGTCGGTCCCAGCAACGAACTGGCCTACAACGCGGCTCATCAGCTTGTGAATGATGATCACGCCGCGGGCAATCCGCTGTTCATCCACGGCGGCGTGGGGCTGGGCAAAACCCATCTGCTCCAGGGCATCTGCCAGCTCTTCCGCGAGCGAAAACCCAACGCACGCATCCTCTACACCACCGGCGAAAAATTCACCAACGAATACCTGGCCTCCATGGCCAACCGCACGCAGGACGCCTTCCGCCAGAAAATCCGCAGGCTTGACCTGCTGGCCATCGATGATGTCCACTTCCTGGCCGGCAAGGAGAAAACGCAGCAGGAGTTTCTCCACAGCTTCGATGAGATCGACCTCGGCGGCGCCCGCGTGGTGATGGCCAGCGACAACGCCCCCAAGCAGATCAAGCAGTTTTCCGCCGCGCTGGTCAGCCGGTGCGTGCGCGGGCTGGTGGTCGAGGTGCGATCGCCGGATACTTCCACGCGCATCCGCATCGTCAAGGCGCTGGCCCATCGCAAGGGGCTTACGCTGCTCGAAAGCGTGCTCGCCGTGCTTGCCAGCCGATGCCAGGGTTCGGTGCGCGAGATCGAAGGCACGCTCTCCAAGCTGCACGCCCTGGCGAATCTCACCGATGGCCGGCTTCAGGTCCGCGAGGCGGGATCGCTCTTCGATCAGCGCGAGGATGCGACGATGCCGCTCAACCACGGCAACGCGCCGATCGGCCACGCCCTGGTCAACCGGCTGTTCGGCAACGAGCAGACGCCCGTCCGCAAGCGCGTCACCTTCGAGCGAATCCTCGATGTCGTCTGTGATCAGCTTCAGGTCACCAGGGCCCAGGTGCTCGGCTCCCAGCGCATCAAACAGATCGTGCTGGCGCGGTCGCTGGTCATCTTCCTCGCCAGGCAGCTCACCACCATGAGCTACCCGGAAATCAGCGGAGCCATCAACAAGAACAGCCACTCGACCATCATCGCCGCCGACCGCAGAATCACCCAGCAGATGAGCGACGACACCCCCATGAAAACCACCGGCGCCATCGACACGGAAATGATGCCGCTGTCGGAACTGGTCGAACGCATCAAGGAGGAAATCCTGCGCGGGTGATCTCAAATCTCAAATTTCAAATCTCAAATTCCAAACAAGCTCCAAGCGCCAAATCACCAAAAGGACCACTGAAACTGCGCACCCCCAAGCCGCTTGCGGCTTCGCGATCCCCAGTCCCATTTTGAGATTTCAAATTTGTGATTTGATACCCCCCTTCCCTTGGTGCTCCCCCGCTCATCCGTTATCGTCTTCACCATGAGCGATTCAACCCACCCGCGCAGGATTCTCATTCAACTGGACACCGATGCCCAGCCTTCGGTTTTCGACCGTGTCGTCGCCATCGACAGCGGCGTCGATCAGCTTTTCTCCTATGGTGCTGTCACGCTCGATCAGGTGGCGGGACTGGTGCATGGGGCCATGTTCACCCGCGGCCCCGGCGATCTGAAACACACCGCGATCTTCATCGGCGGCGGCGATGTGGCCCAAGGCGAAGCGGTGCTCGATGCCGTGAAGAAGACGATGTTTCCACCGCTGACCGTTTCGGTCATGCTCGACGCCAACGGCGCCAACACCACCGCCGCCGCCGCCGTGCTGCGTGCCGCGAAGCATCTGCAACTGTCGCAAACCACCGCCCTGGTGCTCGGCGGCACCGGCCCCGTCGGCCAGCGCGTCGCGCGGCTGCTCGCACGACAAGGCGCGAAGGTGCGACTGGCCAGCCGCACGCTTGACAAGGCGACGACCGCCGCCAACATCATCAATGATGCGGTGAAGTCCGCGCGAATCACACCCGTTGCATCCGGCGATGACGCTTCACTCACCGGCGCCCTCCAAGGCATCGACCTCCTCATCGCCGCCGGCGCAGCGGGCGCACGCCTTCTGCCCGCCGCCATCCGCCGGTCGTGTTCGACATTGAAGGTCATGATCGACCTCAACGCCGTGCCGCCCGAAGGCATCGAAGGCGTGGATGTGAGAGACAAGGAAAAACCGATCGACGGCATCATCGCCTACGGCGCCATCGGCATCGGCGGAACCAAGATGAAGATTCACAAGGCCGCCATCGCCTCGCTCTTCGAGGCCAACGACCGCGTCCTCGATGCGGAGGAAATTCACACCCTCGGTGAAAAACTAAGCTGAATCATCACATTCTTCGCATATCCTTGATGAATGATCCCAAAGCCCACCCGCTCCCTCGAAAGTTCCAAATGACAAATCTCAAACGCCAAACAAGCTCCAAGAACAAAAAAACGCCAACAAACAAAATCCGAATTCTGATCGGTTCTGTCCGGTTCGGCTCGCTTTCGAGTTTGTTTGAGATTTGAATTTTGTGATTTGAATCTTTTGCTTCCGATGATGGGACGAACAATTAAAACAGCCCTGCCCCACTCCCGTGGGTGGGTTCTTCCCCAGGAGTGCTTCATGCTCAAACTTCTTGCTTTTCTTTTCACCCTGCCGCTCTCCCTCGCCTGCGCCGCCGCCGAGGAAGCCCCGCTTTCGCGCATCGCCTTCGGCTCCTGTCTGAAGGAGAACCGGCCCGCGCCGATCTGGGATGCGATCGTCGCCACCAGGCCGCAGGCTTTCCTCTTCATCGGCGACAACATCTATGCCGACACCGAAGACATGGCCGTCATGCGCGAGAAGTACGCCAAGCTCGGCGCCATGCCCGGCTACCAGGCCCTCAAAAAAATCGCACCCATTTACGCCACCTGGGACGATCACGACTACGGCGTCAACGATGGCGGCGCGGAATACCCCAAGCGTGCCGAAGCCCAGAAGGAGTTCCTCACCTTCTTCGAGGAACCGAAGGATTCGCCCCGCTGGTCGCGCCCCGGCGTTTACGACGCCAAAATCATCGGTCCCCAAGGCAGGCGCGTGCAGATCATCCTGCTCGACACCCGCTACTTCCGCGGCCCGCTCAAGGCGCTGCCCAGAACCGAACGAAAACCCGGCCAAGGCCCCTACATCCCCGATGACAATCCGAATCTCACCATGCTTGGCGAAGCCCAGTGGAAATGGCTCAAGGAGGAACTGAAGAAACCGGCCGAGGTGCGCATCATCGCCTCGAGCATTCAGTTCGTACCCGAGGAACATGGCTGGGAATACTGGATGACCATGCCGCTGGAGCGAAAGAAAATGCTCGCCCTCATCGGCGAAACCAAGGCCAACGGCGTGCTCTTCATCTCCGGCGACCGCCATCTCTCGGAAATCTCCCGCCTGCCTGCGAACGACCCGGCCAACGGCGCGGGCTACCCGATCTTCGATGTCACCAGCTCCAGCCTCAACGTCCCCTCCGGCGGCAACGACAACGAAGCCAACAAACACCGCATCGGCTCCAACTACCGCAAGGTCAACTTCGGCACCCTCGACATCGACTGGACCCAACCCGACCCGACCATCCACATGCAGGTCCGCGATGTCGATGGCAAACCCGCTTTGCAGCACCAGGTGAAGCTGAGCGAACTCCAGGCCAAAAACGCCAACTGAGCATCCGGGGATTCATAGCCGCAGCGTCCTCGCTGCGCGTCTGCGGGTCAGGAGACAGGAGACAGTAAAGGCAAATGGTTATTATTTATTGGTGATTGCTTATTGCTTATTTGGCAGACGCGCAGCGAGGACGCTGCGGCTACGAATCCTCTTTCCTCTTTCCTTCTCCCCATGCCTACCCGCATCACCATCTGGAACGAATTCATTCACGAGAAGTCCGACACCCTCGTGCGGACGCATTACCCCGATGGCATTCACATGGTCATCGCGGGCGCACTGCGGCAGCATCATGGCGATGCCGTCACGATCCGCACCGCCACGCTCGATGAACCCGAACATGGCCTGACGCAGAAGGTTCTCGACAGCACCGATGTGCTTCTGTGGTGGGGGCATGCCGCCCACGGCCGCGTCAGTGATGAAGTCGTGACGCGGGTGCATCAGCGCGTGCTGCAAGGCATGGGACTCATCGTGCTCCACAGCGGCCACCTCTCCAAAATCTTCGTCAAGCTCATGGGCACAAGCTGCATGCTCCGCTGGCGCGAAGCAGGCGAAAAGGAACGGCTCTGGATCGTCAACCCTTCGCACCCGATCTGCGAAGGATTTGAGAACGAGTATTTCGAGCTGCCCAACACCGAAATGTACGGCGAGTTCTTCGACATCCCCCAGCCGGATGATCTGCTCCTGATCTCCTGGTTCGAAGGCGGCGAAGTCTTCCGCTCCGGCTGCACCTTCACCCGCGGCAAGGGCAAAATCTTCTACTTCCGCCCCGGCCACGAAACCTTCCCCATCTATCACGACGCCAACGTGCAACGCATCCTGGCCAACGCGGTGAAATGGGCCGCCCCCACCGGCTCCGCCTACTTCGGCAACGGCCGAAAGATCACGCCACCCCTGAACCGGATCGCCGCACCGTGGAACGGTGACGAGGAATTGCACAAGACCAAGTAGTGGCTCAGTTTGAATCCGGGTGGCTGGGGCTGAGTCCGCGAAGCCCCGGCCCGATGAAACAGCAAGGCGCCGGGGCGTCGAAGACTCCGCCCCAGCCACCCGACGACGAGAAATTGCACAAGACCAAATGATTGTTTGAGTAAGATGGCTTTCGTTCGATTTGCGATCCCCCATAGGAAACAGCGATGAACAAGCACGCCATCCTCCGGTTGATGATGCCTCTGTGGTTGCTGCTTGCGACGGTCGCCGTCGGTTCGCAGCAACCTTCGCAGCAACCGGCGGGCATCCTTGCGAAGGAGACCCGTTGGGCGACGCCTTATTACGTGATCGACTCCGGCAAGCCCGGACCGACCGTGATGATCATCGGCGGCGCCCACGGCAACGAACCGGCCGGCGCCGAGGCTGCGGATCAGATTCGATTTTGGAAACCGACCCGCGGCAAACTCGTGGTGCTGCCCCGCGCCAATGTCCCCGGTCTCGCCGCCGGCACGCGATTCATGCCCGATGAACCGGCGGAAAGGCGCGACCTCAACCGCAACTACCCGATGCGGACCGACGGCCAGCCGCGCGGCGAACCGGCCCGAAGCATCTGGGAACTCGTGAAGCGGACCCAACCCGACTGGCTCATCGACCTGCACGAGGGATACGACTTTCACCTGGAGAACAAGGACTCGGTCGGCTCGACCATCATTCACTTCGACACCAAGGAAGTCACCCCGATCGTGGATGCGATGCTGGCCCGCGTGAACGAAACCATCGAGAACCCCCGGAACCCCCGGAACCCCCGGAACCCCCGGCGAAAACTGGTGGCGCTGCGGGCGAGCGGGCCGGTCGATGGTTCGCTGGCGCGGGCGGCGGTGAAGCAGTTGAAAATACAGGCCATGATTCTGGAGACCACTTTCAAGGAGCAGCGGCTGCCGGTGCGCGTGCGGCAGCATCGCGTGATGGTGCATCACCTGCTCTCGCACCTGAAAATGATCGGCGATGAACACGATCGGATGATGCCCGCCCAGTCCGGGGATCGGCTGCGCATCGCCCTGTTCGATGACGGCGGCGTGGGCGGGCAGGGTGTGCCAAAACTCGAAACCATTCTCGGAAAACAAAACGCACAGGTGCGGCGCATCGACGGCGCCGACATCCGCGCCGGGGCGCTGAGGCAGTTTGACGTGGCCATCTTCAGCGGCGGTACGGGCAGCGGCCAGGCCAAGGCGCTGGGCGAGACCGGCGGCAGACAGACGCGCGACTTCGTGCAGGCCGGCGGCGGCTACGTGGGCATCTGCGCCGGCGCGTATCTGGCCACCGCGGGGTACGACTGGTCGCTGAAAATTGTCGATGCCCGCACGCTGCACAAGGGCGACCAGTGGCGGCGCGGGCGAGGCGAGGTGGAGATCAGCCTGACCGATGAGGGCCGCAAACTGCTGGGCGACATGAAATCGCCGATGTCCGTGCTTTATGTCAACGGTCCGATCGTCGGCCCGGCCATGCTCGATGCGATTCCCGACTTCAAACCGCTGGCCATTTACAGGACGGAGGTGGCCGACAACAACACACCCAAGGGGCTGATGGTGCGGACCCCGGCGATTCTCGCGGGAGAATTCGGCAAGGGCCGGGCCGTGGCGATCAGCCCGCACCCGGAGCAGTCCGCCGGGTTGGAAGGCATGACGGTCCGGCTGATCGAATGGGCTGCGGGCAAAGATCAACACCGCGAGCGGCAGCAGCGGTGAGAGGCCCCGAAGCCTGAGAACTTATTCCGGGTGGCTGGGGCTGAGTCGTTGCGGTCGGGTGGCTGGGGCTGAGTCCGCGAAGCCCCGGCTCCTTCGGCTCCGTTGGCTCCCCCGGCTCCCCCGGCTCCCCCGGCTCCCCCGATTCAATACCCCTGCTGCATCGCGGTGCTGACCATGCGTGGGGCGATGCGGGTCAGTTCCCTGCCTTGCTTGTCGAAGACGATCGCCGTGACGTGATGGCCGCCCGGCGTGGCATCATCGAGCGGCCAGCGGGCATAGGCCCGCTTGAAGTTGCCTTCGCTCTGAATGACCTGCGTGGCGGCTTCATGTTCGCCGATCGTGTTGCCTTGAAGGTCGGTCAGCCGCACGATGATCTTGCCGATTTCGCCTTCGTGGTTGGGAGGGATGGTGACATACGCGTGTCCGCCGGGCTTGCCCAACTGGTTCCAGGAGACATCGCTGCGCACCGGCATCATCACCGGGCCGCAGGCTTTCCAGTGCGCGGGTTCGACCTTCTCCACCAGTTGCACCATCGCCAGGCTGGCCGGCTGCTGCACGGAAAGCGGCGAACCATAGGCGAAGAACCGATCGACGCGCGGACCGCCATCCGAATAGCAAAGCTCCGCATCGAGGGCGATGACGCGATCCGCCTTCACCTCGAACTTCGGAAAGTTCTTCCAGGGCATCTTGAACTCGACCTCGACCCCCAGCTTCGTCCGCCGCGCCCCCACCTCGACGCCGAGGTTCGGAATCGCGTTGAGAAACCCCGGACGAAGGCAGAAGCGCGGCTTGATCTCCCTCCCGGCCAGTCCGGTCCAGTAGCAATGCACGCTGCCGTTGTTGGCGTTGACCCACTCATTGGAACGGAAGGCCGGGGCCTGCCTGGTGTCGAAGTACCACTCGACGCCATCGCCCTCCCACAACCGGCCATCGGGCGCGTGGTTGGCCGGCCGTTCGTCAAGCGTGCGAAGCCCGGCATAGAACGCCTCGTCATCCCACATGTAGAAAAACTGGGCCGGCCGATTTTTCAGGTCGGGATGAAAGTAGTTGATCGGCGTGCAGAAGGCGTCCTTGAACTCCGAGAGGTCGCCATCGATCTTCATCTCCCCGGGCGCCCGCGTCGCCAGTCCCCGCACCCCTGCCGCCAGGTCCTGCGCCATCAGCGGCAAGGGGAACGACAAGGCGAGGAACACCATCAATGCAGGGAAAATCGAGCGCATGTTCGGCTCCTGAAAATGGGATGGACTGGTGGAACACGTAACCCGCAGGCGATTGTACAGACCCCGTGGCAGGATGATCGCAGGGTGCATGACATCCGGCGCGGGTGTTTTTTCAGAGCCGGGTTTTATAAACCCGGTCGGCGATGCGACGCGCAAGCGAGCATCGCCGAATTCGCGCGAGGGATGAGCAAGATAATTTGTGCGCTTGCCGCGCGAGAGGTCATGCACCCATGATCACATGCAACCTGTCAGGATAAAAGCATATGGGAGAGCGAGGCTCCCGCCGGGAGGGCGAGGCTCCCGCTGGGAGGGCGAGGCTCCCGCCGAGCCGATTCGT
>CAZYPK010000110.1:0-13258 GCA_964649195.1 uncultured Phycisphaeraceae bacterium
CGACGGCCACATCATCAGCCGCCCGAGCTCCGAAATCCGCCAGCGATCGCTCATCCACACAAGCGGCATCGGCTATTACTACTACTGACCTGGGTTTTGTTTGAGACCAAAACAGGTTGGATCACCAAGAGACATCGGAGGCGGTGGCTGGGACTGAGTCCGCTTCGGGTGGCTGGGGCTGGAGGCTTTGCGCAAGCCCCGGCCGCCCGAAGCGGACTCAGTCCCAGCCGCCCGAAACTTCTCCTTCAATCGACCGCCTTCTGTTGCTTGTTCTTCGCGGGCTTCGTGGCCGGTGTGTCATCCGTCTGTCCCGTGCCGTCTTTGGGTTGATCCCAGAAGCGATGCGGATCGTGCAGCCTTCGCATTTCGGAAAGGAGCAGGGCCTCCATTTCCTTTCGTTTTTCAGCGTACCTGGGATCCTCGGCAAGGTTGACCTGGTGCGGCTGCGGCTTGACGCCGGTCAGCGCGATCACCTTTTCATCGTGATGCTCGGCGAGGAACTCGTGGGGATTTTCCTTGAGGTTGAACAGTTGCGTCACCTTCGTGTCACCCTCGGGGGTCTGGTATTTGAGAAGTTTCCAGTCGCCCTGCTTGACCGCCCGCATGCCCGGCTTGGCGCCGCCGCTGTAAACGCCATAGAGCGCGTCGCGGATGGTTTCCTTTTTGCCTTCGAGCACGGGGCGGAAGCTGACGCCCTCGTTGGAATCGGGCGGCGTGATGCCGGCCAGATCGCAGAGGGTGGCCAGGGTGTCGAGCAGGTAGATGTTGCCCAAGGCGCGGCTGCCCGGCTTGATGCCCGGACCTTTGACGATCAAGGGCACGCGCCAGGTGTGTTCGTAAAGGTTCTGTTTTCCCTGGAGACCGTGGCGTCCGATCGCCATGCCGTGGTCGGAGGTGTAGAAGATGTAGGTGTTGTCGAGTTCGCCCATTTCCTCCAGCTTTTTGAGCACGCGGCCGATCTGGATGTCGATGTTCTGCGAGCAGGCGAACTGGCGGCCAACCTCGTTGCGGATCGTCCGTTCATCGCGGCGATCCCACACGCCCGACACCGCCTTTTCATCGCGGACGTTCAGGTGGCTGTTCTCGAACGGATGAGCCGGCAGATAGTTGGGCGGCAGCGGCGGCGCCAGCGGATTGGCGGGGGGCGGCTCGTTCCTGTCGGCGTGGTTCACCGCGCCATATTTTTTCAGCAGCGGCGGCGTGCCGTCGCGGACATCGTGCGGATGGGAGAAGCCGTAGTGGATCAGAAACGGATCGGCGTCCTTGCTTTTCTCGCGCTCGTTCAGGTAATCGAGCACCCGCTGGGCATGCCAGGCGCTGCCCGTCTCGGCGGCGCCGCCGCGCTTGGTGGCGTCGTGGACCACGGTGAACTGTTTGTTGGCGGCTGCATAGCTGTTGCCCACCTTGCAGGTGCGCATGGTGTCGTACCCCGCACGGTTGAACACGGCCGCCAGGGTGTTTTTCTCCAGCCCGGGCGGGCAGAGATTGTTCTGTCTCGCGCCCGGCGCCGTGGGCAGATGCCAGACCGTCCGGCCGCACATGACCATGTGCCGCGAAGGCGAGCAGACCGCGCCGCTGAAGGAACCCATGTGATGCGCCCCGTCGAAGGTCATCCCCTCGGCGGCGAGGCGATCGATGACCGGCGTGTCCAGTTTGGACTTGGGGTCGTACACCTTCAGATCAAACGGCGACTGATCATCCACGATGATGTAAAGGATGTTGGGCCGCTTCTTCGGGGATGTTGTCTGCCCCGAGGCGGCGGCGGTGAGCAGGAGCGAAAGCGTCAGCAGCAGCGGGGTGAAAAGTGAAGGCATGGTGGAACCTTTGAGTGAACGTGATGGCACGGTTGAATCAGCATACAAACGCCATGATGTAAAAACCCCAGCCGGTGATGGCGGTGCAGAACATGCCGATGGCGGCGAAGATGGCGATGTTCTTGTGCCTGACGCTGTAGCCGTTGGGTGCGGGCGGTTTGGGGAAGCCGCGCAGGGCGCCGATGATCGTCCATGTCCAGAGGATCGTGGTGGCGACGGCGAAGAACAGGTGAACGTAAAGCACCGGGTAGAGCCAGTTGCCATAAAAGCGCGAAGGCTCGGCGAGGTGACGCCAGCCGTTGAGGCGCATGTCAAGCTCGAACAGGACCACCGCCACGAGCAGAACGGCGCCAAGGATCAGTTGCATCCGGCCGTGCAGGGCGTAATTCCTGTGAACCTTCACCTGGCGAATGGACCAGGCCAGCAGCGGCACCACCACAACCATCGCCACGGCAACGAGGTCGAGCATGAAGGTGGCGCGCGTCGGAAGAAAACCGTGGTGCATCACTCCAGCGTACATTCAAGTCGTCAAAATCGCATGGGGCAGGGACAGCGGCAGCGGCAGTGGCAGCGGCAGACGCGCAGCGAGGACGCTGCGGCTATGAGTCTTCTGCTTCTGCCCCTGCCTCTGCCCCTGCTCCTGTTCCCGGCTCCTGCATCGCCCGATCGATCGCTTCATCGAGTTCCTTCGCCAGGTCGATCTTCAGCGGTTCCTCGGAAACCTTGGCCGCCTCGATCTCGTGCCGGGCCAGCGTCAGGAAATCGCGCAGCTCCGTGTCGGTCAGTTTCTTCTTCAATTCCCGATGGCCCTTGCCGTCGGTGGTGCTGATGGCGGCGAAGAGCGGGTCGAGATTGGCGTAAGGGATTTTCTTTTCGATGACCCCGCGCGCCAGCCGTTGCAGGGTGAGACGGGCGTCCTGTTTTTCCTGATCACTCAGGCCCGACGGGGCCACATGCTGCTGCTCGATGAAGAGCACCACGCCCACGGGCAGGAGCGGGCCCTCGACGATCTCCTCGAGGATTCGCTTGAGCTGTTCATCGCTGACCTTGCCCGCGAGGAAATCATCGCGCAGCCGATCGACGCGGCTGATCAGGGCCTGCTTCTGATCGGCCGGCAGTTCGGAGGCCTCGATCGTTTTCTTCACCAGGTAGGCGGCCCCGCGCGCCGCCAGCGAGCGGTAGTTGAGCGCGAGGTAGGTGCCGCCGATGACCAGGATGGCCAGGCAGATGAGCGTGACGATCAGGCACCCTTTGCCGCAGCCGGAGGAGGAGGGCTTTCGGTAGGCCGGCGGTTCGTACTCGTCACGCAGGTCGAGATTCATGGTCGGCTCCGCAGGGTCGGCCACATCCTAACAAAGAGGTCAGAGGACAGGAGACAGGAAACAGGGGACAGGGGACAGGGGACAGACTCGTAGCCGCAGCGTCCTCGCTGCGCGTCTGCGGGACAGGAGACAGAGGTCAGAGGTCAGAGGTCAGGAATATGAAATTTCAAATTTGAAATTTCAGATTTCAGATTTCAGATGTCCAACCAACACTTGATCTCTGGCTTCTGTCCCCTGTCTCCTGTCTCCTGTCTCCTGTCCCCTGTTCCCTGTCCACAGCCTCGAACGAGTTGCGGTCGTTTTCGCGGCCTTTGATTCTCTGCGCGAGGGTCACGCCACCTTGTCGTTCATCTCCGCGACGTGTTACGTCGCGGCTGCGCGGTCACATCTGCGGCTGCGTTTTCTCCGCTTCGCCCGGCAAGAGATGGGCCAGCGTTCTCGCCAGGTCCAGAGCCTGTTGAAGCGTCGAGCAGACCTGAAGGTAATGGCGGTCCTTGCGCAGCTTCGCCTTGGCGAGCACGCGCAGAGGCTGCTTCTGCACTCCGGCGAAGATGACCATCACGCCCATCCGTCCCAGGCGGTCCAGCGCCGATTGCAGGTTGATCAGCCCGCTCACATCCATCACCGGCACGGCACGCAGGTCGAGCACGACCACGCGAACCCCGGCCCGCACATAGCGCAGGGCCGCCATGGCTTTTTCGGCGGCGCCGAAGAACATGGGGCCTGCGATTTCGTAGTGAAGCACCTCCGGGGGCAGCGGCGTGTCGTGGGTGTGATGCGCCTCGCTGACCAGCCGGATGTCGGCGACCTCCGCCATGCGGCGGGTGAAGATCAGCGCCGCCATCACCACGCCGACTTCCACGGCAATGATCAGGTCGAAGATCACCGTCAGGCTCAGGCACGAGAGCAGAACGAGCACATCGCTGCGCGGGGCGACGCGGACGAGGTAGATCAGATGCCTGACATCGCACATGGTCCACGCCACGCGCAGCAGGAGCGCCGCCATCGCGGCCATCGGCAACAGGCCCAGCGCGGGGGCCAGGAGCAGGAGCGTGGCGATGAGAAAGGCGACATGCACGAGCGCCGCGACGGGCGACCGTCCGCCGAAGCCGATGCTGGCGGCGGTGCGGGCGATGGCGCCGCTGCCGGCGAACCCGCCGAACAGCGGCGCGACGACATTGCCCACGCCCTGCCCGACCAGTTCCGCGTTGGGATCGTGCTTGGCGCCGGTGACGCCATCGGCCACCACCGCCGAGAGCAGCGACTCCATCGAGCCGAGCATCGCCAGCACGAAGGCGGAAGGAATCAGGGCCTGGAAGAACGCGAGGTCGAGCGGGATGGGCGCATCATTGGGTCCGTGATAATTCCAAGGCCACTGCGGCAGGGGAATCGACTGCGGAATCGTGTATCGATCGCTGATGGTGGTGATGTTCAGCCCCGCGAACCGTTCGAGCAGATGCGCCAGCAAGCCGGCCACCAGCATCGCCACCAGCGGGGAGGGAATGCGTGTGGAGATTTTTTTCCAGTAGATGAGGATGAGGAGCGTGACGACGCCGACCATCGCCTCGTGCCATTGAAACGAAGGCAGGGCGCCGATGATGGAGAAGAGACGTTCGTGAAAGCGGATCGGCGAGCCGGCGATTTCCAGACCGAGAAAGTCCTTGACCTGCACGACGGCGATGACGATGGCGATGCCTGCGGTGAAGCCTGCGGTGACGGTGGAGGGGATGAACTGGATCATCCTGCCGAACCGCGCCAGGCCCATGCCGATCTGGAGCAGGCCGGCGAGCATGGTGGCCACGAGCAGACCCGCCAGGCCGAACTGGGCGGCGATGGGGGCGAGCAGGACGAAGGTGTTGGTCGGGCCGGTGACGTTGACCCGCGAGCCGCCCAGGGCGGCCGCCAGACCGCCGGCGAAGATGGCGGTGTAGATGCCGTGCTGCGGCGGCACGCCCGAAGCGATCGCCAGGGCCATCGACAGCGGCAGGGCGACGATGCCCACCGTCACCCCGGCCATCAGGTCCTTTCTCAGATCGCTCGCCCGATAGCCTCCCGCCCACGTGTCACGCACCGCAGCGGCAATTCGCAAACCCGTCCCGCCGCCGGTGAAGGTCGGCTCTGTTTTTCGCGGACTCATGTTCAACCTTACGCAATTCCAGACGATCCGATGCAAAATCGCCCGAACCGCCGGTGCATTCTACATCGGCCGGGAGGGCAGAGGGCAGGGGACAGGAGACAGGAGACAGGGGACAGGGGTCAGAAGCCAAAGATCAAGTGTTGGACATCTGAAATCTGAAATTTCAAATTTGAAATTTCACATTCCTGACCTCTGTTTTCTGATCCCTGATCCCTGTCCCGCAGACGCGCAGCGAGGACGCTGCGGCTACGAATGTCCTGTCCCCTGTCTCCTTCCTCCTTCAACGCGCCTCGCGCCTGCGGATCTGTTCCATCTCCAGTTCGCCAAGCTGCGTCTCGGCGATTTTCACTTCGCGCAGCTTCGCCCGGTAGGCGGGACTGGTTTCGAGATTCGCGCCATCGGGTTCCGTGGCCATCTGAAAAAGCCGGGCGGTGAGGTGATTGACCTGTTGATTCAACGTGTTGATGGCTGCCTCAAGGGCCGCATCATCGAGCTTCGTGACATCCTGCATCGGGTCATCGACGACCAGGTCCAACGCCCGAACGCGCGGATCGGGCTTCGATGTTGCCTGGGATTCCTTCGCATCGGTGGCCGGCCCGGCGCAACCGCCGATCGTGAAAGCGAACAGCAGCCCGCCGCCAAGGATGATCGTTGCCGCGTGCTGATTCATTGTCGTTCCCTGGTGCGAACATTCTCCGCATCATCGAGCCTTCCGACGCGAAGCTGCACCCGGCGGATCGCGGGGCCTTGGTTCTGCGTGATGAGCTTCTGTTCGAGTCCTTCGCGGAGCAGGCGGTCCAGCTCGTAGAGCGCCCCGCTGGAATCGACGATCACCTTCAGCACGCCCCGGCTGATGGTCTCCAGCTTCGTTCTCCCACACAACTCCGCAGGCACGAGCGTAGGCCAAAGCTGGGCCATCGACAGCAGTTGCTTGTAAGGCTTCTCGATCTCGCGTTTGAACTGCGGCTTGAGGAAGTCCATCGAGTAATCGAAATCCTTGCGATTGCGCCAGTCGCGCAGGCGGTCGAGGTAGGCATCGCGTGGGTCTTTCGCAGGCATGGTGACATCTTAACGCAATGATGCGGATGACATGTCAAGCCCGATGGCGAGTCCGCGAGCCTTCGGGGTCTGTTGACCACAGAGGGAAAATGGTCTTACTCTGACCTCATCAAGACCATACCCCGAAGGCTCGCGGACTCGCCATCGGGCTTGGGTCAAAACTTTCTCGCAATCGCCCCAACCTTTCCGATGACCAAGGGTATCTGCGCTGATGTTGCGCGCCGCATGACGCCTGTGTCCGATAAGTTCCTGATCAGGCCCAGTGCATGCCACCGGTCAAAAGCCCCGATACCCTCGACCCACAAGATCAACCATGGCGAAGAAGAAAAACAACCCGACCGCGTCCGCCGATGTCCGCACTTTTTACAAGTCCATCGCCTGGGCGGTGCTCGCCGGCCTCTGGCTGCTGGTCGCCACGGCGCTGGCCAGCTATGACCCCGCCGATGCGCCGGGGCATTTCATCGCCCCGGCCAACGTGAAGCCGAAGAATCTCGTGGGCCAGCTTGGCGCCAACATCGCCTACAACACCTACCTGATGCTGGGGCCGGGCGTCTGGGTGGCGATCACGGGCGTGTTCACGTTCCTCATTGTCACGCTGGCGGGCAAACCGGTCACATCGCTGATGCGCCGGCTGCTGGGCCTGCTGGTGATGACCATCGCCGCCAGCGCGATCCTCGGCCTCTCCGCTCCCCACATGATCGACCGCCCCGAAGGCGCAGGCGGCCTCGTGGCCCTCTACCTCAACAACGGCCTGATGCCCATGCTCAACGTCATGGGCACCATGCTGGTCATGACCCTGCTCTTTCTCATTGGCTCGATCATGGCGGCGGATCAGGCGGTGCTCACGCTGTCTCACTACTTCGGCAGGCTGTGCATGAACATCGCCAACATCCGCGTGCCTCGCCCCGTGCTCGTCGGCGCACTGAGCGGCATCAGGAACCTTCCGGGCGCCATCGGCCGGCTGCGCTCGCCGCGCGATGCCAAGGATGATGATGAAGCCGATGTGAACCCCTTCGTCGCATCGCCCAAACGCCGCGGCCGCAAGCAGGCGCAGGAAGAAGAGGAAGAAACCGAAGAAAAGATCCCCACCGACCTGGGCGGACTGGGCGGCACCGAATCGTTCGATCTCGATGCAAAGAACAAATCGAAATCCAAACACATCGAAACAGACGAAGAGGACGAATCCGAACCCGACGCGGGCACTGGAGCTTCAAGCTCCAGTGGCGCCGCGACCGCACCCGAGCCTGATGCGAACAAACCGTTCACCCCCGAAGAACTCCGCGCCAAGATCAAAAAGCTTCCGATCAACTTCGCACCGCAGGCCAAGAAGCAGTCCGCCGCACCGCTGCGCGAAGTCGATCTGTCCGGCTACCAGTTTCCCTCGATGGAGCCGCTCATCGAGCCGGAATCCAACTTCACCGATGAGCAGGAAAAAATCGTCCGCGAACAGGCCCTCGCGCTCGAGCAGGCTTTGCAGCAATATCGCATCGAAGGCGAAGTGGTCGGCATCGACTCCGGCCCGGTCATCACGCTCTTCGAAGTCCGCCTCGCTCCCGGCACCAAGGTCGCCAGCCTCAACGGTGTCTCCAGCGATCTCGCCCGGGCCCTCAAGGCCCACAACATCCGCATCGTGCCCAACACCGCGGGCAAGGACACCATCGGTATCGAAGTGCCCAACATCTACAAGGAACGCGTCCGCCTCAAGGAACTGATGACCGTCGATGTCGAGACCACCAAAAAAATGAAGCTGCCCATGTTCCTGGGCAAGGATGCCAGCGGCAACCCGCTCATCGCCGACCTGGCCGCGATGCCTCACATGCTCATCGCCGGCACCACCGGTTCGGGCAAATCGGTCTGCATGAACTCGATCATCATGTCCTTCCTCTTCACCAAGCGGCCTGATGAACTGAAGCTGGTGCTGGTCGATCCGAAGATGGTCGAAATGTCCATGTTCAAGGACATTCCGCACCTGATGTGTCCGGTCGTCACCGAGATGGGCAAGGCGGCGGCGATCCTGGAATGGGCCGTCACCAAGATGGATGAACGGTACGAACTGCTCGCCGAGGCCGGCGTGCGCGACATCAGCGGCTACAACAACCTGAGCAAGGAGGAACTCTTCGAGCGGTTCCAGCCCTCAAGCGAAATCGAGGAGGCAAAGATTCCCAAGAAGCTGCCTTACATGGTGTTCGTGATCGATGAACTGGCCGACCTGATGATGACCAACAAGGAAGTGGAAAGCTTCATCGTCCGCATCGCCCAGAAGGCCCGCGCGGTGGGCATCCATCTGATCCTGGCGACGCAGCGTCCGCAGGCCAATGTCGTGACGGGACTCATCAAGGGCAACATGCCTTGCCGGGTGACGTTCAAGGTGGCATCGGGTCTGGACAGCCGCATCGTGCTGGATCAAAAAGGCGGCGAGTTGCTGCTGGGGCATGGCGACATGCTGTTCCTTTCGCCGCGTTCGAGCAAGCTGATTCGTGCCCAGGGCACGCTGGTGGATGACATCGAGATTCGCAAGGTGGTGAAGTTCCTGAAGGAAATCGCCCAGCAGAACTTCGAGCCGCAGCTTATGCAGCTCAAGCAGCCGGGCGAGATTGCCGGCGAATCGACGGAGCGCGATCCGCTGTTCGACGATGCGGTGCGCTGCGTGCTCGAAACGCAGCGCGGCAGCGTGTCACTCCTGCAGCGCCGCCTGACCATCGGCTACTCCCGCGCCTCGCGCCTCATCGAAGAGATGGCGATCGCGGGAATCCTCGGTGATTACAAGGGTTCGCAGGCCCGCGAGTGCAACATCACCGTCGAGGAATGGGACGCCCTCAAGGCTCAGGCCGAGGCCGACGCGGCGGTGCAGGTCAACGGCAACATCGATGTGGATGATGAGAGCGAATCGAGCTTCGATGATGACGCCGACATCGATCAGGCCCGCAAAGAGGGGGACTGATGCGCCGATCCGAGCCGCGACTCAACGAGTCGCGGAGACGAACGACAAGATGGCGTACCCCTCGCGCAGTGGATCAAAGGATGCGAAAACGACCGGAACCTCGTTCGAGGCTGAAAGCGACAGGCGCGTTCCGACCACCCTTGAAGCTGTTCACGTCCGCGACTCGTTGAGTCGCGGCTCGCTTTTTCATTCAATCAGCCGCAGCATCTCGCGCACCGCTTCGCCCAGCCCCACAAACACCGCCCGGCTGACAATCGAATGCCCGATGTGCAGCTCGCCCATGCCTGGCAGCATCGCAATCGGTCGCACGTTCAGATAGTTGAGCGCATGCCCCGCGTTCAACCGCATGTTCGCTTCGAGTATCCGTTCGCCGGCGCGAACGACCTTTTCAAACTCCCGCTGAAGCGGTTTCACTTCAAACCTGCCGCCCGCATCGTGAAACGCATGGGCGTAAGGTCCGGTGTGAATCTCGCAAAGCTCAAAGCCCGCCTGTGCCGCGGCATCAATCTGCTTTTCATCCGCATCAATGAACGCACTGGGCGAGATGGAGGCATCCTTCAGACGTTTGACCACCAGCTTCATCCGCTTGAGCTGACCGGCCACATCCAGCCCGCCTTCGGTCGTCACTTCGTTGCGACCTTCAGGCACCAGCGTGGCCATCGTCGGCTTGATCCTGCGGGCGATGGCGACCATCTCATCCGTCGCCCCCATCTCCAGATTGAACCGGCAGTGACAGCTCGCGGCGATGCGCTGCACATCATGATCCTGAATGTGGCGACGATCCTCGCGCAGATGCACGGTGATCACCTGCGCCCCGGCAAGCTGCGCCGCCGCAGCAGCCCAGACCGGATCGGGTTCGTAGGTGCGACGGGCCTGGCGGATCGTCGCGACGTGATCGATGTTGACGCCGAGGTGGGGCATGGGAATCGGGTGTCGGGTGTGGAGTAAGAAGTTCCGAGTTCCGAGTTGAAGGGATTTCGGATTTGGGATTTCGGATTTCGGATTTCGGATTTTCCTTTCCGATTTCTCGCTCTTTCGCTTTCTCGCTTTTCCGCTTTTACTTCTCCAGTTGCAACACCTGTTCCTCCGCGTGGTAGCTGGAGCGGACGAGCGGGCCGGATTCGACATGGCGGATGCCGATCATTTCGCCGTTGCGTTTGTAGTCGAGGAACTGTGTCGGTGTGACCCAGCGGGTGATGGGCAGATGATCGCGCGTCGGCTGAAGGTATTGGCCGATGGTCAGGATGTCGCACGAACCGTGGACGCTCATGGCGCCTGCGACCAGGTCGTGCATCAGCTCTTCGATCTCTTCATCCGTTTCGCCGATGCCGACCATGATGCCGGTCTTGGCGACGAGGCCTTGCTCCTTGGCGCGGGCGAGCAGTTCGATGGAGCGTTCGTACTTCGCCTGTGGCCGCACGACTTTGTAGAGACGCCTGACGGTCTCCATGTTGTGGTTGAGGATTTCCGGGCGCTCATCGAGCACCAGTTGCAGCGCATCCCAGTCACCGCAGAAATCAGGGATGAGCACCTCGACGCTGGTGCGCGGCGACTGCCTGCGAATCTGGCGAATCGTTTCCGCCCAGATCTCCGCGCCGCCATCGGGCAGCTCATCGCGGTTGACGCTGGTGATGACGATGTGTTTGAGGTTCATCAGCGCCGCCGCCTCACCGACCCGGCGAGGTTCATCCTTATCGAGAAACGCAGGGCGACCGGTCTTGATGTGGCAGAAGCCGCACGAGCGCGTGCAGACATCGCCCAGGATCATCAGCGTGGCGGTGCCTCGTTCCCAGCACTCGCCCATGTTCGGGCACTTGGCCGATTCGCAGACGGTGTGCAGCTTGTTTTCATCGACGATCTGCCGAAGCCTGGAAAAACCGGGGCCGCCCGGCAGCCTGGCGCGAAGCCAGTCGGGTTTCTTCCGGCGGATGTAGTCCTGCCCGGCGTTGTCGATGATGAATGGCGTCAGGGAAATCATGAGTCGCACAGTTTATCCGCAATGATTCGCGGAAGCGAGATGACAGCGGATTTCGAGCCGCGACTCAACGAGTCGCGGACGCGGGCAGCCTCAAGGGGGTTGAAATGCGCCTGTTGCTTTCAGCCTCGGTTCCGGCCGTCTTCGCATCCTTAAATCCTTCGCGCGAGGGGCACGCCATCTTGTCGTTCATCTCCGCGACTCGTTGAGTCGCGGCTATAAAAATCACCCCGCCGCCTTCGCCGCCGCGATCACCGCCGCGTAATCCGGCTCCTGCGCGATCTCCGGCACAAGCTGGCGATACTTGACCAGGCCATCCTTGCCGACCACGAGCACCTCGCGGCAGAGCAGGCCGGCCAACGGGCTGCCCGCGAGCACGTTGCCATACGCCTTGCCGAAGTTGCCATCGCGGAAGTCGGAGAGGGTGATGACATTGCCCGCCCCTGCCGCCCCGCACCAGCGCTTCTGGGCGAAAGGCAGATCGCGGCTGACGGTGACGATCTTCACGTCAGGCACGTTGGCGGCCTCGGCGTTGAATCGTTTCGTTTCGATGTCGCAGATGCCCGTGTCCAGCGAAGGCACGATCGAGAGAATGACCGTGGCGCCCTTGAAGCTGGAGAGCCTGACTTCGGAGAGATCGGCGCCGACGAGGGTGGCATCGGGCGCATCAGCGCCGATGGCCGGGCCATCGCCGGTGAGGGGAACGGGAGTGCCTTTGAAGGTAACGGAACGTGCCATGAGGGAATCCTTTGGAAAAAAAGAGCCTGGGGTTGGGATAATGCGAGAAGAAAAGTCAAGAATTACAAAATACGGTTTTCAACGTGCCGGAACACCACGCGGCATCATTCATCGTCCAGCGCGGGAACCAGCAGGACGTTCTCCATTCCCTGTTCGCGCAACGATTTTTCGATCCGCGACATGAGGCTCGCATGGTCGGAGGCGCGTACGCCCGGGTTTTCAGGCACGATCACCACATAGAGCCAATCATCATCGAGACGGTGATTTGACACCTTCAGCGCCACGCCGAGTTTCGCGGCCTCCTTCAATTTTTCCTCAACCGCAACGATGATGTCGGATACCTGGCCCTGGGTCACCATGATGCCGCCTTTCTCAAAATGCTTCAAAAATCGTCTTCATGATCGAAACAGCCTCTCTCGATTCCTTATCCTCAACGAGCATCGACGGCTTGTAGTCCGCATCGATTCGCAACGTATAAAGGCGTCCCACAAGGCGGGATAATGCCACCCGTTTGGGTTGATCCATGTGAGGCATGCCGGTCTCGATCAATGGCCGCAGCCGCCCGTGACTGGGCCCTTCGCGCTGAGGAGGCATCGTCAATCCGGCACTCACCAGAGCGTGAACCACCCTTGAGTAAACTGCATAATAGGCCCGTGCCGTCGCTGAACGATGATAGCCTTCCTGCACCGAAGTGTTGGCGGCTTTCCGCGCCTCTCGTGCGAGATCGAGCCAGTTCTGAGGCATGCAGCCATGTTCCTTCGGCGGAGAATCCGTGACGGTTGAATGTTTTCAATCACGCCAAGCCCCGCCCTTGGAGCGGGCGCTGAACGTATTCATTTCATGTATTCCGCAAACATCGGCGTGGACAGATAGCGTTCGCCGAAGCTGGGGAGGACGGCGACGATGGTCTTGCCCTTGTTCTCCGGCAGCGCCGCGATGCGTGATGCCGCCACAATCGCCGCCCCGGAGCTGATGCCGCCGAAGAGTCCTTCTTCCTTCGCCAGTCTTCGCGCCACGGTCATGGCTTCATCATTGCTGACACGTTCGACGCCATCGACGACGGTAAGATCGAGATTCTTGGGAATGAATCCCGCGCCGATGCCTTGGATCATGTGCGGCCCCGGCTTGATCGGCTGGCCCTCGCGGGTCTGGGTGATGACCGGCGAATCGACCGGCTCCACCGCGATGCACTTGAAACCGGGATTCTTTGACTTGAGAAAGCGGCCCGCGCCCGTGATCGTGCCGCCGGTGCCCACGCCGCTGACGAGGATG
>CAZYPK010000110.1:13268-17994 GCA_964649195.1 uncultured Phycisphaeraceae bacterium
TTTCCGGGCCGGTGGTTTTTTCGTGAATGGCGGGATTGGCGGGATTCTCAAACTGCTGGGGCATCCATGCGTTGGCGGTGGTGCCCACCAGCTCCGCGGCTTTGGCGATGGCGCCCTTCATGCCTTCGGTGCGAGGGGTGAGCACCAGGTCGGCACCCAGGGCGCGGAGCAAGGCCCGCCGTTCCATCGACATCGACGCCGGCATGGTGAGCGTGAGCTTGTAGCCCTTGGCAGCGCAGACGAAGGCGAGCGCGATGCCGGTGTTGCCGCTGGTCGGCTCGATGATGTGCGTCTCCTTGTTGATGATGCCGTCGCGCTCGGCGGCATCGATCATCGCCCTGCCGATGCGATCCTTGACGCTCGCCATCGGGTTGAAAAATTCGCACTTGGCGTACACCGTCGCTCCGCCTTCGGGGATCACACGGTTGATCCGCACCAGCGGGGTGTTGAAGGTCGTGTCGATGATGTTGCCATACAGGCGATGATGCAGCAGCGATGGGTTGGACATGTTGAAGCTCCTGATAAATCTTGTCCGAGTGCCGTAATCTAGGGGCAATTGTTCCGTGCGCCAAGTGGAGAACACCGACATACACTGGCCCGCATGGGTGAAGTCATCCCCCGCCAACCGCCCGGCCTGCTCTTCACGGCTTTCGAGCCAAGCGGCGATCAACTTGCCGCGCCGGTGATCGCGGAGCTTCGGTCGAATCATCCGCGGATCCCGATTTACGCCATCGGCGGGCCGCGCATGAAGGCCGCAGGTGCGACGCTCATCGAACAGACCGGCGAACATGCCGTGATGCTCCTGGGCGCGGTGGGCCACGCGCTGGAACATCGCCGCCGCATCAACCGATTGGCCGGCTGGCTGGCGCTCCATCCCATCGTCGGCCACATCCCGGTGGACTCCCCCGCCGCCAACTGGGCCATCTGCAAACTCGTGCGCTCGGCGCAGCCCGCCGCAAAAATCATGCACCTGGTCATGCCGCAGATATGGGCATGGGGCGGCTGGCGCATCCGCAAGCTCCGCAAACTCACCGACCATGTCCTGTGCATCCTTCCCTTCGAGCCGGCCTGGCTCAAGGCGCGCTCCATCAACGCCACCTTCGTCGGCCACCCGCTCTACACCGATCTCAAGTCAACCATTCACGATCCCGTTGCGATCGAGATGCCTGCCGGTTCGCCAAAGCTCGCCCTGCTGCCAGGCTCGCGGCCCGGTGAACACAAGCGAAACTGGCCGATGATGCTGGACATCTTTCGCACGTTGCGGGCGAAGCACGCACAACTCACCGGCATCGTCGCGGCAGTCGATGAACCCGGGGCCGATCGCATCCGGTCGCTGACCGCAGGAGCGTGGCCCGACTCGCTGCATCTGCGGATCGGGGCGGTCAACGAGGCGCTGCGCTGGTGCGATGCGGCCCTGGTCGTCTCCGGCACGGCCACCCTGCACACCGCCGTCTTCGAGAAGCCAATGGTCGCGGTTTACAACGTCAGCCGATTCACATGGCACGCCCTGGGCCGATGGCTGGTGAGCACGCGCACCTTCGCGCTGCCGAACCTGCTGGCGCAGGGACCGGAAGCGACGGGACGAATGGGCCGGATCGTGCCCGAGTTCGTGCCGCACTTTGGCGATGCGAAGCCGGTGGCCCAGGCGATGGACGGTCTGCTCAGTGACGCCGGCGCCCGCGAAAAACAGATCGCAGCCCTGCGGACGATCGGCAAGCCGTTCGAACCACTGCGCTTCGCCGAGCGCGCCGCGGCAGCGATTGATGAACAGGTCAGAGCCGTTGAAAAATGAGCCGCGACGTAACACGTCGCGGAGATGAACGGGAAGGAAACGTGCCCCTCGCGCGAGGAATTGAAGAACTCGCCGTTTACGAAGGCAGCGAGGAAATCCGCCACCCCGACGCAAAATGAGCGAGCCGACGTTGTTGTGCGAGACGGTCGAATAGGGTGAAACCGGCCCTGCACCGCTGCCGGCGCCTTCCCTTCCGTGCTATCGTTCCGGCATATTGAGCACCGCTGAGATCATTGCGGAGTTGCCCCGACTGAGTTCCGCGGAACTGGCCCAGGTGGAAGCCAAGCTGAAGGAGCTTGCCAAGCTGGCCTGCGGAGCACAAGCCGGCCCCATCGCGGCACATCCCGCGCTGGCATCTGGAAGGATCGCACCGATCTTCCCGACGACCCGGTCGAGGCGTCGAAACAATTGCGCCAGCGCATGATGCGCCGGACGGATGCAGCCGGGTAAGGAGGCCAGTCATGACCAGCGGGATGTTCGACTGGCCTTCCCCCGTCTCCGCGTCGTCCGTGCCTATTGAGGAACGATGCTCGACCGCCTCCCCTGAGTGTGTCGAACGAACCGCAATGGGATCGGGGGTGTTGGGGTCCAAGCGAGCAGGGTGGGTTGAGGCTCGGCGAAACCCACCATCGGGAGAGAGGCGGCATCCGAAGTCCGTTCGCTGTGGGGGTGGGTCGCGGATTCAATCCATCCTGCTTGCTTGCTACACCGTTGCCGGATCGACGACCGTCGCACCCAACCCGCTGAAATCTCCGCCGTTGAACGTGAGCAGCCGCGTGATGCCGTAGCACTGCATCGCCGCCGCCAGCCGCGCATCGTGCGCCCGGAATCCTCGGATCCCGCGCGTTTTCACCAGCTCATGCCACCGCGCCGGCAGGTCTTCGCGGTCGGGCAGGAGCGTGAACCGCCGCTGAAAGAAACCAAGCCATTGGCTCGCCTGCTTGGTCGTCATCCCCAACCCATATTGTGGCGGGCATGCGCGTCGCGATGGCCCAGAACTCATAAAGATTCTGCGGGACGATGACCAATCGCTCGCCCTGTGCAGGCAGGATGCGCATCGCCCGACGTGCCGCCGCGCACTGAGGGTCACCGGAGTTGGTGATCCGGCCGAGCAGGTTGGTGTCCATCAGGATCATTCACCGGGCATTCTGGTGTAGATCGTCTCGCGCGAGTAGTCCACATCCTTGACGTTGACCATGTACGGCTCCATCTCCGCGAAGATATCTTCGACATTCTGGTCCTTCGCCGTCGGCGCAGGGGCCGGTTCCTCAATGAAGACGATGGCCTCGCGCACCTCGCCTTCCAGGCCGGCGACTTTCTGCGCGATCTCCTGTTTCGATCCCGTGAGCACGCGAACGGTCATGGTGTATCCTCGTGACCTTATTATATCCGACTCGCCACCGACACCAACCCCGTCGGTCCAATCGCCCGCAGATTCTTGCAGCACTCTCTCACTCGATCACATGCTCTGGCGGTCCGAGCCGACGGGTGGCTGAAGGCTTGGCGCAAGCCCCGGCCGGATGCGCCTTCTCGCACCGGATCACCTGTGCCGTGAATCGATGCCCGCCGTGACATGCGATGATCAGATGTTAAAAACGGCGAAGCGAAATTCGGATCGGCTGAAAGTCCCGGTGATCTCCGTCATTGCCGCAGGCAAGGAGTTGATGCAATGAGTGCCATCTTTCTTTCTCCCGTTGAACTGCGCACGCGCGGCTTCGACGCCCTCGTTGCGGCGCTGGGCTGGGTCAATGCGGTTCGTTTCATACAACAGTATGAGCCGAGCCGGTTGAATTATGTGGAGGAGCGCGACGCGATTCTGCCGGATTGGAATGCACAGGAAATGATTCGTCGCATGGTGAATCGAAAGTCCGGCCGGCCTGCATGACGAAACCATTGGTGCGTCTGCATCGAGCCTTGACGTGCCTTACATCTTCATCCGATTGATGGCACTGGCAGCATAGCCTGCCAGTGCCATCACCGAACCCCAGCTTTCATGGTGTTGGTAGGCGATGCGGTTATCCTCGGTGAGTGTCACATAAAGTCTTCCAAAAGTGCTCGTAAGGCAGAAATGACTCATGCCGGGCACGCCAGTGCGCATCAATGCCGTCCCAACCGTTTCCGCGGAATACATGTTTACATATGGGACACACGCGTCGGCCTTCTTTCGGAGTATCGTGTTGGCAACCAATGCACTGCGGGGACCTCTGCTCATCATGTGTGTTCATGTAGGAACCTCTTTTACTTCTTGGATTCTGCGAGTTTGATTGCGCGCCATATCTCGTATGCTGCGATAGTCTCCCGTGAAAACTTCCCGGATCTGAAATCGTCATCAACAAAGACCCAAGGCACATCGCCAGTCTCCACCGCCTCGACTAAAATCTGGACCGCCGGAGCGAATGGTCCTTCCATCTTGGTCGCAGTGTCCATGAGTTTCTTCCTCGCATCGGTTGCCGATATTCCTTTTCCACTGCCGGCGCTCAAAGGAGCATTTTTTTCGCTGTCGCAGCCAAGCAGAACAGCAAGGAGTACGACGATCAGACTGCCGACTACTTTTCGCATGTTCGTTAGCCTTTCATCGTCTGGCGACCTGCCATCCAGTTGCAAGCCGCGTGCGGAGCAAGACACACAGTTCCAGAACAAAACAGATTTTTCAATGTCACGAATAAGAGGCGCTGACAGTGACGGTTTGTATATGAAAACAGATTCACCATTGCTGGATCAAGCCGTATGTGCCATGTCATGGAAAATCATGTCATGGCAATCATGTCTTGCGGTTGCGGAGGGGGATTGTTGGATAACCCCCGCGATGTACGTTGCTACGCCGCAAGCGGCTGGGATGTGAGGTTATTCGGGGGTGCGGATGGTCATTGCGTTTGAGGGGCGGATTGAAGGGCGATCTTTGTGATGTACAGGATCAGGCCGCAGCGGTTGGGG
>CAZYPK010000111.1:0-17897 GCA_964649195.1 uncultured Phycisphaeraceae bacterium
CTGGGATGACGAACCGCTTTCCTCCGCCACCGTGCCGAATCATCCGCAGAACCCCGCTTTTGGCGCGGGGGCCCGGGTTGAGGAACAATGCCTTGTGGCGCAGGAGTGATGAATCATCATTCGATGCGGTGAATGAGGAATCCTTGCGGATGGGAAGGTGTGAAAAAATTGGATGCGTGATCCGGTCTGTGGATTTGATAAACAAAAGTCAGGGCGCTCGACATCAGAACATTCAATGAATGCGAAATCCCCACTCCCGCCTGAAGAGTATCTCGGACACAATCTTCTACCGATTTGCAACTGGATAGAGACGAAGATTGGCCATGAGTTAAATCTCATCAATCATCGCGTGAGTTGGCTTGCAGCTTCACAGACTTTCCTGGTGATTGCGCTGGCTACGTTTTTGTCGAGCAACAATGCTTCTTCGCACGCAGTTGTTGGTTGGTTCCTGATCGCTATCCCGCTTATTGGGCTGGTGCTCTGCTCTCAGGTATTTCTGGCTGTTTGTGCCGCTTTCAAAGTGCTTGACAACCACCTTCTTCCTGAGCGTAGCCAGCTTACCAAGGAGCTCAATCAGCTGACCGGCAGATCTTTTACCCTGCTCGGTCCGGATCGATTGACAGTTTTCTTTGGCGCTATTCCGGCCAAATGGATTCCTGTGACTTTTATCCTCATGTGGCTGTTTTTTCTCATCCTGGTTATTTGGCGGGCGATCTATCCATGAGTGAGTATCGAGACCCGTGCAACGTCGCCTGATCACTGTTAGGCCGCTTCAACATCGCATCCATGAACACGATCAATTGGCAAACAGTCGCGGCAATCATATCGGCGGTCGCGGCATGTGCGGCAGTCGGCCTGTGGGTTTTGAGCACTCGTAAGACTCTCAGGTTGTCCGCGCTTGTCTCACTGGAACAGCGATTTGCCCAGCTCAACCATGCGAAGATACAGGATTCAAAGGCGTGGGAGTCCATTCTTGATACTCAACTGACTGAGACAGCAAAGCACCTGGTTTTTGAGACGTTTCAGTTTTATCACTTCGCATTCCACCTTCACGACCAAGATGTGATCAGAGACGGGGACTATTCCATGTGGCGCAAGCGAATGGAAACCGACTTGGAGAATTTCTCTGCCTACCGACAATGGTGGCGTGCAGATCAGCGGAAGTTTCATAGTGCCTGGAACGAGAGGTTTGTCGCTGAGATCGACTCCATCGTGACTCGAACACAACAGAATGATTCTGAAAGAAAACCAGCGGCCTAACCATGCTGGAGCCAACACGACCCCGTACTTTCCGTTCCACCGTCGCAGCGATGCGGGGACTCGCGCCGTGCGCTCCACCCCCCGCCGCCGGGCCGTGTGGCTCAGCCTGGGGGACGTTCGATCGGCTTTTGATTGGATGATCGCACTGAACCAGCCTTCAACGAGGAGAATCCCCTATGTTCCAGAAATCATCTTCTCATGTTGCTTCTACTTCTAAGCTGTCTGTTCTTGCAACTGTTGCTGCGTTAGGTGCGGCCACTCTCCCGGCTGCCGATGCTGAAGCCGGGCTCATGGCGAATGTGGGCAACTATCCCCTGCACCAGCTTCTAGCTAATGATCCGATGTATAAAATGAGCGTCGCTGTTGGGCGGGTTGGGTCTCTGGGAGAGAGCTATGCATCAGGAGTGATGATTGCACCGGATGTATATATTAATGCAGGACATTATACCCCGATAAATGGAAGCACGGTGGCATTTCATACTGAGATTGTTTTTGGTGATAATTATAATACCAGTACGGAGAGGTATACCGTAAGGGAGACTCAGAGGTTTCCAGGGTATGTGTTTGGAGATACGGGGACGATAGATCTTGGAGTGGGGTGGACAAATGAGTTTATAGCCGGCATTACATCTCCAAGTGATTTTCCGGGTTTTGTTTCGGGGAAGGTTGTTCCTGAAGACACTAGATTAACTATGGTTGATTATGGGAACTATGGGGATGCAACTACTGGCGAATTGCCAAGTTTAGGAGACAGATTGGCTGGCAGGGCTTCTAAGTGGGATGAAAGCTTTGCCTACTCCCCTACTTATTACTACTCAACTTTCTTTGATGGGAGTACTGCACTTGATATTCTTGATTACAGAGGTATAGATTTCTCCTCAGGAGCTGGATGGTGGACAGAATCTGGATATCTTGCTGGGTTGCATATTGCAAGTTCGATCCATCTTGTCGGGAGTGCTACTTCTATTGTTTTAGATCTCACACATCTAGACATCCAGTCATGGCTGCAACCAATCATACAAGATTCATGGGCGAGGTATTATGCGGCTCAAGAGCAGAATCCTGGCAACCCAGGTAATCCGGGAGGAAATATGGGCATACCTGAACCAACTAGTGCAATGGCGTTAGGATTGGCTGCTGGAGCATTGGCATTAAGAAGAAGGAGAGTATAAGCGAGCCGGGGCGTATTCGCCCCGGTGAATGTTCCCCGTCCCCCGTCCCCCGTCTCGTTCACCGCCGCTGCAAACCCTCGGCGGGGCGGATACGCCCCGGCTCGCTTGCCGCGATTCAACGGCGGGCGGATGAGCGGACGTGCAGCCCCGGCGGAAGATGTCAATGATGATCATTCACACCTTGGAGCGCGATCCCGTGATGCGGGCGATGCCGCGGGCGTCGGGTTTGATGTGGGGGGTGGCGGCGAGGGGCGCGGTGAAGGTTTGGAGTCGGTTCGTTGGGTTCTGAATAACTCCCATTTCTGAATAACTCCGATGTACGTTGCTACGCCGCAAGCGGCTTGGGGGTGGGGTTATTTGGGAGTCTTTAGTTATAGCTCGCGTTCGCGCGGGAAGAGGCAGGCGGCTTGGTGTCAGTTCAGATCGGTGCATACCCAGGTTCTTGCGCTGCCGATGCGGACTTCCTGGAGCAGGTGGAGTTTCACGAAGGGGCCGAGCTTGTTGATCATGGCGACGGCATTTTTCGCGTCGCCGGTGAACAGGTGCAGCGCGGGTTGGGCGGTGGGGTCGAACCGGCATTGCCGCTGGGTCAGGGCGATCAGTTGGAGATGCTCGGCGACCCAGTCGCGGGCTTCGATGAGATCGACCAGCGCCGCCTTGAGGTCGGCGCCGAGTTGCCGACGAAGGAGATGCAGCCGACCTGATTGATCGAGGATGATCTGGGTATCGGTCTGCTGGGGGTGGCGGGCTTCGAGGGCGATGGCGCCTGCCAGCGAGCCGGTGAGCAGGGCGACCAGATCGGGTTCGTTGATCGATGAAGGGGCCGCTTCCGCGACGGGCCTGCTTTCGTATCGCTGCGGCTGCGGCGGTCGCGGCGAGGCGGATGGAGCGGGCGTCGGCTGCGATTGCGAAGCCGCAAGCGGCTGGGGCGAAGCGGCCGGTGTGAATTGCGTCAGGTGTTCCACCTCATCGGCCGGTTCGAGCAACGCGCTGCTGGAGGATTCGATCACCGCGGGCTTCCTTTCGATGGCGGGCTGTTCGATGACAGGTTCAGGCCGGCCGGCCGGGCCGGGTGTTTCAAGGGGTGTCTGTGTCGGTGTTGCCGGTTCGTCACGATCGCCGGTGGGCAGTGCGCTGAGAAACGAGTGAATCGCGGGCCAGACGGCCTGGCCGTTGGCGCCGCCCAGCGGTCGCATGTGGACGGGGGTCATCTGTTTTCGGGAGCCGATCAGCTCGATGGGCTGGCGGAGGAAGCTCGATGCCGCGGCGTTGAATTTGCTGATGGCTTCGCGGGCCTTGGGTTCATCGGCGCCCATGATCATGACGCCGACGAGGCGGGCGATGTGGCTGTTTTCGCCGGTGTTCTGCTGCATGTTGTGAAGCATTCGCGTGGCGCCGGCGACAGCCATGTCATCACCGCCGCAGAGGATCGTCCAGTGCGGAATCGTGGCGGCCCTGGCAAGCTGCGAAGGATCGGTCGGCGAAGGCAGGTGGATCAGCCAGGTGGCCACGGGCCGGGCGCGGTCGCCGGGCATCCGCTTCATACGGGCGATGAGGGTCTCGACGCTGGAGCCTGGCGGCAAGGGTTCATCGACGCCTGCGCGAACCATCTGCCGCTGGGCGGTGACCAGTTCCAGATCGGCGTGATCGCCCGCCATGTGGATGATGGCGACCGGCCCGCGTTGCTGGGCCAGGTGGCAGGCGTACTGCGTCAGCCACGGGCCGCCGAAGCCGGGCAGGTTGCCGAGGATGACCGCTTCGAGATGGGCCGGCTGCGGGGCGCGGTCCTCTTCGCGTTCATCATCATGCAGATGCAGATGCGAAGGCTCTTCGTGGTAGGAGGCGTCGTCATCGGCGTGCTGGGCGTAATGGGCGCCTGAGGTGTGCCGGGCGCCGATGGAGATCGGGCCGGGGCCTTCGAGTTCGTGGGCGAGAGAATTCACGGGGGCTGAAGCCCCCGTGCCTGCGGGGGTGCCCGTACCTGCGGGGGTGTCCTCGTCCATCGTTTTGCGCGGCGGGGTGCGCATCGGCGGCCTGCGCACCGGGGGCGTCGTCCCTGTCAGAAACAGGTCCGCCAGGGCGTCGAGCGTGTCTTGTGTGCGAAGGTCATCCATGACGTAAGTTCCGAGTTTCGGGTTCCGAGTTCCGAGTTGCAAGCCTTTGAAAGCCTGGCGTGTATCAAGTTCAAAACTCGGAACTCGAAACTCGGAACTCGGAACTGATTCAGCCTTCGATTTCGACGACGTTGTTCAGTTCGCCGAAAGGGTTCGACTCGACGTAGCTGTTGTACGGGTCCTGCACCCATTGGCCATCGACCACCAGGCGGTAGCGGTAACGTCCGGGCGGCACGGAGATGCAGGCCTGCCAGATGCTCAGATTCTCATCCTGACGCAGCGGGGTGGCGGCGGGGTTCCAGTTGTTGAAGTCGCCGGCGATGCAAAGCTGATGGCTGCCGTTGACCGGTTGCACGAAGAGCAATCCCTGCGAGGTCGGGCGGACGCCATACACCTTGGCCAGTTTCTCCGCGAGATGGGCGGGGCGCACCACCGGCGGCTCTTCGACGGCAACGGCCGCATCGATCCGCCGTTCACGAACCACATCGTGATCCGTCGAAAGCTTGGCGGCCAGTTGCGCGGTGCGGGCCGAGAGGGCGCGGGCACGTTCCACCAGTTCCGCAGCCCGGCTCAGCGCGGGACTCGCCTGCACCGGCGCCTCCTCTTCCTCAACCGCCACCGGCTTCTCCGGCGGATTGGCCATCAGCCACGCCACCAGCTTTTCAAAATCCTGATACCCCCGGCTGCCCGGATCGTATTCCGTGATCGCCTGCCCGAAGCTCGCCGCCTCCTTCAGTTTGCTGTTGAAATGCACCACCACCGGCAACAGCTTCTCGCCAAACTGACGGCGAAGCTCCGTGAGAATCTCCCGCGCCAGTTTCGTGCGAACGTCGTACATCGTCGCCAGCGCCTTGAAACGCACATGATGCCCGGCCCGGCGGGCGAGCATCTCGATCGTCGCTTCCTGCTTGATCGAACCCTGCATCGCAAAGTAACCGGTCTCCACCGGCACGATCACTTCATCGGCGGCGCGAAGGGCGTTGAAGGTGAGCAGGCCGATCGAGGGCGGACAGTCGATGATGCAGAAATCGTAATGATCGCGGACGGTGGAAAGGACATGCAGCAGGCGACGGTCTTTGTCGGGTTGAAGCGAAAGCTCCGCTTCGATGCCCGCCAGCGCCATGGTGCTGGGGGCGAGGTCGAGGTTGCGGGCGATCTGCCATACGATGTCGCTGAAGCCGATGGTGCCATCGAGACCGGCCCGCATCAGGTCGCTGATCGATCTTTCGATCTGCGCCTCGGGCACGGCAAGACCCAGCGCACAATGCGACTGCGGATCCATGTCGATCAGGAGCGTTCGCAGCCCCTGCTCGGCCATGACGGCGGCGAGATTGATGGCCGTGGTCGTTTTGCCACAGCCGCCCTTCTGGTTGATGATGGCGATCGTTCGCAACGGGGCGTCCTTTCATCCGTTGACACGGCTAACGCAAGCCCGGCACGCCAGGCCAAGCCTGAACATGCTGCGATCCGAACCCCGGTGCGAACGTCAAACAAAACGAAGCCTACCACAGCTCCCGGCCCGCAATCCTTGCGCGCCAATCCGCACTGGAAAGGATTATCGGGACCGGAGACGAAAAAACTTGAATATCAATGCTGGGAGAGAGGAAAAACAGGAAAGCAGGAAAACAGGAAAGCAGGAAAAGAGATTCCCGAACAACCCCGCGCCCAAGCCGCTTGCGGCGTAGCAACGTACATCGGGGAGTTATCCAGAAGTCCCAAAACAGGAAAGCAAAAAAGCGAGAAGTCGAAAAATCGAAGTGAGGCAACCGCACATCGCCCCATTCGGCGCCGTCCCAAAGGGATGGACTTCCCTTCCGAATTTCCTGCTTTCTTGTTTTCCTGCTTTCCTGCTTTTCTACAACATCTACAACATCTCCATCAGCGGCTTCGACAACCTCGCAAACTGCTCCGCGGGAATGTTCACCGTATCCCACCGCTGACTGCGGCGCTTGAGATGCTTGCGGTAGTCCGCCAGCGTGATGGCCAGCAGCGCGTACCACCGTTCACCCGATTCGAACACCTCCATGAACAGCGCATCAGGCGGCTGAACATCGCACCAATAAAGAAACGCAAACGCCCCTTCAAACCCGGCGCCAAAAATCTTCTCCCACTGCACCAGGCTATCGACATCGTTCTGCGTCACCCAGTTGTCCAGCGACTTGCTCGAACGCCCCGTGTGCTTGCGACCCTTCACATCCACCAGCAGATTCGGCCCCTTCTGCGAATAGACAACGAAGTCAAAACTCTTGAGCGACACCGGCGGATAAGCCTTGTCCAGCGCCCGCTTGGCTTCATCGACGGCAACATAGGGAATCGCCTTGGCGCGAAGGTATTGCTCGAAGGCAAGGTCGTAATGGAAGCGGCGCTGGGCCATCAACAAGATGGTATCAGCTTGAGGTTAATCGCGGCTGGGCAGGACGGTTTCAGACCTGTGCATCTTGTTGTTAACCTGAGTTCGGGATAAGAGTGAGCCGCGACGTAACACGTCGCGGACGTGAGCGACAAGAATGGAGTAACCATCGCGCAGCGGATCACGGGATGCCAAAACGGACCGGATACTGATCGAGGCTGAAAGAAAAAGGTGAGTTTCGACATCCCTACAGGCTGTTCACGTCCGCGACTCATTGAGTCGCGGCTCTTATTCCGAACTTAGATTGTTAGAATAACCCCGCATCGCACCCCAACGCCCCGCCCCCCCCCGGCCCCCCGGCCCCCGGAGACCCGAATCATGCTTCGATTCCCCCTGTCAGCGGTCGTTCTTTCGCTGCTCTCGATCCTGCCACCGGCGGCGATGGGCAATGACACCTCCAAGCCTCGCATCGTGCGATCCTATCCCACCATCATGCTCGTCGCCCCGGCCTCGGTCCGCCCCAAACATGGCGCGGACTGGGACCGGCAACTGACCGACCGCATGGTGAACTGGGCCAACAACCAGGGCAACATGCGGATGGACACGCTGGTGGTCGTCAAGAGCGTCAGCGTCGAAAAACTCAACGCCCATGACGCCAAGCGGCATCGGATGCCCGGCGGATGGAGCGCGACGATCAGCTTCGACACCCGCGAGCAGGACTGGCTGGGCAAGACGCTGCTGGAGACCGTGCAGCCGGTCACGCTGCTGGGGCCCGAATCCTACATCCGCGGCGCCGAGAAACTCCAGGCGGGCAAAAGCGTCCGCGTCACCGGTGTGGTGCAGAACATCAGCATCTACGGCGAGGCCAACAAGGCCCACACCCATCGGGTGAACATCACCCTCAAGGGCGGCGATGTCATCTCCGGCGTGCTCAAGAAACCGCAGAGTGCGGTGAACATCGTCAAGTCGGATGAGGGCACGATGACCCCGGTGCCCCCGGGCGACCCCGGCTGGGCTGCGCTGGTCTGGGGCGGCAAGCGCTGGGCTACCAGGCCGGTGAACACGCTCGAAATCCAGAAGGGCGACAAGCTGCTCGTCGCCACCCAGAAAACCGACCGCGACTGGGTCTATCTCGGCTACGAAGGCAAGGCCCTCAAGGGCGACTTCACCATCGTCACCACCGTCAGCGGCGCCGGCATCGTCGGCCTGCTGCGCGACGATGGAAAACTGAAAGGCCACATCGGCCACCGCATCGGCGGCGATCAGGAGGTCAAGCTCCGCATCGTCCGCGAAGGCAAAATCCTCCGCTTCGAGGTCAATGACGAGGAGGTCGATCCCGTCGCCGGCGCCGACGCGGGCCACAACGCCCATTACATTTTCGCCATCGGCATCGGCAAGGGAAAAGCCGTGAAGGTACACACGTTGAGCATCGCGGCGGATTGACGCCCAGCGCGATTCAGCCGTTCGCCTCGGCGAACGAAGTCCGGCGGATGCGAACAACATCGCAAACGATCATGACACACACATCGCAACACACCGTTCGCCAAGGCGAACGGCCAACTAAACATACGGCACCACAAACGGCCAATGCTGCGGCTGTTTGCCTTCCTTCATCGGATTGTTTTCCACGTATCCCATCGCTCGCCGCACGTCGGCGGCGGTGAACAGATACACATCCCAGCTCTTTCGAGCCCAAGGCGTCGGCACATCACCCTGATCGTCCGCAAACATCGCCAACGGATGACGCCCGTAGGCCCGCAGTTGCATCGTCGCCTTCGCCTTCAGGTGACTGACGATCCGGCGAATGTCCCGTTCATGCCAGCCGATCACCAGATGCACATGCTCCGGCAGGATCGCACAGGCGTGAACGCGATAACCCCCTTCCATGATCGCCTCGCGGAAACCCTTGGCGATCGACACCGCCTGATGCCCGTCAAACTTGACCGGCGGATATTTGAGCGCCGCCTTGGCCGCCTCGCGCTGAGCGCGATCATGCGCCGCACCGGCCACGGATCGCCGCGTGTCGGTCGTCGTCGCCTTGCCGAACCGCAGCAGTTCCCACGCCCAGACGAAATCGGACCACGAACCGCGCGGATCATTGGGCAGCCAGAACCCATAGGCGCAGAAAATGACGTGAAACGCCAGAATCATGCGCCACATGATACCGACATTTAGCCGTTCGCCTTGGCGAACGGAGGATCGCGGTGAATTACGGATGGCAACACCGTTGCCGCCTGCCGAACTCCGTTCGCCAAGGCGAACGGCTAAATGGACAGCGCGGCCACCAAATCTTTCGTCGCCACTTCCACCTGTTCCCCCGTCGTCATGTTCTTCAGTTGCACCACGCTATTCGCCACGCCATCATCGAGAATGATCGCATACCGCACCTTCATCGTCGCCGCATCCTTGAGCAGTTTGCCCGCGTTGCGCGTCGTCTTGTAGGTGAACCGTGCGTGCAGCCCCGCACGACGCAGTTGCGCAGTCAGCGCCGCCACTTTCGTCGCGCCCAAATCCGTCGCGCCGAAGATGAACGCATCGGCGCGCGGCGTGACATCCTCCGGCATCAGTCCCTTGTCCATCAGCACGTTCGACAGCACGACATCGCCCATGCCGAATCCGACCGCAGGCGTCGCCGGTCCGCCGAACATTTCGATGAGCTTGTCGTAGCGGCCGCCGCCGGCCATCGCGCGTTCGACGCCGGTGCGTTCGTGCAGCTCGAAGACGGTGCCGGTGTAGTACGCCAGGCCGCGCACGATGCCCAGGTCGTACTCGCACCACTCGTTGATGCCGAAGGCCGCCAGGTCCTTGTCGAGCGATTCGATGTCGCGCAGCTCATCGCCGATGCCGATCGTTTCGCGCATCGCATCGAGCTGGCCGGCCTGGTATTTCATGCGGCAGATCTGATCAAACCGGCTGACACGATCAGGATCAAGCCCGAGCTTCGCCGCACCACTCGTGAACGCGGCAGGCTCGATCTTGTCGCGGCGATCCAGCAGCGCAAACGCTTCATCCATCTTCTCCTCGACCACACCCAGCATGCTCAGAATGTGACGCACCGTCCGGCGATGACTGATCTTCACCCGCACCTGCTGCGGCGAAAGGCCCATCTCCTGAAGAAAATCGACCGCCACGAAAATCACTTCCGCATCAGCGATCGCCAGATCGCTGCCCAGCACATCGGCGTTCCACTGCCAGAACTCGCGCAGCCTGCCGCGCTGCGGCTTCTCGGCCCGGCACAGATTGGGCGTGCAGAACCACTTGATCGGCTTGGGCAGCGCATTGGCCTGCGCCGCCACCATGCGCGCCAAGGTCGGCGTGAACTCCGGCCGAATCGCCAACTCGCGCTCGCCGCGATCCTGAAAATGAAACAGCTCGCTGACGATGCCTTCGCCGCTCTTGACCTTGTAGAGATCGAGCAATTCGAAGATGGGGCCATCAACCTGCTCAAAGCCGTTGCGAATGGAGACGCGCCGCCAGGCATCGACGATGTATTGCCGCCAGGCGCAATCCTTCGGATAAAAATCGCGCGTGCCCTTGGGGGCCTGGAGGGGCGATTTCGGATTTCGGATTTCGGATTTCGGATTGAACTGGGCCATGACGGTTTCTGCAACGTTTCAGCTTGGAATCGAAACCCGCATGGTAGTGGCGAAGCAAAAAGGATGCGAACGTTGACGCAGGTGATGCCAGGGTCGTTTAATTCTCGGCACTCACTCTGGCGGAAGTTCCAAATGACAAACTCCAAACAAGCTCCAGGAACAAAAACGCCATCAAACAGAATCCGGATTCGGATCGATTTTGTCCGGTTCGGCTCGCTTTCGAGTTTGTTTGAGATTTGAAATTTGTGATTTGAAATTTTTGCCCCCGGCCGTTCGCCTTGGCGAACGAAGTGTTTGATGGCTGAACAATTCGTATGAATGGTATCCTCAGACGCACGCAAGCCCCGCGTGAATCCAACATGCTCAAACCCTTCTGGAAAACCCTCGACTGGCTGGGCAGCCACGAACTGGCGGCACGGGTGGCGATGCTGCTGATCGTCGTCGGCATCTGGGGATTCATCGAGCTGGCCGATGAAGTCCTCGAAGGCGAGACGCAATCGTTCGACGACCGCATCATCCTCGCCCTGCGCCAGCCGGACAACCCCGCGCTGCCCATCGGCCCCGCGTGGCTGCCGGAGGTCGGACGCGACCTGACCGCCGCCGGCGGCATCGCGGTGCTCACCCTGGTCACCGGCTCCGTCGTCGGCTTCCACCTGTTCACCCGCCGCTACCGTGCCGCCGGCTTCATCGTCGCCGCCGTCACGGGCGGCCTCATCCTCAGCACCGCCCTCAAGGCCGGCTTCGATCGGCCGCGCCCGCAGCTTGTGCCCCACCTCTCCCACGTGGTCACCAGCAGCTTCCCCAGCGGCCACTCGATGATGGCCGCCGTCGTCTATCTCACCCTCGGTGCCCTGCTGGCCGGACTGACCCAAAGCCTGCGCCTGCGCGTCTATTACATCTTCATGAGCGTGATCATCACCATGCTCGTGGGCCTCAGCCGCATCTACATGGGCGTGCACTACCCGACCGATGTCCTCGCCGGCTGGACCGCGGGCCTGGTATGGGCCACGCTCTGCTGGATGGCGGCACGAATGCTGGGGAAACGCGGGGTGGTGGAAAAAACCACATAGCCCCGGCCTGACCGGGGGACGGTTGATGGCACGGCACCTTCGCAATCTCGATCGCGATATAATCAAAGACAATGGTCGCACCCAACCCACAACCCGCCGTCGCCAACCTGGTGAACGCCTTTCGCCTCGACCGTTCCGCGCTGAGCATCATCACCGTCGGCGAGGAACCCAAGCCGTGGGAAGAGTCGGCCCACCTCTCGCACGAAGAGCGCATGCTGATCCTCGAATCCCTTCGGCAGAACGCCTATGGATACCACGCCTGTTCACGACGACTTGAGAGAGTTCTTGAGATTGCTCAACGAAGCGAAGATTGAATATCTCGTCGTGGGCGGTTATGCGGTGGCCCATCACGGCTACCAACGGCCGACGCTCGACATGGACATCTGGGTCGCCGCATCACCTGAAAACGCCCGCAAGATCGTCGCCCTGTTGAACGAGTTCATCGGCATGTCCCCGGCGGAATCGACGCTGACCCAACCCGACCAAATCATCCGCATGGGCCGCACACCCGTCCGGCTCGAATTATTCACTTCCATCAAAGGCGTCGAGTTTGCCCACTGTTATGCCCGCCGATCAACGGGCGATATGGGCGGCGTCCCAACCCCCTTCATCGGCCTGGCCGAGCTGCGAACCGCGAAACGGGCGGCGGGAAGATTGAAAGACCTCGCGGACCTGGAGGCCCTGCCGCCTGCTCCACCCGGCATGTCCTGACGCGCAGCGAGGACGCTGCGGCTACGAAGCAAATGCTGCGATCATCTTCACCGCCGCAGCGCCCCCGCTGCGCGTCCGCATCTTCACAGCCGCAGCGTCCTCGCTGCGCGTCCTCCGCATCACCTGTTTGCGACGAACCGCCCCCGGCATATGATGTTCAGCATGGGGGACGACAATCCGATTTGACGCGCGTGCGTCAAGAGGCTGCTCCACTCAAAACCGCCAAGTTTCACCAGAAAGCAGCGTCCTGTGCCGCGCCCCGAAAGGGGCGTCGGCCATGGCGCGTTTCTGCAGGCCTTGGCGGGCCTTGAGTGGGCGTTCCATCGGTCCGACGCTCTTTTTCATCGGGGCCCGCCATGTCCGCCCATCCACACCCGGCCATTCATCGCATTCTCAGCGCCTATCCCGCCTTCCCTCTCGAACCGGCCCACTGGCAGGCCGTGGCGGATGAACTGAACTTTTCACCCCGCCAGCGCCACATCGTCGAACTGCTCCTGCGCGGCCTGGCCGACAAGGAAATCGCCACCGTCATGACCATCTCGCAGTCCACGCTGCGCACCCATCTCACCCGCATCTTCGCCCGCACCCGGACCGGCAGCCGCATGGAACTGGCCATGTGCGTGCTCCAGACCGCCATGCGGATTCCCGCCTCCGACGAGTGTCGTTGAACCTGACGACGCACTTCCGGCGTCGTCGAAGATGCCGACTTCCGAACCGTCCATCCATCATTCACAATCCCATCACCGATCAGGTTCATCCGAACCCCGTTTAGCCGCACAGCAGAGGCTTTGCGGCTAAACGAGCGAACGATTGTGAACCATCACCGCCTCGCTTGCGAGGCATAACCCAAAGGAGCTGACGGATGAAGAGTGTGACAAAGAGAGATCGAAGAATGAAACGCCGGTTCGCCTTGTTCATCGGTGGCTCATTGCTGTGCGGCCAGACGTGCTACGGGGTGACGGGGCTCTGGGACGGGAAGTTCTCCGGCAATTACTTCGACAACAGCCGCTGGTCAACAGGGGCTGCGCCATTGCCCGGTGACTTCGCCGTTTTCAAGACAGGCTTCACTGGCTTTGTGCCCAGCTACAGCGTTCTTGTTCCGCCCGGAGGTTCGACAGGCTCACTCCTCGTGGAAAACGATTCCTTACAAATCGTGTGGCACCCGGACTCCATTGTAAACGGCGATGTCTATGTCGGGGCTGTGTGGGGAGTGCCCGCGCCGTCGATTCAGTCTTTTCTTGATCTTGCCAATGTTGGCGGCGGCGCCCAATTCATTACGGGAGGAATCTTCGTCGGCTACGGTGAGGCGGGCACGGCGCCTGCCGGCAATCTGACCCTCCGGGGAGGACTGGTGCAGGTCAGCGACACCATATCGCTGGGCAACTGGAACCACTTTGAAGCCACGCCGGTTGCAGGAAGCGGCGCGATGACCATCGACAATGCCATCGTCCTCACCAACGGCCTGATTGTCGGTCGCGATGGCGAGGGAAGCATGGCCGTCCAAAACGGCGCTTTTGTGAGCATCGTGAGTCCGGTGGATGTTGCCGGCGCGGTTGGAGGCTTCAACGTCGCCTATCGCGACATCACGGAGCGAGGGATTCCAACGGGAACATTGAGCGTTTCCGGCACCGGATCGGTCGTGGACTTCGGAACCTGGGAAGCCCGATGGGGCGGTGCCGCCATCGCCGAAACAGGCGGCACCGCTGATGTGCGCATCGAGAACGGCGGCACGATCACCGGAACCGGAAATGTCTTCCTCGACGGTCCCGGCTCATCGTTGTTGGTCGCAGGAACGGGTTCGCAGCTTGTTGCGGGATCGTTCACGGCCACTGGAGAGGTGGACGTAAGGTCAGGGGGGCGAATCGAAGTGCAACAGTTCGCTGAGTTCAACGGCTTCACGAACATCGAGGGGCTCGATTCTCGCTTGGATTTCGGAGCGGCCATTGCGGCAGACAGTGTCACACTGACCGTTGGAGGGAATTTTCACCTCCATGATGGCGCGCGAATCGTCAGTGTAAAGGGGGATGCAGTCGACTGGATAGCGCGCACGGGTGATGTGCTCGTCGAAGGCGCGACAACGCGCTGGGACACATCAGGACAGGTGTGGGTATTAGGGAAACTTCAAGTTCAGGACGGCGCCAATCTGTTCACGCCCGGATTCGACGGCGTCGGAGCGATAATCGGATTCGGGTCCGATGCTGAGGTGAATCTGCGCGATCCTTCGACGACGTGGTTGAGTAACGAGCAAGTCAATGCCGGAGTGATTACCGGCCGCGGAAGATTGACGATCGAGAACGGCGCCTATCTGGAATCGAAGAAGGGAACGTCACCGACCGCATCGTCAGGCATCGTGGGACTGCGCGACAACGTCGTCGGCGAACTGCTCATCACCGGTGCCGGCTCGCACTGGTCGCAGGATGGCGGCATGAACGTCGGCTTTGAAGCATCGGCATCGGGCATCGCTGAAATTCTCGCCGGCGGCCGGCTCACAAGCGTGGATGGTTTCGTCGCCCGCCGGTCTGGCTCGCTGGGCGATGTGCTGATTCACGGCAACGGGTCGGCCTGGTCGGTCAGCGATTCGTTTTATGTGGCCGGCGAGCAATCGGCCGCCGGCGGCACGGGACAGATGCGGATTGAATCCGACGGCGCGCTCATTGTCGCGGACACGCTCAAGGTGTGGAACAACGGCACCGTCGTCATCTCCACAGGTCAGGCGGTCGTCGGCGGTGCCATCACCCACGGAACGCCCGGTTCGCTGTTCGTCCAATCGAGCGGTATTGTCGATGTCGCGGCGGGCGGTCAGATCCATCTTGGCACGGTTGTCGGCGGCACGGCGGGAACGGTCACGGTCGGTGCCGGCGGCACGTTGCTCGGCAGCGGCACGATCATCGGCAATGTCGAAAATCTGGCGGGCGCGGTGCTCCCGGGAAGTTCACCCGGCATTCTCACCCTATTGGGTGATTACACACAGGGATCGCTCGGCCAAATCACGTTTGAAATCGGCGGCATATCTCCCGGTCAGCACGATGTGCTGAGCGTCATCGGCACCCTCGACCTTTCAGGCATCGTCAAGGTTGTCTTCGACGGCGGCTACACCCCCGCCGACGGCGACAGCTTCCAACTGCTCCAGTTCGGCTCCCTCATCGACAGCGGCTTCACGCTCGACATCGCTTCGCTGGCCAACGTCGAGTGGAACACAAGCAGCTTCCTGAGCACCGGCACCATCACCGCCATCGTCACCAGTGATCCGGGCAACGGCGGTCCGGGCGGCGATGGAGGCATACCGGAGCCGGCCAGCGCAGCGCTGCTGCTCATGGGCGCGGGCCTGCTCGGCAGGCGGCGGCGGACCGCGTGAGGCGGTGAAGAGGTTCGCGGCGACTGTTCCACGAGCCGCGACTCGACGAGTCGCGGACGTGAGCAGCCTGAAGGAGCGTGAATCGCGCGGTGGTGAGAGGCCTCGAAAATCGTGAGGCACAAGACGGAAGACGCCAGACAGAGGCCGCGTATCAACCGCGCTGTATCGCGCTTCTTTCAGGCTGCTCACCTCCGCGACGTGTTACGTCGCGGCTCTGATCGCGCCAGGTATCCGCCGCTTCACACCATCGCCAGCCCCAGGCTCACATCCGGCGCCGGCAGGTTGCTTTCGCCCATCAGGAACCGGTCGATCGCGCGGGCCGCGCCGCGGGCCGTTCAGCCCTCGGTTCGCTCCTTTCTTTTCGCATCGCGCTTCAACGCTGCTTCGATCAATTCAGGCCTGACGCGGTAGGTCGTGTTCTTCAAAGCCGCCAGCGCGATCGGCAATTCGAGCAGCCCTCGTTCGGCGGCTTGCTCGAGAACGGCGAGCGTGGGCAATGCGAACAAACCCTCGGCCGCGGCCACTTTGCGGCCATGGTATTCGTCGATCAGCACATCCGTAATCCCCCGTTCCTTGGCCAGCGAAATGGCGTCGGCCTCGCCGGGGTCAAGGCCGGCCGTCGATGGCAGGCGGCTGAAAGGATCGGCCACCCGGACCCACGAAGGCGGCGACTGCGCCCATGTTCTCACCGGTGCAGGAGCCTTGTCGTGCGACAGTTCGTTGAGCACTGCCGCAGGAATGAAAACCTCGGCGAAAAGCCGGGGCAGCACATCGATCGCCCCGATGAGGACGAGATAATTCAACGGCGTCGTGTCGGAGACGACAATCATCGGGATGAGCTTGATCGAAGCCTTGTCAGCGCGGCTTCGTGTTCGCCTTCCGTCGGCAGGTCTTCGACGACACCATGCCGTTGAAGAACAGCCTCGGCTTCCAGACGCGAAAGGTCCAATGCGCGGGAGAAATCAATGTGCGTGATCCGTCGCTGGCGATAGAGTTCCACCATCGCCGCCTCCTTCGCAGTCTGAGCGACATCGCCGAACTCGCGTCGCAGGTTCTGCTCAATGTCAGCGGGAAGGTTGAAGGTGACACTCATGGGGCATTCCTGTTGATCTACGATAGCACCGCCCGCCGCGATGGCCAATGGTCGCGATTCGGTTTGAGAATGATTTTCCTCACACCATCGCCAGCCCCAGGCTCACATCCGGCGCCGGCAGGTTGCTTTCGCCCATCAGGAACCGGTCGATCGCGCGGGCTGCGCCGCGGCCTTCGTTGATGGCCCAGACGACGAGCGACTGGCCGCGGCGGCAGTCGCCGGCGGCGAAGACTTTATCGACGTTGGTCGTGTAGCCGCCGTGGTCGGCCTTGTAGTTGCCGCGTCCGTCGTAGGCCAGACCCAGCGTGTCGCTGACGGCCTGCTCGGGGCCGAGGAAGCCCATGGAAAGGAAGATTCGCTCGGCTTTGTAGGCCTTTTCGCTGCCGGGGACTTCGTGCATCTTGAACTGGCCGCGTGCGTCCCTGTCCCATCGGACCTGCACGGTTTCGACGCCGATGACGTGGCCGGCGGCGTCGCCGATGAAGCGCTTGGCGCTGATGCAGTATTCGCGCGGGTCGCGGCCGAATTTTTTCGCGGTTTCCTCGTGCGAGTAATCGACGCGGAAGATGCGGGGCCACTGGGGCCAGGGGTTGTCGCCGGCGCGTTCGCGCGGCGGCTTGGGGAGCAGCTCGAAGTTGACCACGCTGGCGCAGCCGTGGCGCAGGCTGGTGGCGATGCAGTCGGCGCCGGTGTCTCCGCCGCCGATGACGATGACGTCCTTGCCCTTGGCGCTGATGTGCTTTTCATCGGCGAGGTTCGAGTCGAGCAGGCTCTTGGTGTTGGCGGTGAGAAACTCCATGGCGAAGTGAATGCCCTGGAGCTCGCGGCCGGGGATGGGCAGATCACGCGGCTTGGTGGCGCCGGTGGCCAGCAGCACCGCGTCGAACTCGTGCATGAGCTGCTGCGGGTCGATGTATTTCGCCTGCGCGGGCAGGCCGGGCTGTGCTTCGATGTGGCCGTTGTCACCGCGCGGCGCGCCGACGTGGGCATTGGTGACGAAGGTGATGCCTTCATCCTTGAGCAGTTGGATGCGGCGGAGCACGACGGCCTTGTCGAGCTTCATGTTGGGGATGCCGTACATGAGCAGCCCGCCGATGCGGTCGGCACGCTCATAGACGGTGACGAGGTGACCGGCCTTGTTGAGCTGGGCGGCGGCGGCGAGACCGGCGGGGCCCG
>CAZYPK010000112.1:0-17875 GCA_964649195.1 uncultured Phycisphaeraceae bacterium
CCCGCGGACGGGCTTCGCAAACGAACGGCTCGGCGGGAGCCTCGCCCTCCCGGCCACATGCGATTGCCCTGTTGAACTTCACCCTTGACGTTTGCGTTTTGTTTGGTATTTTACCCAAGCCTCGCCGCAATGCCTTTGGTCCGCAGCCCGGACCCCCGGAAGCCGGACCTATGATCGTTCAGCAATCGGTTTTGATCACCACTCCATTCCTGAAGGGAACCGCATGATCACGCCTCCGCAGAAAGAACATGAATGGCTCAATCAGCTTCTGGGGGACTGGACCTATGAAAGCGAATTTTCCATGGGGCCGGACCAGCCGCCCGGCAAGAGCCAGGGCACCGAGTCCTTCCGATCCCTGGGCGGCCTGTGGGTCATCGGCGAAGGCCAGGGCGAGATGCCCGACGGCAACACCGGAAAAATGATCCTCACCATCGGCTACGATCCCGCCAAGGGACACTACGTGGGAACGTGGATCGGCTCCATGATGAACCTGCTCTGGATTTACGAAGGTCGCCTCGATGACACCGGCAAGGTTCTCACCCTCGCCGCCGAAGGCCCCAACTTCGCCGACGGCGGCAAGACCCGCGCCATGTTCCACGACATCATCACCATCATCAGCCCCGACCACCGCACCCTCACCTCGGAAATGCAGGGTGAAGACGGCCAGTGGACCCGGTTCATGACCGCTCATTACCGCCGCGCCAAGGCGTGAACCGTACCCCCGATTTTTCGCGTTGACGTTTATTGATGGTCGCTTTAGTAAAAGCCCCAAGCCCGATGGCGAGTCCGCGAGCCGTCGGGGTATTCCGGTTCGATACCCCAAGGGTTCGGCGGACCTCACCCTTGGGCTTGGGAATTTTACTAAAGTGACCATCAATAAACGGACACCATTCCACGCCAATGACATCATCGACATCCGCACCACTCAGGAGCAACCCATGACCTCTTGCCGCCTCACGCCGATCGTCCTGGCTTCGCTGACCTTTGTCATGTCACTGGCCGGCTGCGCCGCCACCGACCATGCCGCCAAACCGAATGCCAACGCCCAACCTCCCGAATTCAAGCTCCCGCCCGGCTGGACCGAAGCGGACATGCAGGCCTGCATGATCGCCGGCACGCCGGGCAAGGAACAGGAACGGCTGCTCAAGGATGTGGGCACATGGAAAGGCCGCAGCACCATGTGGATGTATCCCGGCTCCGAACCCATGCACACCGAGGCGACCTTGAAAGTCACCTCCTTCATGGATGGGCGATATGCCAAAACCGAATGGACCGGCGAAATGCCGGGCATGGGCCCCTACAAGGGCTTCGGTCTCACAGGCTACGACAACATTGCCGGCAAGCACGTCAACCTCTGGGTTGACAACCAATCGACCGGCCTGATGACCGGCGCCGGCGAACGGTCCGCCGACGGCGGCACGATGACGTGGCTCTTCCCCTACACCTGCGCGATCACCCGGAAGCCCGGAGTGTTCCGGCAAATCGAAAAGAATCCAGGCCCTGACCGAAAGATCATTGAAATGTTCGGCAACGATCCCAAGACCGGCGTCGAATACAAGATGATGCTCATCGAACTCGCCAGGCAGTGAACGTGCAGACGGGATCACTGAAAAACCTCGCGCCCAAGCCGCTTGCGGCTTCGCAATCCCCCGGTTCACGGTATATCGGAGGGTTATTCAGAGGTCCCAAGGGTTTTTCCTGCCTTCCTGCCTTCCTTAGAGGCCATTCCGAACCGTTTGGAGGTTATTCAGGAGTCCAGATATTGGTTGGCTGTTCGCCTTGGCGAACGACGTGGGGTGCGCCGCGGAGATCATTCGCCGCCGAGCAGTTTCAGCATCGGCTCAAGCTGTCGATCCCAGGTGTAACGCTCTTCGATGCGCCGGCGGGCGTTGGCGGCCAGACGTTGGCGCAGGTCTTGATCGGTGAAGATCGATTCGAGATGCGTCACCCATTGATCAGGATCATGGGCCACGAGGAAGTGTTCGCCATGCATGCCTTCAACGCCCTGGGCCGCGCCGGGTGAACAGACCACCGCCCGCTGGCTGCTCATGGCTTCGAGCACCTTGTTCTGCACGCCGCGCGCGATCTGCAAAGGGGCGATCACCGCGCTGCATTCGCGCAGGTGAACCCGCACATCGGGCACGGAGCCGACGACTTCCACGCCGTCCCTGAGCGAAAGCCGCTTGACCCGTTCGGTGGGGTTGCGGCCGATGATGTGAAAGGTCGCATCGGGCACGCGCTTGAGCAGCCTGGGCATCACCTTCTCGACGAACCACTCGACGCCCTCGTGGTTGGGCTTGTAATCGAGCACGCCGACGAAGCAGAAGTGATGATTGCCGGGGTCCGGCTGGGGCGCGAAGTAGTTCATATCGACGCCGTTGCCCACCACGGTCAGACCGGGATGATCGCCGACATGTTCGCGGTAGCAGTTGGCTTCGGTCTGACTGACGACGGTGATGGCGTCGTAGTGATCGCGGCTGCCGGACTCGATGTGGCGCAGCCGGCGGGCTTCGGCCGCATAGACCCACTTCATGGGGGGCGTGCCGGCCCTGGCGTAGGAGGCCCATTTCTGCGAATCGACATCGACCAGGTCGAGCACGTGGCGGACGCGGCGCGTCGAGCCGTCGGCATTCCTGCCGGGCTTCCGCATGAGGTGGCGGGCGTAATGAATCATGCCGGTGCAGAAGGTCAGCACGCAGTCGAAGGGTTTCTGTTCGTGCCAGAGTTCGATGGCGTCGGCCAGGCCCCGTCGAAAGAACGAGGCGGGCGTCGCGGCCTGCCCGGTGAGCAGCGCCACCGCGCCGCGGATTTTGCTGCCGTATGGAGTGATCGGTTGCAACTCGACGCGATTGGCCATGGTGCTCAGCAGTTGATGATGCTGAAGCCAGACCGGTTCATCGCTGGTGCAGGCGATGGCGACATCGAAGTGTTTGGCGAGCAGCTTGAGCAGGTGGAAGCTGCGGATGCGGTCGCCGCGGTCAGGCGGGTAAGGCAGGCGATGGGTGAGCATCAGCACGCGCCTGCGGCGCGTGGCGGGTTCCCCGGCGCCATCGGCCTGCATGTGCGCCAACGTCCCGCCGAAGGTGGAAAGCGGCGCGGCGGAAGCCGGGTTGTCTTCGATGGCGGTGGTCATTGGGAATGCGAAAGGCAAAAAGGCGAAGGCAAAAGGCGAATACTTATTATTTAATGCTTAATACTTAATGGCTATTTCAGAGGGTGCAAGGCGCGTCCGCTTCAACTCGTGCATTGCGTTTTCTCTTCCGAAATAACCAATAAGTATTAAGCATTAAGCATTAAATAATAAGTATTCGCCTTTTTGTCTTTCGCCTTTCATGTCTTACTTCTTGTCCGCGTAGCCGTACCCGTATCCGTACCCGTAGCTGTATTTGTAGAGGTAGCGGGAGATGTAGTGCTTCATATGGGTGAGGATGACGCCGGAGACTTCGCAGTTGGAGGCTCGCAGCAACCGCTTGGCGCGTTCGACGGCGCCGCTGGGTGTCTTGTTGAGTCGCACCACCAGCAGCACCTGGTCCGCCATCGCGCCGAGGATGCAGGCGTCGGTGACGGTGATGACCGGGGGCGAGTCGATGAAGATGTGGTCGTAGCGATCCTTGAGCTGATCCATGAGCTGATGCATGCGCGGGCTTGACAGCAACTCGGTGGAGTGCGTCGAATCGCGGCCGCCGGCGGGGATGAACTGAAGGTTTTCGTAGATGGTCGGATGAACGGCCTGCTCGAGGTTGGTCACTTCGCCGCGCAACAGTTGCAACATGCCCGGCGAACACTCGCGGTCGAACAGCTTGGAGAACGAGGGACGGCGAAGATCGCCTTCGATCAGCAGGGTCTTGTGGTTGCGAAGCTCGGAAAAGACGATGCCCAGGTTGGCGGTGGTCACGCTCTTGCCTTCTTCAGGCGTGGAGCTGGTGAGCACGGTGATCTGCATCGTCCGGTTGCGCGAGCGCGCCAGAAGCTGGGTGCGGATGGCGCGGTACTGTTCGGTGACCGCGGAGCCGCGATCGTGGTGGACGACCACCTCGGCGGAGTAGCCGTTGAGCTTGGACGGGGGCACGGCAGGCAGCGCGGTCGGCTCGCTGATGTCCAGGCGGTTTTCATAAACCTCCTGCGCATCCGAACGGGCGCGGTCCGCCGCGGCCGACACGGGCGAGGCATGGACGGGAGCGGAGGAGATGGGCGGCGGAATGGGCGGCAGGCCCATCTCGCGCTCGACTTCCTTCACCAGCGCCTCGGCCTCCACCTCGTCGAAGACCAGCCCGCCGCTCTCGGGCGCGGAGGGCTGACCCGGCGCGCCGGAGGCGTCGTCGATCGGCGGCAAGGCCGAGGGGTTTTTCGCGCCTTGCTCTCGCCTGGCACGGTTCATTGCGTCAAATACGTCGCCCATCGTTGAGCTCCTGGTCTCCGCTCGCGTCGCCGGCAATCTCACTAGCAAACATATCGGCTACCGAGCCGTCGAAATTCGGCAACATCTGAGAAATCGCCCGTCTTACTATCGCCGAGTCGATCAGATTCGTGTTGCACGAATACCCCACAAGCAGGGCGTTGTCGCACACAAGGTTCACAATGCGCGGCACGCCGTTGCTGTACTCAAAAATCGTCTGAAGCGCCTCACGCGAAAAATCGACGTTCGGACGGCCCTTGCTCGCCCGCACCAGTCGATACGCAATGTAGCGCGTCGTGTCGTCAAAACCCATCGGCTGAAGGTGCATGTACATCACGATCCGCTGAATCAGCGGCGCCAGACGCGGATGTTTCAGCGTCGCACGCAGCTCCGGCTGGCCCAGAATCAGAAGCTGGACCAGCTTGTCGGTCTCGCTTTCCAGATTCGTCAGCAGCCGCAGTTCCTCGAACTCATCGATGGTCAAACACTGGCCTTCATCGATCACCACCACCACCGTGCGGCCCATCGAGTGCTGGCCTTCGATGTATTTCTTCAGTTGCATCAGCAGCGTGGCCTTGTCGCTGTCGGCGGCGGTTTCAATCTGAAACTCGGAGGCGATCATCTTCAGCAGCAGGTGCGAAGAGGAGACGCGGGTGTTGTTGACCAGTGCGATGCGGGCGTCGGCGCCCAGGCGGCGAATGAGCGTGCGCGTGAGCGTCGTCTTGCCGGCGCCGATTTCGCCGGTGATCAGGGCGAAGCCGCGCCGGTTGCGCACCGTGTATTCCAACTTGGCCAGGGCTTCGCGGTGCTGTTCGGTTTCGAAGAAGAACCGCGAATTGGGCGTGTTGTTGAAAGGCGGGACGGCCAGGTTGTAAAAGTTTTCGTACATCGGATTAAAACAAGTTCCGGGTTCCGGGTTCTGAGTTCTGAGTTCTGAGTTCTGAGTTCTGAGTTTCGGATTTCGGGGGGGAGGGCTGAAGCCGTTCGGATTCGCGCTCTGATTTCTTGCTTTCTTGCTTTCTTGCTTTTCCGCCTTCCTCCGCCTTCCCTTTACACTCCGCCCATGAACTGCTGGCTGATGAAGCGGACCGGGTTGTCCTTGAACTGGTCGTACTTGTGGGGGAGTTCGAGGCTGAGGTAGGTCATGAAGAAGACGCCGCCGAGCACGAGCAGGAGGACCATGGTGACGGCCGGGAAGATGCCCCAGCCGAAGATCTTGCGACGCATCGCCGCCGCCGGGCTGACGATCTCGTTGATGGCGCCCAGCACCGGCAGCTTGATCTCATCGATGGCCTGCTCCACCGAGCGGTAGGAGTGGTCCAGCAGTTCGGCGAGGATGATCATCAGCGTGCCCACCGCCAGCCCCAGCGCCACGGCGCCGGCCAGAATCTTGATCAGCGTCGGCGAACTGGGCTTGGCCAGTTCCGGGGCCCGCTGCACGAAGCTCAGACGCAGGCCGCGGTCGCCGACGGAGAGCGCCAGCGCCATCTGCGTGCGGCGAAGGCTGTCATCCCAGAACTTGAGCTGATCGGTCGATTCCGAAAGCTCGCGCTCGATCTTGAGATACTCGTTGCGGTACTGGAAGAAGTTGCGGTTGTAAACCTCGACCTTCTCGATCTCGGCGACCATCTCCTCCATGCCTTTTTCCATCGCCTGCAATTCGCTGGTCCTGGTGGCGATGTCCTTCTTGGCGGCGATCTTCTCGACGTTGGGCACCTGCTCCACCTCAACCCGGTCGCCGCCCTCGAACTCGGCCAGTTCCTTCCGCGCCTCCGCGATGCGGCGGCGAAGGTCCTTGACCTGCGGATGCTGCTCGGTGCGACGCAGGCCGTAGAGGTTTTCGTCGAGCATGGCCTGAAGGGTCTTGAGTTTTTCCTTGATGGCCGCCAGTTCCTCGTTCTCGGAGGTCTTGCGGTTCTCCACGAAGTCAGGCTCTTCGGCCTCCCATTTCATCAGTCCTTCGAGCGACGCCTTGGCCTTGTCCAGTTCCGCCTTGCGGCGTTCGCGCTCGGTCTTGAGCTCGGCGAGCTTGTTGTAGATGACCATCGGGTCTTCGGGGTTGACGCCGCCGCGTTCGATGGTGAAGCGCAGCTTGGCGCCTTCCAGATCGCTGACCTTGCGGCGATAGCGGGCCACTTCCTGGTCGAAGAACTTCTTCTGCTCCAGGAGGGTGTCGTCCATTTCGTTGCGGACCTTGCGGATGTAGTTTTCGACAAGCTGGTTGCACACCTGGGGGACGAGGGTGCGATCCGTGTCGGTGTAGGAGACGGAGAGGAGGTCGATCTGGTCGCTGGCGACCTGGGTGCCGATGTGGATCGAATTGGTCAGCCGGTTGACCAGATCGTTGTATTGGATTTTGCCATCGGAGGTGAGTTCGCCGTCGATGGATCGCGGGAACCCCTTGGTGAGGTTGAGATCGGTGATGAGCTGCTCGATGGCGGGCCGGCCCTTGAAGTTGTAGTGCATCAGGGCGCGGATGCGGCCATAGGCGTCGCCCAGGGCGCTGGTGCCGCTGTTGGGGGATGAGTTGAAGTCGCTGCGGCGCTGGAACTTGGCCTCGGCCGAGTATTCGCGGGGCCACCACTGGCTGGAGAAGATGAAGCCGATCATCACCAGCACGACGGGGTAGAAGAACTTCTTCTTGTGCCGAAGAAGGATTCCAAACCATTCATTGAGGTTCGCGGGTTTTCGCCATGCCATGTCTCAGTTCCCCATGATCGGATTCGTTTGTCCGGGCGGGTCCGGTTCCCGCCCATGCCTGATTGACCGGTTTGAATCTTCGCCCAGGTCGTGGATGCCGGTTGCGATCGGGCAAGCGGCATCGGCACGGGTCAGCGATTGTTGTAGTTGTTGTCGTAGGTGTTCGAATCGGTGATGCGGTAAGGCGTCGAGTAGGCCTGGATCGCAGGCTGAACCGGCGCAAGCAGGTTCTGGACGATGCGTCCGAACCAGGCGAAGGGGTTGGTCGGCATCCAGAAGATGTCGCCTTCCTCCAGCACGGCGTTGTATTTCAGGTCGCCGGTCTCCACCATTTCGCGCACATCGACACTCATACGGCGGATCAGCTCGTTGCGTTCGTTGGGACGCAGAAGGACGGCCTTTTCAGGCCAGGCCGAAGTGGGAATGCCGTTGCTCATCACCGCATGAAGCACGTTGTCGCGCCCGGTGTAGGAGCGGGGCCCCTGAATTTCGCCCGCCATGTAGTAGAACTTGGAGTTGGCGCCGACAAGCTGAATCTGAACCGTCACATCCTGGTAGTACTTGAGAATCCTCTCTTCGATCTCGGCGCCAAGCTGCGTCGGGGTCTTGCCGGCGGCGAAGATGTCGCCCACCAGATGCAGCGTCACGAACCCGTCCGAACGAATGGAAAGCACCTGATCGTTGATCTCCGGCGCGCTGGGGGCGATCACGCGGACCGAATCGGGAGGCTCAAGCACATAAGGCTTGCCCGCCACGATCGGACGCGGGGTCTTGATGAAGTCATCGTAATCGGTGTACTTGGGCGGACCGCAGCCCACCAGACTCAACGCCAGCGCAATGACCGCCAGCATGGGAGCAAATTGATTAATCCTTCCGGTAACGACCCGATACTGTTCTGTTCGCGATTCCTGCATACCGTGGCTCCAAGTTCACTGTTGAGATTCCTGAACAACCTCGCGCCCAGGCCGCTTGCGGCGTAGCCATCCGTGGTTCCCCCCGGATGACCCCGGATCCCCCGGTTCACGCCACCTCGATGGTCATTCAAAAGCCCCTGTCATGTCACGTCAAAAACAAACGCAATCGACGCGACATCCTGTCTAACGTCGGCTAGCAATCCCCTCCGCTGTAGCTCCAGATGCAGATGATTCAAAGCAACCGCGCTATCGGACCGTCCAATCGCCTCGTCATCTGGCCCCTTGGTCCCGGAACTTGGCGAACGTCGCAATCAGCAGTTTCATTTCCAGCCCAAGGCTCATGTTCTCGATGTAGTACAGATCCATTTCCAGCTTGCGCTTCACCGAGTTGATGTCCGTGTCGTAGCCGTTGTGAATCTGGGCATAGCCCGTCAGTCCGGGCTTGACCGCCAGACGGCGTTCGAAATCAGGCATTTCCCGGCTCAGTTCCTCGAACAGTTCAGGCCGCTCGGGCCGGGGACCGACCAGGCTCATTTCACCGCGCAGGATGTTGAAAAGCTGCGGCAGTTCATCGACGTGGCTTTTTCGCATCCATTTGCAAAGGGGGATGATTCGCGGGTCATCGGCGCCGGCCCGCACCGCACGGCCGGCCTTTTCGGAATCGACGTACATCGAGCGCAGCTTGTAGATCGTGAACAGCCGGCCATTAAGCCCCACGCGGACCTGACGGTAAAGCACCGGACCTGCGGGGTCGCTGATCTTGATGATGGCCGCGCAAAGGAGCATGACCGGCAGGAAGATCAGCAGGGCGACGGCTCCGCCGATGATGTCGATCAGCTCCTTGAAGATGCGGAACTGCCGACGCGCCAGCCCCCAGAGGATCCCGCCGCCGCCGACACCCACCATCGCCACCGTAATTGGTTCAGGCATAACACTCCAACCCTTCCACCAACACGAATCTGATCCGTCAACCGAACATTTCAAAACGATTCAAAACGATCCGCCACCGTGCCAGCTTTCATCACCCATCGACCTGATCCGCCCCGGGCTTCAAGGCTCCGTCCCGGCGGTGCGAAAACGGGCCTCGCCCAGACAAACATCCTCATGAACACACAACCCTCTGAATCTTCCATCTCGGGCTGATTGCCTTCTCAAGACGTGGGCTACATGACTGATAAATCAAGATTCCACCGTCAATAACCTACACCAACCCGAAGCCTTGTCAACCCCTTTTTGTGCGTTTGAACACGAAATACACGCTTGAATCAAAAACTCGACATCCTCCCAAGCCGGCGAAGCCGGAAGCTCCAAATCACAAAATCCAAATCTCAAACAAGCTCCAAATATCAAGCAAGGCATCGAATGACCCGCCAGTGGACGGCGAATTTGCGTGCTTCCGTCCTTTTGAATTGATTCCGCCTTGATTCTGCCTTGATTCCGCCTTGATTCTGCCTTGATTCTGCCTTGATTCCGCCTTGATTCCGCCTTGATTCTGCCTTGATTCCGCCTTGATTCCGCCTTGATTCTGCCTCGTTTGGAGCTTGTTTGAGATTTGAATCTTGTGATTTGGAGCTTTACTTCTGTGCGCCGTGCGCAGAAGTTTCAGTGTCAGACTCTACGCACAACCCCCTCGCCATGTTCGTTTCGCCTCCGGGTACACTGCCGCCCGTGGCGATTTTTCTGACCATCTTCACCGATATCATCCTGCCTGTGCTGGTCATGGTCGGCCTGGGGGCCGCCCTGCAAAAGGTCAAGCCGCTCGATATCAACACCCTCAGCAAAGTCACCGTCTGGCTTCTGGTCCCCTCGTTCCTCTTCGTTCGCGTCTATGAAAGCGACCTCACCTGGCAGCAGATCGGCGGCGTCTCCCTGGCCTTGCTGATGCCCATGATCGCAGTCGGCCTCGTCCTTTATGCCATCCTCAAAAAAATGGCCCTGCCCACGGCGGCCATGTCCGCCATCATCATGAGCGCCGTCGTCGTCAACGCAGGCAACTTCGGCATCCCCGTCGCCCAACTCACCTACACCCCCACCGCTGCCTCTGCTCCTGCCCCTGCCGCCTCCCCTCCCGCCCCCCTCCTCTCCTTCCCCGGCATGACCCCCCAAGACGGCATTGCGGTCCAGGCCCTGTGCGTCCTCATTTCCAACCTCACCCTCTGGTGCTTCGGCTACATCGCCATGTCCATCGCCAAGGGCGACAGCATCGCCCGAGGCATCCTGGGCTACTTCAAGCTCCCGATGATCTACGCCACCGTCCTCGCCTTCGTCCTGCGCGACACCGGCGCCACGCTCCCCAAAGTCATCTCATTCCCCCTGCACCTGCTCACCGACGCCACCGTCCCCATCATGCTCATCACCCTGGGGGCGCAACTCGCCCGCAGCGCCCGCTGGCCCTCATGGAAAATGGTGCTGCCCGTCGCGGCCATCAAGCTGCTGGTGATGCCGCTGATCACCTTCCCCATCGCCCTGGCCCTGGGCATGTGGCCCTGGCCCGGGGCGCAACTGGTCATCTCCGCCGCAGGCCCCGCCGCGGTGAACGTGCTGTTCATCACCCTGGAACTGGGAGGCGATTCGGAACTGGCCGCCGATTGCGTCTTCTGGTCCACCGTGCTGTGTGCGGCGACCGTGACGGTGGTCATCGCGGTGGTGTCGATGGCGGGCGGATGACCGGGAACAGGAAACAGGGGGCAGCGGACAGAAAAGGCAATTGGTTATTATTTATTGATTATTGCTTATTGCTTATTGGGGGAGCGGCCTTCGCCGCTGTTCACCGTCCCTTCAAATAAGAAATAAGCAATCACCAATAAATAATAACCAATCGCCTTTCTCAAATCTCAAATCTCAAATCTCTGTGTCCTGTTCCCTGTCCCCTGTTCCCTGTCTCCTGCCAGGCTGGATCACACGAACAAACCGTGGGTGAAAAAGAGCGCCGAGAGCAGCACGAGGATGCCCAGGATCATCCACTCGGACCACCAGGCGGCAGGCCGACGAAAGAGGGTGAACAGGACCAGCGGCACGATGGCGTAGCGCGAAGTGATCAGCCAGGAGGCTGAGAGAAAGAGGAGGCTGGCCGGGTAAGCGGACAGCAGCGCCGGAGCCCGAAACGGCACGGCAATCAGAAGGAACGAGGCGAGCACGATCGGCACGAGGTAGGCCGCCCGCACCGGCATGGAGGACCCGATCAGGGCCAGTTGATCGTTGAGCATGCCCGAAGGCTGGTTGTAGGGATTGGTCGCGCTGAAGGTGAACCAGAAGGTCACGGATGCCGCGACGGGAAGCAACAGCAGCGCGGGCCTGGCCGCCAGTCGCCGCCGCAACTCGCCGAAGCATGCGATCAGCAGGGGGAAGAAGTAGGCCAGAAGGATGACCATCGTGACGAAGACGTTGCCGCTGTGGAAGGCGAAGGTCGGATGCGCCCTGCGGTCTCCCACGGCAAATCCGCCGTTGACGAGCACAAACGCGAGAAACAGGAGCTGGACGCCGACGAAGCCCCACAACGGCCTCACTGACGCGAGCAGACGGTGAATGTCAAAGCGAAGCCCGTGAATCTGCACGTAGGCGAGGAAGTGGAACAGCGCGACCCAGATGATGTTGTTCTGCCGCACGGCAACGCTCGCGCCGGCAAACAGCGCCGCCGGCAGATATCGACGCCGCTCGGTGGCGAACAGCGCCGCCAGGATCGTGCAAAGCGAGAAAGGGTCCGTATAAACCCACATCGAAAACGGCAGCAGCATCGGCAGGAAGAAGCATTGCAAAGCCCGCATGCATCGCCGCCAAGGCGTCAGTTCCGAACCGATGAAGTACGCCAGATAGACAAAGGGCACGCTGATGAGCATCGACAGCAGCCGCAGCGATTCGAGCGACTGCATGCCGGTGACCTTGGCCAGCCCCGCCATGACGACGTGATAACCGGGCAGTTGCGGCAGACCGGGGTGCATGTGCTTGCCACCGGACAGGTAAATCTCGATCTGCCGGACGTGATGCCATTCGTCCGTCACATAAGACGCCCCGTGGTAGTGAATCCAGCCGACGCCGAGCACGGCAACCACCACGAAGGTCAGACAGACCAGTGCCGCGCGGTGCTGCGAGGCCGCCCCGGATCGATCCAGCGCAGGTTGAATGGACGAATCATTCATGCGTGACACGGCTGGGCGAATCTACAAATGGGAAACGGAAAAACCCCGTGCGACATCGCGGCCGGAACATGACCAACCGCCGAAGGTTGTATCGGCTCGCCTCACAATGGAAATGAATGATGCCGCGCAAGGCCGTTGGTACGCAGCAAGCGCATTTGAGCGAACGGCACCCTGGCAAAACACGGACGCCAAGATGTGAAACAACGCAAAACCAATACGCCCGGCAGGGCTCGAACCTGCAACCTGCGGTTCCGAAGACCGCCGCTCTATCCAATTGAGCTACGGGCGCAGCGAATGTGAAAGAGTAGCCGGGGAATCGAAGCAGGGCAACCCGAAGGAGAAACGGCGCCAGTGCCGTTCAATTCTCGGCACCCACTCTGTCGGAAGTTCCAAATGACAAAACTCAGACTCCAAACAAGTTCCAAAGAACAAAAAACGCAATCAAAACAGAATCCGGATTCGGATCGGTTTTTGCCCGGTTCGGCTCGCTTTTGAAGTTTGTTTGAGATTTGGATTTTGCGATTTGGAGCTTTTGTTTCCGGTGATGAGTCGGAGAATTAAACGACCCTGGCACCGGCGCCGTTTCAGGGTCCGTGGGGGCGGACCATTCGTTCGCATCTGCTTTCGGGAACAGCGTTTGAATGGATTGTCTCCAGTCTTGACATGTTTTCCACAGCCGGACGGCACCTTGGACCACAGGCGAATATCGAACGCAACATCATTGTTAAGCTGTGTTTATAACTATCAATTTGACACGGAGGTCATTTTCTGCGAGAATGATCCCCAATGTGAAGGTTGCGTCCCATGAATAAAGTCAATGCCGCTAATAAAACCAAAAAACCCGCCGGCCGCAAGGCTGGTGTTTCCATAAAGACTGCCATGACCACCCCCAAGGGCGCCAAGCCCGCCGCCTCCAAATCCGTCCCCAAGACACCCGCCAAAACCTCCAAGACCGACCCCATCGCCAACTACACGATGGCGGTGCGGTGGCTCAACACGCATACGAACTACGAGCTGATGCGCATCGTGCCTTACAACACGCGCACCTTCAGCCTCGACCGCATGCGCAAGCTGCTCGAACTCTTGGGCAATCCGCACGAGCAGATCAAGTGCGTGCAGATCGCAGGCACCAAGGGCAAAGGCTCCACCTGCGCCATGCTCGCCAGCGTGCTCAAGACCTGCGGCTACACCACCGGCCTCTATATCTCGCCCCACCTGGTCGATCTGCGCGAACGCATCACCATCGACGGCCACATGATCAGCCACGGCGACATGGCGGACATCCTCAAGATCATCGAAGCGAATTACAGTGTTTTTGGTGACAACCCGCCCAGCTTTTTTGACATCATGACCGGCGCCGCCCTGCGCCACTTTGCGGATCAGGCGGTTGACATTGCCGTGCTGGAGACCGGCCTGGGCGGCCGTCTGGATTCGACCACCGCGGTCACGCCGCTGGTCACCGCGATGAGCCACATCAGCCTGGACCACATGAACATCCTGGGCAAGCAGATCGCGCAGATCGCCAAGGAAAAGGCCGGTATTTTCAAGAAGGGCGTGCCGGCGGTCAGCGTGGAACAGGAACCGGAAGTGGCCGCGGTCCTTGATGAGGCCGCCGCCGCCGCGGGGACCACGATCGAATACACCGGCAGGCAGATCGACTTCAGCTATCGCTTCGAATCGAACAAGGAACTGGGGCCGCACACCCGCGTCAGCGTCACCACGGCCACAAGCCGTTGGGAGCATGTGGCGGTTCCTTTGCGCGGCGAACACCAGGCCCACAACTGCGGCCTGGCGCTGGGCGTGCTCGACAAGCTCAAGGCCAGCGGCTTCAACATTCCCGAAAACAAAGTCACCGCCGGCCTGGCCGCCACGCAACTGGCCGGCCGCATGGAGCAGGTCTGGACCGAGCCGCGCGTGATCCTTGACGGCGCCCACAACGGCGTCTCCATCAAGTCGCTCATCCGCGCCCTGGGCGCCCACATCTCCTACGATTCGCTCGTGGTCATCTTCGGCTGCGGGCAGGACAAGGATGTCAACGGCATGCTCAAGCAGCTTTCCCTCGGCGCCGACAAGGTGATCTTCACCAAGGCCAGGAGCAACCCCCGGGCGATGGAGCCGGAGGACCTGATCCATCGCTTCAACGACCTCTCCGGCAAGATGTCTCAGTCCGCCCCGACCTTGGAGGACGCCTTGCGTCTGGCCGGTCGAGCCGTCAGCCGCGAGGATCTGATCGTCATCACCGGCAGCTTCTATCTCGTGGGTGAAGGCAAGAAACACTTCGCGGAACTGGCGTCGCGGAAAAAGAAGTGAAGCGAGCCGGGCCGTGCCGGCCCGGTTTTCACATCATGCGATGCGCGCCCGATAAACCGTTATTCTACTTTCATGCCTGAAACTGGAATAAGAATCGGGCTGTGATGCTTAAGTGGAATAAGCCTGGACGGGGATACTCGATGAGGCGTGAGGACTTCAGTTCAAACTGTCCCGGTCACCTGGTCGGCATAGGCGACGGGCGGTTTGCATTCGCGCCTGCCCCACTGCCGCCGCTGGCAACCTTGCGCTGTGGGGTTTGGCCGCGAGGATTTGATCGTCATCACCGGCAGCTTCTATCTCGTGGGTGAAGGCAAGAAACACTTCGCGGAACTGGCGTCGCGGAAAAAGAAGTGAAGCGAGCCGGGCCGTGCCGGCCCGGAAAATGCACAAGGCATCGGGCCGATACGGCCCGGCTCGCCGCCGCACCTCGCTATCATTCCCCCATGCTGCGCATCGGCTCCGTTCAACTTGAAAATCCCCTGCTGCTCGCGCCGATCGCGGGGTACTGCGATCTTGCGTTCCGCCTCGTCGTGCGTTCCTTCACCGGGCCCTGCGGCGGCGTCGGGCTGGCGTGCACCGATCTGCTTTGCCCGCAGGCGATGCTCAACGAATCGACCAAGACGCTCTGGCTGGCGGCGACGTGTCCCGAAGACCAGCCGGTCTGCATGCAGATTTACGGGGCCGATGGCGACATCATGGCCGAGGCGGCGCGGTGGGCGGCGGCGCATGGGGCGACCACCATCGACATCAACATGGGCTGCCCTGTTGACAAGGTCACCAAGAAAAACGGCGGCTCCACGCTGCTTTGCAACCCTGCACACACCGTCGAACATGTCGCGAGGAAAGTGGTGAATGCGGTCAACCTTCCTGTAACGGCGAAAATTCGCCTGGGCTGGGATGACCATCAGCTCATTACCGACACGCTGCCGGCGGCCTTGGCGGATGTGGGCATCGCGGCGATCACGGTGCATGGCCGGACGACGGAGCAGAAATTTCGCGGCAATGCCCGCTGGATCAGCGAAGGACGCGACAACATTCGCACCGTTGTCGAAGCGATGGCGAAGCATCACCCGACCGTACCGGTGATCGGCAACGGGGATGTGAAGTCGCCGGTGGATGCGAAACGGATGATGGATGAAACCGGCTGCGCGGGGGTGATGATCGGTCGCGGGGCCTTGGGGCAGCCTTGGATTTTTCGTGACACGGCTCACTACCTTCGCACCGGTGAACTGCCGCCGCCGCTGCCGCGTGAAGTGAAGGCCCAGGCGATTGTTCAGCACTTTGAAAACGTCGTGAAATATCGCGGCGAGCGGATCGCGCTGGCGACGATCCGCCAGCGCATCAGTTGGTACTCCGCCTTTGTGCAGCCCTGGCCTCACCTGAAGCATGATGTGCATCAGTTCACCGAAGCCGATGCGTTTCGTGACTACATGGCGCGAGGCATCGAACGGATCGCGCGCGGCGAGCCGGTGCGGTTTCATGAGTGGGCGGGTGAAAAGGAAGCCCATGAAAGGGTCCCCGTTCATTGACCTTCACTTTGGTAAAAGCCCCAAGCCCAAGGGTGAGCTCCCGGGGGTCTGCCGAACCCTTGGGGTATCGAGCCGGAATACCCCGACGGCTCGCGGACTCGCCATCGGGCTTGGGGTTTTTCTTAAAGTGACCATCAATAAACAGAGATAGCTTTTCACGCCAGGTCGAACAGCAACACTTCCGCATCGCTGTCGGCCTTGATGGTGAGCGTTGTCGCCTCGCTGATCATCGCGGCATCACCGGCGGCGAGCGTTTCGCCGAGCAGTTCGACGGAACCGCGGGCAATGTGCGCGTACAGATGGCGGTCACCTTGCGTTGTCCATGTGGCGCTCCTGCCCGCATCGAGATCGGCGATGGCGAGCGTGGCATCCTGTTCGATCGGGATCGTGCCGTCGCGGCCATCACCGGTGACCACCGGGTGAAAGCGATTTTGCCTTGCCGCACGATCGATCGTCACCTGGCCATAGCGCGGCTCGATGCCTCGCGTTTTTGGCATGATCCAAATCTGAAGCAGATGCACCGGATCGGTGGCGGATGCGTTGTACTCGCTGTGGCGGATGCCTGAACCGGCGGACATGTATTGCAGTTCGCCGGGGCCAAGCACTTCGCTGTTGCCCAGGCTGTCGCCGTGGCGCAACTGACCTTCGAGGACCCATGTGATGATCTCCATATCACGGTGCGGATGTTCACCAAAGCCTGTTGAAGGGGCGATGATGTCATCATTGATCACGCGCAGGCTGCGGAACGCCATGTGAGCCGGGTCGTGGTACTCGCCGAAGGAAAACGAGTGATACGAATCAAGCCAGCCGATGTCGGTGCGGCCACGATCCGCAGCGCGGCGAAGGGTCAGTTTGGGGATGGTTTGAAGCATGATGAAACTCCTTAAGAAGCTGTCAGCTATCAGCTTGAAGGTATTGCGATCCTGTATCTTTGCCTTTTCTGGCTGATAGCTGACGGCTGATGGCGATTGGCTGACGGACACAGAATTGGAGTCGCAAACCGGCGGAAGGTTCCCGGAAAGCTGTCAGCCGTCAGCCATCAGGGACTTCTGAATAACCCCCGATGTACGAGGAACCAAGGGATCGCGAAGCCGCAAGCGGCTTGAGTGCGAGGTTATTCAGGAGTCCCATCAGCCTTTTCTGGCTGATGGCTGATAGCTGACGGCTGACAGCTTAAAAAAACAAACGCCCCCGGGTGGACCCGTAGGGCGTTCGTCTTGCGATTTGTTGGTCATCACCGGGGGGCCGGAGGCGGCGGGTTATTCCGGCCTCTTTTTCCTGTCGCCCTTTTCACCGCGGGTGGAGCGGTTTTCTTCGAGGTGCTTCTTGACGATCTCCTGCTGCTTGTCATCGAGCACCGCCAGGATCTTTTCGGTCCGCTCGGTCCCGGCCTTGCGGCTGGCTTCACGGTCCTTGGCTTCGCGGGCCGCCGCCGACGCCTTGCGGTAATCCTCGTTGATGGTCTTGACCTTTTCCTTTTGCTCGTCGCTGAGGCCGGCCTTCTCCAGCGCCGCCGTCAGAGGATCGCCGCGACCCGCCCGGCCTTTCTTTTCCTCCTGGGCATTGGCCAAGGTGAAGGAACCGAGCAGGGCAAACACAAACACGCCAAGCATGACACGTCGTTGCATAGCATCACCCTTTCATAAATCCTCGGCACGCGGCCGATGTTGTTGATTCCGAACCACCACGGTTCGGCTGTTGATCCGTTCGCATCCGGGCCTGTGCCGGACAGAAGGGATAACGCGGCAACGAGAGGTTTATTTCACGCGATTTGTTTCAGCCGCGGCGAGGACGCCACGGCTCAGGGCAAAAGCATATGGCGGGAGAGCGGAAGCCTCCCGCCGAGCCGTTCGTTTGCGAAGCCCGTCCGCGGGCTGAAGCAAACGAAAA
>CAZYPK010000113.1:0-17753 GCA_964649195.1 uncultured Phycisphaeraceae bacterium
ACCCCCGGCACCCCCGGCACCCCCGGCACCCCCGGCACCCCCGGCACCCCCGGCATCGCTGACCGAACTGCTCACGCATGATTTCACAACCGTCGCCCTGAGCCGGGAGGATGCCGCCGTCGCCCGCAAGCTGATCTGGGAAGCGCACGCCGCGATCATCCGCAAGGACCGCGCCCAAGAGATGGAACAGCGCATCATCCGCGAAGAGAAGTTGGAGATGCCTTTCGACTTCCGCGTCTTCGGCGAAAAGCCCAGGGATGGCCGCAGCCTCTGGCTTTCGCTGCACGGCGGAGGCGGCGCGCCCAGACAGGTCAACGATCGGCAATGGCAGAATCAGAAGCGGCTTTACACCCTCGAAGAAGGCATCTACCTCGCGCCGCGGGCCCCCACCAACACCTGGAACCTCTGGCATGAGGGCCACATCGACCGCATGTTCGCCCGGCTGATCGAGAACATGATCGTGTTTCATGATGTCAATCCCGATCGCGTCTATGTCATGGGATATTCCGCCGGCGGCGATGGCGTTTATCAGATCGCGCCCCGCATGGCGGACCGCTGGGCTGCCGCGGCAATGATGGCCGGGCACCCCAACGGCGTTTCGATCCTCTCCCTCCGCAACGTGCCTTTCGCCCTTCAGGTGGGCGCCAATGACAACGCCTACGACCGCGCCGACATCGGCCGCGCCTATGGCCAACAGCTTGCGAAGCTGCGCGAGGAGGACCCGCAGGGCTACGAAAACTTCGTGAAGATTCACGAAGGCAAAGGGCATTGGATGAACCTGGAGGACAAGGCCGCCTTGCCCTGGATGGCCAAGTTCTCCCGCAACGCTTTGCCCTCGCGCGTGGTCTGGAAGCAGACCGGCTCACTGCACGACCGCTCCTACTGGCTGGCGGCGCCCGCGGATGAAATGACCGCCGGCTCGCTGGTGATCGCCAGCCGCGATGGGCGGAACATTGAGATCGTGAAGTCGGAACTGGTGAAAAAGCTGCGCATTCGGCTGGACGACCGCATGATGGATCTGGATCAGCCGGTGACGGTGAAACAGCAAGGCAGGGAACTGTTCCACGGCAAGGCGCAGCGAACCATCGGCACGATGATTCGGACCCTGGCCGGACGAGGCGACCCGCAGTTGATGTTCGCAGCGGAGGTGGAGGTTGATCTGGCGGAAAAAGAGGCCCCTTGAACGCCGCGAACGGAGTATTCGATGGCCAATAGCCCGTTGAAGAAGTCAGAGGTCAGAGGTCAGAGGTCAGAGATCAGCACGAAACAAACCACTGGGAAACTGAATGCTTTTCTGACCTCTGACTTCTGACCTCTTTTTCAACGGGCTGCCAAACGTCATGATTGCGACGATCGCGGTCGATCGCCAACGGTTCCCTATAATGCACGCAACCGCCGCGAAGGATCGCCCGCTCGATGCCGCTCACGCTTTACCGCTACATCCTCAAGGACATCATCAAAATGCTGGCGCTCTCCACCGCGGCGCTGGTGACGGTGATCAGTTTTGCCGCCGCCATCAAACCCTTGAGCGACGGCCTGCTCGACTTCGGCGGGCTGCTCAAGTTTGTCGCGGTGACCGCGCCGACCATGCTCGTCTATGCCCTGCCCTTCAGCACAGCCTTCGCCGTGACGCTGGCCTTTTCCCGGCTGGCCAACGACAACGAGATCACCGCGTGCTCGGCAGGCGGCCTCAGCTACACCATCATCCTGCTGCCCGTCGCGCTGCTGGGTTCGGCGCTGATGGTGTTTCTTTTTGTGATGAGCAACTGGGTGCTTCCCCCGTTCAATCAGATGGCGCTGTCGTTGATTCAGAAGGATGCGATGCGCGTGCTGGTGCATCAGCTTCGGCATGGGGAACCGGTGGTGATGGGGAACTACAAGATTTTCGCGCTCGAGGCGGAGGAAGCGCCGCCGCCGCGCCTTGAGAACAGCCCGCTCCAGCCGGATCAACTGGTGTTGCTGCGCGGCGTGGCGGTGGGCAGGCTTGATCCGCTGACGCAGGAGACGCTGAGCGACCACACGGCAGAGGCGGCCGACATCCTCGTCTTCCGCGACGGCGGGCGGACATGGGTGCAGTTCCGCCTGACCAATCCGCTTTACTTTGATGAGAACGACGCCGGCGGGTCGCTGGCCGTGGGAGCGGACCAGGCGGAGATGCTGCCCAATGTGGAGCTTCCCAACCGGTTCAAGGACAAGCCGCGCACCATGACCTGGGGCGAACTGGCCGCCATCAGCGCTGATCCGCAAAACCATCCGCGATCGATCGTCGAACGAAACAAGCTCGTCGAAGTGCTGCTCGATGAAGAACTGCTCACCCGCGTCGAACAGGCCCTGCGAGCGCAAGCCGAGAGCTACATCGCGCCGATCCCCGGCGCACCTGATGGCGAGATTCACGGCGTGCGGATGAACGGCGCCCGGGAACAGGAGCGCTTCGTGATCAGTGCGCCGCAGGTGGCGCGCGATGGCGACGCCCTCGTCGTGAACGCCGGCGCGACGCGCCCGCTGCGCATCGATCATTACGAGCAAGGCAGGCTCTCGCGCCGCTTCGAGGCCCGGGGCGAATCCCGCATCACCGCGGCCCCGATGCAGACCGGCACGGAACCGCGCATCACCATCGACCTGCACGATGTCCTGATGATCGATCCTCGCCGGCCGGATCGCACGACCGAACGAAGGGAGTTGCGGCTCAACCGGATGTGGTGGCCGCAGGAACTGGCGCCCGTGTTCGCTCAGGTCTCCGCCACGGACCTGATCGAACAGGCCCGCAGCCGCTTCGCCCACTCCCGGCAGGCGATGCGGTCATCCAAGAGCCTGGGCAATCATCTGAGTCGTCTGGTCAGCCGGGTGATCGCCGAGTTTCACGAGCGTGCCGCGACCGCTTTCGGCTGCCTGCTCGCCGCGATGCTGGGCGCGCTGCTGAGCATCCGTCTGCGCGGCCGCGTGCCGCTGGTCGTTTATTTCTGGACCTTTCTCGCCGTGCTGGGAACCACCATCGTGCTGCAAACCGGTTCACGCCTCGCAGGCGACCCGTCGCACAGCCTGCTCAGCGGCCTGGCGATCCTCTGGTCCGGCGCGGTGGCGCTGGCCGGCGTCATCGGCTTCGTTTACGCGAAGGTGTCGAGAAATTGAACCACCTGAGTTTCGCTTAAGCCTCCCTCCGGCTCTTCCGGCTCTTCCGGCTCACTTGGGCCGGGGCTTCGCGGACTCAGCCCCAGCCACCCCAAAAAACTTCCCACCCAAAACTTCATCAAGATGGGTACGCCTCTTTTCACGAACCTACGGCATAACCCGTTGACAACTACGGCATAAACCGTAGAATGATGCAATCAACCCGATCCTCGCTCGTTGGAACCCTCATGGCGCGACCCCGGCATGACAACCCGACCCCGGCCGAACTGGAGGTGCTCCACGCCTTGTGGGAGCATGGGCCGCTCACCGTCCGGCAGGTCATGGAACACCTCGAAGCCGGGCAGGATCGGGCCTACACCACGGTGATGAGCCTGATGAACGTCATGTTCGAGAAGGGGCTGCTCGAGCGAAGGCCGGAAGGCCGGGCGTTCGTTTATGAAGCCGTGGCCGCCCGGGAAACCACGCTCGGCTCCATGCTCGGCGATCTGCTCGATCGCGCCTTCGCCGGTTCCGCCAGCCTGCTGGTCTCGCGGCTTCTGGACCAGGCCAGCCCCGACAGCGATGAACTGGCGCAGATACGCAAAGCCATCAAGTCCTACCAGCGCGATCTGAATCGAGACAAGGAAGGTGACTGATGCTCGCAAGCCTCTTCGACCATCCGATCTGGCATCGCTGGGTGCTCGCGCTCATTCATTTTCTCTGGCAGGGCTCGCTGGTGGCGATCGTATGGATCATCGCGCTGCGCGCCTTGCGGATACGAACCGCGCAAGGCCGGTATGCCGCGAGCCTGGCCGCGCTGGGGGCGATGATCGTTTGCCCCGTCATCACGTTCATGCTCGTCGATTCCAAGCCGATGCCGATCGCGCGGCAGGACAGCATCACTGCCGCGCCCGTCTCTTCAAACACAACCGAAGGGTTGATCACCGCTGCCATGCGTGATGCGTCTCATGATGAAGGCATGTTTGCATCGGCGCATGAGCCTGGTGCGATCTTCGGCGATGCCATCACCCGCTATCAGCGTTGGATCGCATCGCTATGGCTGATGGGCGTCGTGGTGTTGAGCCTTCGTTTGATCCTGGGGTTTGCCGCGCTTCATCGCATCCGTCGTTCGCGTTCGCTGCCGCCGCCGCGGTTGATGCAGTCCGCCGCCCGCCTGGCGCAGGTCATGGGGCTGTCGAAGGCGCCGCGGGTCTATGGCTGCCGGCGGATCGTTGAACCGGCCGCCGCCGGCTTCTGGCGGCCGATCATCCTGGTGCCTGCCGCGTGGATGGCTCACATGCCCGGCGACATGCTCGAGGCGATCATCGCCCACGAACTGGCGCACATTCGAAGGCACGATCTTTGGATCAATCTCATGCAGCGGATCGCCGAAGCGGTCTTCTTCTTTCATCCCGCGATCTGGTGGCTTTCCGCCCGCCTTCGTGAGGACCGCGAAGTCTGCTGCGATGATCTGGCCGTCGCCGCCACACAGCGGAAGCTGGCCTACGCCAACACCCTTGAATTTGTCGCCCGCCAACGCCTGGCTCGCGTGCAGCCGACGCTGGCGATGCATATCGGAGGTCCGCCCATGACTCTTCTCCATCGAGTTCGCAACGTGCTGGGCATCACCAGTGCAACATCACCCGTTCATCGCGGCTGGATCGGCGGCGTGGCCGCGCTGGCCGTGCCTGTGATGCTGGCCGGCGCCAGCCTGCTGGCAACCCCTGCCGCCACCGTGCAGGCCCAGGACCGCGCGGAGAAGCCGCGCGAACGCGAACGGGATGGCGAAGTGAAAGGCAGGGAAGGGGAGCGTCCTGCGCCGCCGCCTCGCCGGGAGGGTGAGCGGCCGCGCGAAGGTGATCGTCCGCGTGAAGGCGAGCGTGTGCGTGAAGGTGAGCGTCCGCGTGAAGGTGATCGCGAGCGTCCCGTGCCGCCGCGCGGTGAAGGCGACCGTCGTCCCGAAGGCGAAGCGAGGCCGCCTCTGCGTGGCGGTGAGCAGGAGGAACTGATGCGCACCATTCGCGAGCTGCGGGCCGAGGTTGATCGTCTTCGCCGTGAGGTTGCGGAGTTGCGTGAGAGCCGAAACGTCCGTCCGTTGCCGCCGCGCGAAGCGGAACGCCGCGAGGTTGAACGGCGCGAGACGGACCGGCGTGAAGTCGAACGGCGCGAGGGTGATCGCCCGCTGCCGCCGCGCGACATCGAACGAAGAGAGGTTGAACGCCGGGAGATCGAGCGTCGTGAAATTCAGCGCAGGGAAGCGGAGCGCCGCGAAGGGGACCGGCCGCGTCCCGACCGCGAGCGCGAAGAACCGCGCCGGGATGAAAAACGCGATCGCGACTGAAGCCTGCGCGAAGCGGCCGATCAGCCGAAACAGCATCGTTCCCCGAAAAGCCCGCGAAAGCGGGCTTTTTTCACATGTGCTGCGGAATGGATGCGGGCTGCGACGCCTGCATCGACGGCGCCGATCGGACAGGCTGCGTTGTTTGCGGAGCTTTTGAAATTCGATTCGTCCGCCGCCCAAGTGAATCTTATGGTTGCGTTGTTCAGGGAATCTCCATGTGTTGTCAGGCGGCATGAGAGGCGGTCAGGAGTCGGGCCGATGCCTTCCAGCGGCGAACCGCTTGAATTGCAGTTGCAGCGCGAACGTGTCGCGCGCACCCAGGTTGAGGCGGCGCTGGAAGCGGCGCGGCTGCAACTGATCGAGATGGAGCACGCCTTGCGCCAGGCAAGGGCGGAAGCCACGGCCTGCCTCACGGCCGCGCCCGGCCACGGCGATGCCGCGGTCGTCGCGGACGCTCAACCGCAAACCCCGGCGCCGTTGGATCACCCAGGCCCCTCCAGGCCGCGGCCGCGAAAATCCATCGCCAGACCGGACGCGGCAGCGAGGGCGGTCATGAATCCCGCCGGGGTCCGGGGGGCCGGGGGGACCGGGCCGATCCTTTCCACGCTCGACCTGCATGTGGGGGATCACCGCGCCATCGTCGCCGACTTCATCAGGCATCTTCAGACCCGGCTTTCCAAAATGCAGGCCTGTTACGGCGGCGGCAACACGACCGAACTGAAATGGCATGTGAACTGGATCACGCTCAACGCGGATCGCTGCGGGTTCCCGCTTTTGACGACGCCGGCGAAGGAACTTGAAGAGGTGATCGAGCAACAACTCAATGGCCGCATCGCGCCGCTGCTCGATGCGGTGATCCATGTGGGTGAGCGCATGGCCCTTGAACCGGCAAGGCGGTGATCGTCTCTTGCCTGCCGCCCATCAGCCGCGCATCGCCGCCACGTTCAAGGCCGGCAGCGCCGCGTGGGTCGAAAGCAGCAGCGCCTCCGTCTCCTCCCAGCCGATGCAGGCGTCGGTGATCGAAACGCCATGCTGCAATGTTGCGGGATCATCACCCAGCTTCTGCTGGCCCGGCAGCAGGTTGCCTTCGAGCATCAGCCCGATGATCGCGTCATTGCCCGCCAGGCGCTGCTCGATCACATTGCGCCAGACGATGCCCTGATTCTTGTAGTCCTTGTTCGAATTGCCGTGGCTGCAATCGACGATGACCCGCGGCGACAGGCCCAGGGCGGAGAGTTTGTCGGAGGCCTCCTTGAGGCTTTCGGGCGAGAAGTTGGGGCCGCTGCGCCCGCCGCGCACGATGAGATGGCCCCAGGGATTGCCCATCGTGTTGACGATGCAGGTCTGGCCGTCGCCATCGATGCCCAGGAAGCTGTGCGGGGTCCGCGCCGCGATCATCGCATCGAGGGCGACCTGCAGATTGCCATCGGTCCCGTTCTTGTAGCCCACGGGCATCGACAGGCCGCTGGCCATCTGGCGATGGGTGGGCGACTCGGTTGTGCGGGCGCCGATGGAGGCGAGCGAAACCAGGTCGGCGATGTACTGCGGCGTGATCGGTTCGAGCATCTCCGTGGCGGTGGGCAGGCCCATCTCCGCCACCTCCAGCAGGATCGACCTTCCCAGGCGAAGGCCGGTGGCGATGTCGAAGGTGCCGTCCAGATGCGGATCGTTGATCAGCCCCTTCCAGCCGACCGTGGTGCGAGGCTTCTCGAAATAGACGCGCATGATCACATAGATGCGATCATGGATTTTTCGTGCCAGGGCTTGCAGGCGGCGGGCGTATTCCAGGCCCGCTTCGCGGTTGTGAATCGAGCAGGGACCGACCACCGCCATGATGCGGTGATCTTCGCCGTTGATGATCCGCTTGATGATCTCACGGGATTCGAAAACCGTTCGGTTGGCCGCCTCGCTCATGGGCAGCGCCTGCCCCAGGGCGTGCGGGGAGATGAGGGCGGTGGTGCTGCGAACATTGATGTTGATGGTCGGTTTCATGGGCGGTGCATACTCAAAAAAGTCGAGCACAGCATTGTAGCAGATCGAAGTCGGACGAGTGGTTTCCGTATGCTTTCGAGCCGCCGGACCATCCTGCTACACTTGGCTCATGTTCACAGGCATCATCACCGCAAAGGGCGCGATTGTTTCGCATCAGGTCAATGACTTTGGCGTTCGCCTGCTGATTGATCCGGGCAGCCCCAGGGAATGGCCCTCCTTTCCCAAGGCTGGCGACAGCGTTGCCGTCAGCGGCTGCTGCCTGACTCATGCGCCAAGGCCGGGCGATGACGGCGGCCTGCTCGCCTTCGATGTGATCCGCGAATCGCTCGACAAGACCAGCCTCGGCCAACTGCCCCAGGGCAGCCGCGTCAACCTCGAACTCGCGCTCACGCCGACCACGGCAATGGGCGGCCACTTTGTGCAGGGCCACGTCGATGGCGCCGGGAGAATTTCGAAAGTTGTCGCAACGGAAAATGAATGGGCCGTCACCATCGAGGCGCCTGCGCCGCTGACGGATTATCTCGTGCCCAAGGGTTCGATCACGGTCGATGGTGTGAGCCTGACGCTGGCGGCGGTTGATCCTGCGCATCATTCATTCACTGTCGCGCTGATTCCCACGACGCTGAAACTCACCACGCTGGGCGACGCGAAAGAAGGCGACATCGTCAACATCGAATGCGACATGTTTGCCAAGACGATCGTGCATGTCATGAGGCAGCGCGAGATCATGCAGGGCAAGACGGGAATGACAGTCGATGCGCTCAAGGCGGCGGGGTTTGTGGAGTGAGAGATTGTTGGGACAAGCATCGGGCCGGCACGGCCCGGCTCGCTATTGCTTCTTCTCGATTTTCGCCCAGGTGTCCTTGAGCGTCACGGTGCGGTTGAAGATGAGTTTGTCTTCCGTCGAATCGGGATCGACATTGAAATACCCGTTGCGCTCAAACTGAAACACCTGGCCGGGCCTGGCACCCTTGGCGGCGGGTTCGAGTTTGCAGCCGGTGAGCAGCGTGACGGAGTTGGGGTTCAGGTTGTCGCGCCAGGTCTTGCCTTCCTCCACTTCCTCCGCGTTCTCCTTGATGAAGAGCGTGTCATACAGACGGACATCCGCATCGATGGCGTGGGCGGCGCTGACCCAGTGGAGCGTGCCTTTCACCTTGCGTTTGTCCGGGGCGTCGCCGCCGCGCGTGGCGGGATCGTAGGTGGCGCGGATTTCGGTGATGTCGCCCGCATCATCCTTCACGACGCCCGTGCAGCGGATGAAGTAGGCATAGCGCAGCCGGACTTCCGCGCCGGGGAACAGCCTGAAATACCTGGGCGGAGGCGTTTCCTTGAAGTCATCCTGTTCAATGTAAATCACCTTGGAAAACGCCACTTTCCGCGTGCCCGCCGCCGGGTCTTCGGGGTTGTTGATCGCATCGAGTTCATCGATGTGCCCTTCGGGATAATTTTCGATCACGACCTTGAGCGGATGGAGCACGCCCATGATGCGCGGCGCGGTTTTGTTGAGGTCTTCGCGCAGGTGATGTTCGAGCCGGGCGAGTTCGATGGTGTTGCTTCGCCGGGCGACGCCGATGCCTTCGCAGAAGGCGCGCAGGGCGGCGGGCGTGTAGCCGCGGCGGCGCATGCCGGAGATGGTGGGCATGCGCGGATCGTCCCAGCCGTTGACGTATTTCTCTTTGACGAGTTCGAGCAGCTTGCGCTTGCTCATGACGGTGTAGGTGAGATTCAGGCGGGCGAACTCGTACTGGCGCGGACGGCGGGGGGGGAGCGGCGAACCCACGGACAGGAGTCCGTGGGCTTTGGTGATCTCATCGATGAACCAGTCGTAGAGCGGGCGGTGGTCTTCGAATTCGAGCGTGCAGATCGAGTGCGTGACGCCTTCGATCCAGTCGCTCTGGCCGTGGGCGTAGTCGTACATGGGATAGACGCACCACTTGTCGCCCACATGGGGATGGGATGCGTGCAGGATGCGGTACATGACCGGATCGCGCATGTTGAGATTGGGGGATGCCATGTCGATCCTGGCGCGAAGGACATGCGAGCCGTTGGGGAACTCGCCCCTGGTCATGCGCTCGAAGAGGTCGAGATTTTCTTCGACAGAACGATTGCGGTAGGGCGAGGGTGTGCCGGGTGTGATGAGCGTGCCGCGCGATCTGGTGATCTCTTCGCCGGTGAGATCGCAGACATAAGCCTTGCCCGCCTTGATGAGCAGCACGGCCCATTCGTGAAGCTGCGGAAAATAGTCGGAGGCATGGAAGTAGTGCGTGCCCCAGTCGAAGCCGAGCCATTTCACATCTTCCTGAATCGATTCGATGTATTCGCGGTCTTCCCTGGTGGGGTTGGTGTCATCCATGCGCAGATGACAGCGGGCGCCTTCTGGCGCGATGCTTCCGGGGGAGGCGTAATCACGGGCGATGCCGAAGTTCAGGTGAATGGACTTGGCGTGTCCGATGTGGAGGTAGCCGTTGGGCTCGGGGGGAAATCGCGTGACGATCTGCGTGTGCTTGCCGGAGGCGAGGTCACCATCGATGGCTTCGCGGATGAAATTGGTGGGCGTGGAGGAAGGGGCGTTTTCAGCGGGAGCGGTCATGGGTGAAAATCCTGGGCCGAGTTCCACCGGGCAGACCGGTGGTTTTCGGGGATTGTAATCGGTTCCGAGTTCCGGGTTCCGGGTTCCGAGTTGAAGACACATCCGTATGTTCCGTTCCTTGATTTGAAACTCGGAACTCGGAACTCGAAACTCGGAACTTACTCCTTCAACCGCGGATCATCGAGATCGAGTTGGTACATGATCTGGTTGTAGTCGTAGCGCGGGGTCATCTGTTTGGCGCCGGAGATCAGGTCGGCATAGGTGCCTTCGAGGTAGATGATCCTGCCGCCTTGCTGGTCGAACATGGGGTGATGGCGCGGGTTGTAGAAGCTGTATTTGTCGTGGGTGATGATCTTGCGGGCTTTGCGGAAGGGGCCGTGCGGTGCGTCGGCCTCGACATACCAGACTTCACCCAGGGGACTGGCGCCGAAAAGTTCGAGCCAGATGGCGATGTATTTTTTGCGGTAGGCGTTGTAGTGGACGGTGCCGCCGTGCGCGGTGATGGATTTTTTTGACTCAACATCGCGCAGGTCGATCCATGCTTCCTCCGCTTTGATGTGATTGTTCCTGATCAGTTCCTTCTGTTGTTCTTCGCTGATGAAATTGGCGTTGCGCTTCCAGTTCCAGATCAGTTTGCCCTGGTCATCGCGGTCGAGCTGCGGATTGTATTTGTCGTATTTCGCGCCGGGAACGAGACAGGTGAAGGCTTCATACTGCGTCAGGTCCTGCACGCTTTTGAAGTCGGCCTTGACGCGCAGCAGCGGGTAGGGAAACGCGAAATAGACATGATCCACGCCATCGACCTTCACATAAAACGGCTGCCCCTGCGGCACCGCGGTCAGATCGTTGGCCCACTGCGCGGTCTTCTCAAAAATTTCCTTCTCATCGTTGTAGATCATCATGCCTTGCTCAAGCCGTTCGCCCAGTGATTTCATGCGCGAATGCCGAGCCACCATCCGCTCGCGTCCCGCATCATCTTTCACCACCATGATGCCGTCGAGCCAGATCGGTCCGGGTTCGGATCGCGGCGCCATCTTTTTGCTGAAGCCTTCCGCATCGACGAAGTATTTCAGATTGACACCGACGCCGGGATCAAGCCCGCCATCCCTGGGCAGCAGCGAAGTGGCGCCGCTCATGTGGAACTGGCCCAGCGGATAGCTGTCGCGGTTGGTGTCGCCCCAGAACCAGTAAATCTTTCCCTGGTACATGGTGGTGAGGATGGAGTCCTGCCCGAGCACGCGCCCGTTGAGCACGGGATGTTCGATGGGCGCTTTGCGGCCCAGCAGAACGGTGTCGCGGTAGATGCCTTCGCCGGTGACGCGGTAGAGGCGGCGGGCGATGTTTTTGCGTTTGAGTTTGATCGTCGCGCTGCCGCCTGGCGTGATGCGGATGCGCTGGCCTCGCGAGCCAAAGCCGTCGGCCGGCACCTCGTAGCCGTGACTGAAAATGGTGAACCAGGTCTCGCGGTTCATGAAGCCCGGTTCATTGAACGCGATCAGGCCCGCCGAGTCGGTGTAAAACTGCACCTGATTGACGGTCTTGAGTTCCACCAGCGGAATGCCGCGACCGGTTTCCGCATCAACCACTTCGATGGCGAAAGGCTTGAGCGGTTCCGCAATCGCCGCTGTGGAAATGAAGGAAAAGGCGATGACGAACTGGAAGGATCGTTTCATGAAAAGCATGATAACCGTTTATTGATGGTTACTTTGGTAAAGACCGCAAGCCCGATGGCGAGTCCGCGAGCCGTCGGGGTATTCCGGATCGATACCCCAAGGGTTCGGCGGACCTCACCCTTGGGCTTGCGGTTTTTCTTAAAGTGACCATCAATAATCGATTTTCCTAATACCCCTCGCCGCCCGCGCCTGCGCCCTTGATGATCGCCACACCCGCCGAGCAGCCCAGGCGGTCGGCGCCGGCGTCGATCATCCGTTTCGCATCGTCACAGGAGCGGATGCCGCCGGAGGCTTTGATGTGGATGCCGCCCGAATGCTTTCGCATCAGCGAGACCGCCTCCACCGTCGCGCCGCCTGCGGGGTGAAACCCGGTGGAGGTCTTGATGAAGTCGCAGCCTGATTCGCGCACCGCCCGGCAGGCGGCTTCAATCCTCGCCTCAGCAGTCGCTTCATCGACATCCTTCATCAGCGCAGCCGACTCGACGATCACCTTGATGATCACCTGCGGATTGGCGGCCCGGGCGGCTTTGACGATCTCCATGTATTCCGCTTTCGCCCCCGCAAAATCCCGCCTCATCAGCGTGGGCAGGTGGGCGACAAAGTCAATCTCATCGGCGCCATCCTTCACCAGGCTGCTCGCCTCGATCGCCTTGACGGCGTTCTTCATCGCGCCCAGCGGAAAGCCCGCCACGGCACACGCCTTCACCGCCGAGCCGCGCAGTGCCGCGGCGACATCGGCGATGAAGCAGCCGTTCACACAGACCGAGGCGAAGCCGTGCTCGAGCGCTTCCGAAACCGCCTTCTGCACCTCGATTCGCATGGCCTCGGCTTTGAGAATGGTGTGATCGATGCGTGATGCGAGGGTGTTCATGCGAGGGTCTCCAGAAACGAGGCGATGGCCGAGGCGTATTGATCGGCGAAGGCGGTGGGCAGGTTGCCGTGCGTTCCCCCGGCAATCACGACCATCGTGCCGCGCGCCGCCGCGGCGGTGACTTCCCTGGCCGACGCCAGCGGGCTGATGGTGTCCGCATCGCCGTTGATCATCAGCAGGGGGCAGGCCAGTCGCTGGGCGTAGCCGACACGATCGAAGCTCTTGCGCGTGATGCCCAGCCAGAAGGAAAGATGCCGGCCGGTGAGCCAAAGGAACGGATAAACCGGCCAGCCGCGCTCCTTCAGATAGCCCGCGATCGTCTCCATCGGCCAGCGATAGCCGCCTTCGCAGATCACCCCGGCCACGCGACAGCGGTGGCCATCGGTGCGCTCCTGTTCGTGCGCCGCCACGATCATCGAGATGCCCGCGCCCATCGAATGCCCCATCAGCACCACGGGTGAACCGTCATCGACCTCGTTGATCACCTGCATCAGATCCTCCGGCTCCCTGGCGGTGAGCGTGGTTTTTTTCGCGGTGGAATCGCCGTGGCCGCGCAGGTCGTAAAGCACCACGCGCGAGGCCATCGGCGTCAGGGCGGGCAGGCGGATCAGGGAGCCGTAGCGGCTGTCCGCCAGGCCGTGCGACACGATGATCGTCGGCCCGCCCGCCCGCCGGCCCTTCACGATCCATGCCGGCGACTGCGTGCCATCGACAAAGCGGAAGGACCGTTCCTCGGCCTCGAATCCCAGCTCGGCGGGATCGGTGGGCCGGCGATGGGCCAGCATCACGCCATAGGTCAGGCGTTTGGGCTGCTGCATGTGGTGAATCAGCGACAGCGTGCCCGCGACGACGATCACGATCAGCGCGACGATGAAAAGAATCAGCAGGCCCATGAGTGTGATAAGGTAATCACTCGTTGTGATCCGTGCCTGATGCCCGCCAACCGAATGTTCAGGAGTTCAACATGACTGATTCGGCCCTGCTGACCGCCGCGTATGAACAGGCGCAGAAAAGCCTGGGGTTCAACGGACTGCCCATCGGTTCGGTGCTGGCCGACGCCGGGGGCAGGATCGTGGCCCGCGGGCATAATCGCCGGTACGTGGATGAGGATGTGACCGCCCACGCCGAGACGGTCTGCCTGCGCGACGCGGGCATCCGCCGGGACTTCGATCGGTGTACGCTGGTCAGCACGCTCAGTCCGTGCATCATGTGTACCGGCACGGCGCTGCTGTTTCAGATTCCGCGCATCATCGTGGGGGAGAATGTCACCTTCGCCGGCGCCGAGCATCTGCTGAAGAAGGCCGGCGTCGAACTGATCATCGTGCAGGACGAACGGTGCATCGCCATGATGGCGCAGCTGGTGCAGGACCACCCGGAAAAGTGGTGGGGCGACATCGGCATCCCCGAACAACTCTGGTCCGTCGAAGAAGGCCGGTGGAAGGCCAAAATGAAACGCATGGGGTATGGACGCTTCCTGCGTTAAGCATCGCTTGCCGGTGATGTCTTGAGGGCGACGTTTTGCAATGGCTTGGGTGTGCCCATCTTTTGCGGCAAGATATGATTCCGGGTGGCTGGGGCTGAGTCCGCGAAGCCCCGGCCAGGCGACCATCGACTTTCAGTTGCACCACCTTGCTTCGTGCATCTGGGCCGGGGCTTTCGCAAAGTCTTCAGCCCCAGCCACCCTTCAGCATGGCCGGTGGATATTCATCTGGAAATCCGCCCCCTCCCGCCGTGTCGCCATCGGTCACGCTATCATCCATGACCATCGTCCATTCGCCACTGAGCCTTCCGCGTGACTCCGCCAACGACCCTTCAACCCGCGCCTTCCCTGCCCCCAAGCGGCGCCGCCCATGACGCATCGGCGGCGGCGTCACCATCGAACGGATCGATCGTCGAGCTGCGCGGGCTGCACAAATCGTTCGGCTCGCTGCGCGTCCTGGCCGGCGTCGATCTCGCCTTTGAGCGCGGCCGCACCACCGTGGTCCTGGGCCCCAGCGGCACGGGCAAATCGGTGCTGCTCAAACACATCGTCGGCCTGCTGCGTCCCGATGCGGGCGAGGTTCATTTTGCCGGCCGGCGCATCGACGGGCTTGGCGAACATGACCTGGTCGCGTTGCGAAAGAAGATCGGCTTCCTGTTTCAGATGGGCGCCTTGTTCGATTCCAAGAACGTGCTGGACAATGTCGCGTTTCCGCTCATCGAGCATGCGCGGATGTCCCGCTGCGAGCGCGAGGATCGCGTGGCCGGCGTGCTGAACATGGTCGGGCTTCCGGGCATTCAGATGAAGATGCCCGGGGACCTGTCGGGCGGCCAGCGCAAGCGCGTGGCCCTGGCGCGGGCGGTGGTGCTCGAACCTGAGCTGATTCTTTACGACGAGCCGACCACCGGCCTGGATCCGATCACCAGCGATGTCATCAACGAACTGATCAACAGCCTGCGCGAGAAGCTGCACATCACCAGCATCGCAGTGACGCACGACATGGCCAGCGCCCGCAAAATTGCCGACCGGATGGTGCTGCTTTACGATGGGAAAGTGGTGGCCGACGGTTCCACGCAGGCGTTCCTGGCGACCGCCGATGATCGTGTTCAGCGGTTCATTCATGGCCGCGCCGATGCGGATGAGCTGGCGGCGATACGCAACGGTTTCGCGGGACGATGAAGCCCCCTGATCGCGGGTGATCCTGCGGCGAAGAAAAACGAGGTTTGCCATGACCGATCGATTTCGACATGTTCTGGTAGGCATCACCGCCATCTGCGGCATCATCGGCATGGCGGGGCTGCTGATGTTGTTCGGCTATGTGCCCGACTGGGCCGAGGGCGGGTACATCGTGAAGGTACACATGCCCGACGCCGCCGGGCTGACCCCCGGCTCGCGCATCAAGATGAACGGGCTGGATGTCGGCCGCGTGGTGACGGTCGAGCTGCGCAAGCCCATCAGCCTCGGCGTGGAGGTGACGACGAAGGTCAAGGATGAGTTCGATCTGCCCGTGGGGGTCAAGGCATCCGTTTCGCCGACGCTTTTGGGCGGCAGTCCCGCCTTGGATTTCAGCGTCAAACACCTGGCGGATCAGCAGGAAATCCAAATGCTCCCCCGCGACGGCACCGCGCTGGTCCAAGGCGGTTCATCGAGCCTGACCGGGCAACTGGCGACCCAGCTCGAATCGGCGATGGAACGCCCGATGGCCCAGTTCACCCGCATCAGCGACAACTTCGAATCGATCGCCAGGGACTGGTCCGATCTGTCCAAACACCTGATCCAACTCACCAGCCAGGTCAGCCCGGATGAAGTCGATGCCGGCAACGGGAAAAAGATGGGCAACATCACCACGGTGCTCGCCCGCGCCGATCAGCGGCTGGCGGAAATGCGGCAGGTGATCGAGGGCATCAACTCGCTGGTCAACGACCCGGCCATGCGCGACGATCTCAAGACCTCCCTGGCCAACATCAAGGATGCGTCGGGCAACATCAAGGAAGTCACTGCGGACACGAAGAACCTCATCGCCAAGGCGGACGGCAGCGTGGCGAAGGTCGATGAACTGGTGGACTCGGCCAAGGGCAACATCGATCAGCTCACCCGCCGCTACGTCGCCGTCGCCGACGACATGAGCGGCACGATTCTCGCCATGCGCAAGACCATCGACCAGGTCCGCGAAGGCGACGGCACCGTGGGCAAGCTCATCAACGATCCATCGCTCTACAACAACCTCAACGAGTCGGTGAAAAGACTCGACAGCGCCCTGATCGATATGAAACTGCTGATCCAGAAGTGGGAAAAGGAAGGCATCATCAAGTTCTGATTGATGCAGGATGAGTGTGTCATCGCATGATGAACGAATCATCACATGATGAATGCGTCATCACACCTCCAAAGCCCACGCACTCCTGTGCGTGGGTTTCGATCCTTCCATCAATCCGCCGCCGTCGTTGCCGCGGCCTGCGAAGCAATGGGCGATTCTCCGGGGGCTTCACCGGGCGCTTCGCCTTTGGTGGTGGCGGTTGAATCATCGAGCAGGTTGATTTTGGTTGTCTCTTCCTCGACCGCCGGCGTGTCGTTCGTCGGCACGATGGCCGGCGCCGATGGCTGGGCGGGAGCGGGGGCGGCAGGTTGTGAAGCGTTGGTGATCGGCGCCTGGCCGCCGATCTTGCTGACCGACACCGCCACGAAGCTGGCGACGGTCAGGGCGACCAGGGCCAGCGACCAGCTCACGATGGACATGGTGGTCATCTGCTTCTGATTGCGTATGAAAAGCTGCCGCACCTGCTCGGCGGCCTGCGATTCCTGTTCCGCCATGCGGCGAAGCAGGATGGTGCCGGCCTCGTTGGCGTCGGCCATGCGGTCGAGCGTGCCGGTGAGCGAGTTGAAGCTGCCCAGGATCTGCTCGCTGCGCTGATGGCCCGCATCAAGCTGCTGGCCGATGGCGCTCATGGCATGTTCGTGATGCTTGGTGGATTGCGACAGGCCGTTGAGGGCCTCGGCCAGCTTGGTGTTGTGCTGCACCTGCTGATTGAGATTGGTCTGAATGGCTTCGAGGGTGCGCGTCTGGTTGCGGGTGGCTTCGGGCAGGCTCTTGAGCGCCTCGGGCAGGCCGTCGAGCACGCGAAGCAGCCGTTCGCTGCGCTGGGCCTGGGTTTCCAGGTGGTTTCGCACGCTGGACATGAGAGAGACCATCTCCTCGTAGCCGCGCTGGAGCTTGTCCATCGGCGACTCCCTGGCGATGCGCTTGATGGGCAGGGCGTCATCCTGCTCCATCTCCGCGACCATCACGCCGCCGTCGGTCGGGGTGTCGCCGGCGATCGGGCCGCTCTTGCGGCCGCGCTTGAACCACTGCACGAAGTTGCCGAAACGATCCGCAAGCTTTGCCATGTGCGATCTCCTTATCGCGGAGCACATCCGTGTGAAAAACCCCGGCCTCGCCCGCATCGCTCACTGCAATGCGAAGTGACGAAGGCCCGTTTTGCAGTATCGGTCGGGCGACAGGCTTCAATCGAATATTTGCGCCGGGTGAAATGCGATCACCTCTTGAAAAAGAGGTCGGAGATCAGAGGTCAGAGATCAGGGAACAGGAGACAGGAAACAGGAGACAGAAAGAAGCCCACAGCCGCTTGCGGCTTCGCTTCCGCCGGGAGGGCGAGGCGCCCGCCGAGCCGTTCGTTTGCGAAGCCCGTCCGCGGGCTGAA
>CAZYPK010000114.1:0-17687 GCA_964649195.1 uncultured Phycisphaeraceae bacterium
CCACCCCCGGCACCCCTTCCACCGGAACCCCCGGCGCCCCGCTGCCCCAGTCCCGGCCCCAGGGTGGCTTTGGCGATTCCACGTTCCTCTTCATTCTCATGGGCGGCCTGATCCTCATGATCATCTTCTCCATGCGAACCCAGCGCAAGGAACGCAGGAAACGCGAAGACCTCCTGGGCGCCCTCAAGAAAGGCGACCGCATCCAGACCATCGGCGGCCTGCTGGGCACCGTCGTCGAAGTGCGCCCCGACCGCGTCATCATCAAGGCCGATGAAAACAACAACACCAAACTCACCTTCGTCCGCGCCTCGATCCAGGCCATCGTCTCCGACACCGGCAACGACAAGCCCGAACCCGAAGTGAAAAACGAAGGCTGATCTGATTCTGGCACAGCAGGAAATCAAGAAAACAGGAAAACATGAAATGCAGATGATCCCATCGGCATATCTCAGCCTGCTTTCATGATTTTGCGCTTGCTTGATTTCATGCTTTCTTGCTTTCGTGATTTCATGGTTTTCTTGCAACCCCCAGGGATTCACCGTGTTTCCTTCGCTGCCTCATCGATTGCTCGTGGCCGCCTCGATCCTCCTTGGCGCGTGGGTGCTGGCCTCGGCTGCGCCGGCGCTCAGTTCCGCGGATGGCGCCTCGGCTCCGACGCTCATGATGGCGCGCGGCGGGTTCGTCTCCGCCCTTCTCATGGTCCTCCTCGCCGCCCTGCCCATCATCGCGCTCAGCCTCATCGGGTCCTCCGTGGGCAATCCGCTCACCGGCCTGTTCTCCTTGGCCACCGCCATGTGGATTCTCTCCGCGCAGGGGGACACCATCGACGGCTGGATTCGCCGCACCAACGCCACCTTGCCGGGGGATTATCTGAAGCTGGTCGTGGAATCGATCATCTGGCTGGCGCTGCTCACCGGTTTTCTGTTTCTTGTCACCATCGCCCGTCCGTCCGTGCGCCGTCGGCTGCCGCTGCTGGTCAGCGAACACCAACTGGGCGAACCGATCACCCTGCGCAGCAAATGGCTGCCCGCCCTGGTCAGCGGCCTCGTCACCGCGGTCGTGGCCGGCCTGCTCGCTTCATTCCTGCTGCGGACCCCCGAAAAAGGCCAGGTCATCGGCGGGCTTATCCTGGCCTTCCTCATCGGCGGCCTCGTGGGCGACATGGCCAGCGCGTTCCTCTTCCAGAAACACCCCGCCAACCCGATGGGCATCCTCATCGCCCCCGCCCTCGTCGCCATCACCGGCTACATCGTCGCCTCGATGAGCTACGACGATGCCGCCGACTTCCTCAAGGCCTACTTCAACACCCGCGCCGCAGGCCTGGCCCTGGCGCTGCCTCTCGATTACGCCTCGGCAGGCGTCGCCGGCGCAGCCCTGGGCGCAGGCTGGTCACAGGTCATGCTCCACGGCGACCCGCCACAGCCCGGATAAACACCTCACTTCACCCGCGACATCTCGAACACCCCGTGATCCTGCTTGCTCCGGTAGGCGGCGCGGAACGTGTCGCCGATGATCGTGCCGTTGCAGCGGTAGCTGCCCATGAGCCAGCCCAGGTCCATTTCACCCTCGAATGCCTGCCCGCCTTCGCTGAGGGGTGTGGTCTGCATCTGAATGTCATAGTCCGAAACGATGCCCGGCCCCCAGGTCGCTGAGAAGCGGAACAAGGCGATGTCACCGCTTTGCGGCACGACGATGCAGCGAAGCTTGCCTTCATGCCCCGAAACGTCGCTGCGCCACAGGCCCTCCCATCGGCTGCCGCCTGCGACCTTCGCGTCCGGCTGCGGCTCGCCCAACTGCGCCCACTGCTGATTGAACGATGAGCAACCCGCCCCGCCAAGACAGCCCATCAGCAGCAGGGCGATCCTGAAAACAAAAGAGCCTCGATGAGAAGGACAGATGCCGGCGGGTCGGTCGTGCATGGTCCTATTGTAGTGAACCTGCGTATTTAGCCGTTCGCCTTGGCGAACGGCGTATCGGATGGCCGTCACCTCGCGTTTTTTCACGCTGCAAACCCATGATTTTCAAATAATTATAAATGGCACTTGACAAACGCCGCCGCCGTTGCTCAAGTTATCCGCCCTTTCGCCACGATGGAATAGGTGGAATCGTCGGCTCAATCGTCCGACATGGAATGAACGCAACGATGGCCAAAACCGCCAAAAAACCTCGCTCCTCCAAGCCCGCCAAAGCCTCCAAAGCCGCCGGGCCTGCTGTCGATCCTGATGACATCGATGGCGATTCGGAGGGGCCGGGCGTGCGGGGTAACGGCAAACAGCTCGTCATCGTCGAGTCGCCCGCCAAGGCCAAGACGATCAACAAGTATCTGGGCGGGGGTTACATCGTGATGGCTTCGGTCGGCCACGTCCGCGATCTGCCCAGCAAGAATCCCAAAGGCGTCAAGTCGCCGGTGCCCGGCGTGGACCTCGATCATGATTTTGAACCCACCTACGAAATCATGGCGGCCAAGAAAAAGACCGTCACCGATCTCAAGCGGGCCGCCAAGGGGGCTTCGGACATCTGGTTCGCCACCGACTTGGACCGCGAGGGCGAGGCCATCGCCTGGCACCTGGCGCAGGCCCTGAAGGTGGACCCGGCCCACGCCAAGCGGGTCGTCTTCAACGCCATCACCAAGACCGAAATCCAGAACGCCTTCAGCAAGCCGCGCCCGATCGATGAGCATCGGTTCAACGCCCAGCAGGCCCGCCGCATCCTCGATCGCATCGTGGGTTATCAGGTCTCGCCGCTGCTTTGGAAAAAAGTGGCGGGCGGCCTCAGCGCCGGGCGCGTGCAGTCGGTGGCGGTGCGGCTGGTTGTTGATCGTGAACGCGAGATCATGGCATTCACACCCGAAGAGTATTGGAAGATCACCGGCTACTTCACCGCCGACCTCCCCGCCGCTTCGCCGCTTCGCTCCGAATGGACCCGATGGCTTGCACAGGCTCAACCCAAACCCAACCCCCCAGGCACGGGAGCTTCAAGCTCCCGTGCTGAGCGCACCATCCGCGAACGCAACGGCTGGCTCAGCGAGCACGCCGGCCTCTCCGCGGAACTGATCGAAATCGCAGGCAAGCGCTTCGAACCCAGGACCGCCGACGAAGCGATCGAAGCCGTCAAACTCTGCGGCCTGATCATCGATGAAACAATCGTCACCGAAGACCCCAAAGCCAAAGGCCCCGCCGCGAAAAAAGTCAACATCATTGGCCGTATAGGTAGCGAGCGCGACTGGCGCATCAAATCCATCACCACCAAGCGCACCAAGAGCCGTCCCTATCCGCCTTACATCACCTCCACCCTTCAGCAGGCCGCATCCAACGTCCATGGCTTCGGCGCCCAGACCACCATGCGGGCCGCCCAGCAACTCTACGAAGGCGTCGAAATCAAAGGCCAGGGTTCCATCGGCCTGATCACCTACATGCGCACCGATTCGACGCACCTCTCCGCAGAGGCGCTCTCGATGGCACGCGGGTTCATCGAAAAAACCTACGGCCCCAGGTACCTGCCCGAATCACCCAACTTCTACAAAAGCTCCAACAAGGGCGCCCAGGAAGCCCACGAAGCCATCCGCCCCACCGATGTCACCCTCACGCCTTCCATCGTCCGTTCCTCGCTCGATGAACGGCAATACAAACTCTACAAGCTCATCTGGGAACGCTTCGTCTCCTGCCAGATGACCCCCGCCGAGTGGGATTCCACCGCGGTGCTGCTCAGCGCCACCGTTGAAAACAAGGAACTGGTCTTCAAAACCACGGGCCGAACGCTGGTGTTTGACGGCTTCTATAAAGCCGTCGGCGTGCCTTCGGTTTCCGATGAACTGACTTTGCCTCCGCTCAAGGAACAGCAGCAGCTCGCGGCTCTGCAAATCGACCCGACGCAGCATTTCACCAGTCCGCCGCCGCGCTACAGCGAAGCCTCGCTGGTGAAGAAACTCGAAGCCGAGGGGATCGGCCGTCCTTCGACGTATGCCTCGATCATCAACGTGATTCAGAACCGCAAGTACGTGGACAAGCAGAACAATCGTTTCTACGCCACCGACATGGGCATGGTCGTCACCGACAAGCTCGTCGAAGCCTTCCCGCGCATTCTCGACATCGGCTACACCCGCAACATGGAATCGAAACTCGATTCCATCGAGGAAAAACATCAGGACTGGGTCGCGATGCTGCACGAGTTTTACAACCCGTTCAAGCTCGAACTCGACAAGGCCCACGACTCCATGCAGCACGCCAAGGCCGCCATGGAACCCGCCCCGCACAAGTGCCCCACCTGCGGCTCACCCACCGTCTATCGCTTCGGCAAAAACGGCCGCTTCCTCAGTTGCTCCACCTACCCCGACTGCAAGTTCGCAGCCCCCATCGACCGCGACGGCAACCCGATGGTCGCCCAGCTCACCGACATCACCTGTCCCATCTGCTCCAGCGGCATGACCAAACGCACCGGCCGCTTCGGCGCGTTCCTCGGCTGCGTGAACTATCCGCAGTGCAAGGGCATCGTGAATCTCGATCCGAAAAAGGGTTTCGTGAAATTGCCCAAGGTCCCGCCGCTGACCGTTGATGTGCCCTGTCCCAAATGTCAATCGCCCTTGAACATGCGAAGAAGCAAGCGCGGGCCGTGGCTCTCGTGCTCGAAGTTCCCCAAGTGCCGCGGCCGCATGGCCTGGACCGCCATCGAGCCGGAGAAGCAGAAAACGCTCGAACAGCAGCTTGCCGCCCATGAGAAAGCCAACCCGGTGCCGCGCGTGCTGACCACCGACGGCCACGTGATCCGCGAGGATGAACAGTACGTGCCCAAGGTGACAGGCGGCGACATCGGCGGCGAAGCGGAAGCGATCGATGCGGATGCGGCGTGAATATCATTTCGCAGGGTGTCCATCGCCCACCATGAATCACATGCGAGGGGAAGCGTGCGGGGCGGCGGTCAGTGTGCGCGCTTGACCCCACCTTGACCTGCAACCTTGACCTACAATATAGCCATGCCCCGAATCGCACCGACGAAACCGAACCCCGCCGCCGCGATCAAGCCGATCGATCACGAGCGGGCTTTGATGTCGAGCACCGAGCTGACCTCGTGGTGGTACGAATCCGTGAGCGAGCAGAAAGCCGGGGGAACCGGGGGAACCGGGGGAACCGGGGGCAAGATAGCCATGCAAATCAAGCCGCAGGATGTCATCGCTATTCTCAACAAGGCGGAAATCCGCTTCGTATTGATGGGCGCCCACGCCATGGCCGGCTGGCTTCGCGGCGAGGCCCGGGCCACGCGCGATGTCGATATCCTCGTCCGCAAACAACACCACAAAAAAGCCGTGCAGGCCATCCGCGAGGCATTCCCGCACCTGACGATCGAGGATAACCCCGTGGTGACTCGCTTCACCGACCCGCAACTCGATTGCGTCGTGATCGACCTCATGAAGCCGAAGCACGACATCCACGCGGCAGTATTCGAGAACACAATTCCAGGCGGCAAAACGCACGAGATACCGTCACTGGAAATGGCCCTGGCCTCCAAGTTCGCGGCGATGGTGTCCCCCAATCGCGAGAGCCGCCGCAAGCATATCGACGCCGGTGACTTCAGCACCATCGCCTCCTTCAATCGCGACAAAATCGACCGCGAAAAACTCCGCATCTTCGGCGATCTCGTTCACCCCGGCGGCGGAGCGGACTTGGTTTCGTTGGTTGACGATGCGCTGGCCGGACGGGTTTTGAAACTGTGAAGATAGACCTCGCCGACCACTCCTCCAGCCCATCATTTTATGTTCAGATTCAATACGATTCACCTAAGGCGAGCCTTGTCCTGAAGAACCTTGACATTTTCGCGGGTTGGATGGCCTGCGATTCCTTAAATAAACGATACTACATTCAGGCATGCCTCTCTGCGAACCGAACCCAAGCATCGGTGGACTGCTCCGAACACCGCGACCGATGGCGCCATTTTCCGTTATCATGCAGACCATTGATTCGTTAATTCATTGAGACATCAGGAAACGACAGGTATGACACCGTACAAAGACTTTGCAACGAGGTTTAAGCTGCTGATAAGCAAGAATCCGCATTTAATCACAACAACATTGAGCAACATCTTCACAATGCGGCTTGTCGGCAATAAAACTCATGGCGACTTGGCCGAGATTGCAATTGCAGAGTTCATCAATCAATACATGTATGACTTCAAGTCCATCCACGTCGGAAAGGACTTATACCGGGCAAAGCAGCATGAAGAAGACATTAAGATCATAAACGAGATCACCAAGGATGAGTTTCCCGTAAGTCTTAAGGCTTATGGCGACGGTCCATTGCAACTGTCCACAGACAAACACTTTCTGATGTTCCCAAAACTCCAGCAGATGGGGACGCTGATTCAAGGAAGCGCCGCCATTTCGACATTGTGGGCCGACCCCGTTTTCGCCGACTTCAGCAGCCTGAACGTGCTGCCATTGATCTACGACGAGAAGAAACAACAATGCAATGTCCTTGTTTTCGATCATGAACGAGCAAAGAACAGCATCACCAAGGTGGTTTATGAACATGAGGGAAAAGGAAGAAAGCATCCGGTTTACAGATTTTATGACGGCGAAGGGGCATATGTTTGCGAAGTCCGGTATGGTGGCGGCACCGCCAATGCGCTGCAGAGAGGTCTGTGGACTCACACCAGAAACGGATTAAAGTATTTCGACAGCGTGACAGGCGGATGGATAACCTACTCGCACAACCTCGTTCTTGTAAAACTATTCGCACATGCACTGATAGCAACATCGGCAGGGCACGACGCGGCGCTGGATGAGCTAAGAAAAGACATTGAGATTCAGAAAAATAATTCAAAGCTTCAGTAAATTACCATGAACACCTTATTCGACGACATTCTCGTGAAGGCCCCCCAAACAGAAGGCATCAAGTATGCCGGGTCCAAACTAAAGCTGTTGCCGCACATACTATCGTTGATCAAGAAGGCGGGGCCCAAGACCGTTTTTGACGGGTTTACCGGATCGACGCGTGTTTCTCAGGCGCTCGCGCGCAGTGGCTACACTGTCATCGCCAACGATGTGTCGGCGTGGTCGAAAGTCTTTGCGACTTGTTATTTGCTAAATGAATATCCACGATCACATTATCTTCCAATCATTGAACACTTGAACCACTTGCCGCCCGAGGACGGTTGGTTTACACAACATTACGGCGGAGATCCGGGCGAAGGGTGTTCAGTCGGAGATGATGGGCTGAAGAAGCCGTGGCAAAGAAAAAATACGCGCCGCCTTGATGCCATCCGTAATGAAATCGACCGCCTTGATTTATCAGATGTCGAGAGATCGGTGCTCTTAACGAGCCTGATATATGCTCTCGATAGAGTGGATAGCACCATCGGGCATTTCGCGTCCTATCTCAACGAGTGGTCGCCTCGATCATATCAACCACTCTGTCTGGAGGCTCCCGCGATTATTCCCAAACGTGCGCCACACCAGGTGCATAGGGAAGATACTCTGAAACTCCTGCCGGAAATTAACGTCGATTTGGCATACTTTGATCCGCCATATGGATCGAACAATGAGAAGATGCCGCCTTCACGAGTCCGTTACGCGGCTTATTATCATCTTTGGACGAGTGTTTGTCATAACGACAAGCCCGAACTGTTTGGAAAAGCCGGGCGAAGGTTGGATACCTCAGATGCAATTGCCGCGTCGGTATTTGAAGAGTATCGACGAAACGAGCATGGCCGTCTTATCGCCGTTGACGCAATTCGACGCTTGCTGAGAGAAACCATGGCGCGCCACATCCTGCTTTCCTATAGCTCAGGAGGCAGGGCCACCGCTGAAGAACTAAACGCGGTCATGGCAGAAAATGGAAAGTTAATCGAAGTAAGAGAAGTTGACTATCGAAAGAATGTTATGGCTGGCATGCGATGGACAAATGAATGGATTCGTGAAGCCGAGGCACCTAATAGAGAGTTCTTGTTCTTATTGGAAAAGACATAGTGTCGTAGGACGGTCAAGGCTCCCCGAAAACGCGCATTCCGGCGCGTTCGCTCTTCGATCACCTTGAAGCCGGCTACACGGTCGATTATTTTCTCGCGCAGTTTCCCACCGTCCGCCAGGAGCAGGTGCGGGCATTGCTCGAATCCGCCGGCCGGCGCGTGGAAGAGGAGGCGATCGCCGCGGGGAAGAAATGAAGCTGCTGCTCGACGGTCAACAGAGGTGTTGTAGAAATTGTGAACATATCAACTGTGGTCAAGCAAGCCCGATGGCGAGTCCGCGAGCCGTCGGGGTATTTCAGATAACCGATACCCCCGACGGCTCGCGGACTCGCCATCGGGCTTGGGAGCAATAATCAAATCATTTCATTTTCCGCCGACGATCTGCGCCCGCGCCGGGGAGCCTTCGACATCGATCAGTTCCACGGTGAAGCCTTGCGCGTGTTTGCCTTCGAGGATGGCGAAGGTGAGCGTGTGGGTGCCGATGGGGAGGTCGAGCGTTGTCGTCGCGCTGACGTCGGCGGGCTTGGCGCCGACCCAGAGTTTGAGGCCTTCGATGGCGGACGGTTTGAGCGCGATCTTGCCTGCGGTGGTGACGTTGAGCTGGGCGCGGAGCAGGCCGTAGCGCGGGCCGTTCATCCACATCTTCGTGGTTTCATCCCACGGGGCAGCGCCGCTCACGCGCGAGTAGAGCGGGGTCCACATCACGGCGGGATCATCCTTGGGCGCGACTTCGACGCCGGCGTGGCGGAAGACATCGTTGCTGGCGGGCGTGGAGATGGGCGTGCGCCAGGTGCGGATCAGGCGTGCCTTGCCCAGGTTGTAGGCGCCGTCCTTGCCCAGCCTGGACATGAACGCGATGAGATCGACGAACTCCTCGCGCGTCAGGCCGTCGGTGAGGCCGGCGGGCATCAGCGAGGGGGCATCCTTCTGCTCGGCGATCTGATTCAGCGGAATCGCAATCTCGCTGTCATCGCTGGTGCGCAGGAGCAGGTCCTTGTCGGTCTTGCGGACGAGGATGCCGGCGATGATTTCCTCATCCTTCGTGGTGACCTGCGTGGCGTGGTAGCCTTCCTTCACTTTCTTGGCCGGCTCGAGCATCGACTCGATGATGTAATCGATGGGGGCGCTGGCGCCCAGCGAGGAAAGGTCGGGGCCGACGAGGCCGCCCGCGCCGCCGACGGCGTGACACTTGAGGCAGGCGAGCATGTCCCGGCGGAAGATCGCTTCGCCTCGGGCCGGGTTGCCCTTGTTCTGCACATCATCGACCATCGCCGCCAGTTCCACTTCGCTGAGCGTCCGCCTGGGATTGGTCAGTCCGCCGGCGTTCATGATGGCCATGACCAGCGCCGGCTCATCGCGCGAGGAACCGGAGAGGGCGCGCATCGCCATCTTGGCCACATCAGGCTTGAGCGTTTTGCCTTCGAGTGCCTTGGCCAGGGCGGCGGGACCTTGAGCGCGGGAGAGGAGCGGGTTGATCACGCCCGCCGGATTCGCGCCATCAGGCATGTCGGTCATGACTGAAGCGATGGCCGACGCACCCGCGTTCAGGTCGATCGAGGCCAGCGCGACACCCGCCATCATGCGCGTGTCGAGTGATTGACTTTTGTCCGTCAGATCGGTGAAGGTCTTCGCGCTCGCCGGGCCGCCGAGCATGGCCAGGCCGTCGAATGCGGCCTGCTTGAGTGAGCCGTTCAGGTCAGCCTGTTTCGCTCGTGCAGTCAGCTTCTCCCGCACGGCTTCGATCTTCCACAAACCGGCGAGCCGCGAAGCGGCGGCGGAAGTCGCGGCCTGTTTCGACTCGATCAACCCGGCGATGCCTGACAGGTCGCCCGAGGGTTTTAGGTTGCGCTGCTGCGTGGCTTTCATCAATGCATCAAGCAATGGCGCGGATTGCTTCGCCACAGCTTCATCGAAGATGAAGCGCAGCTCGCCGGGGCCGCCCAGTCCCGCGACGGTCTGCATCAAGTCGCCGCGACGGTCCTCGGGAATCTTGTCACCTTTGAGCAGCGCGACCAGCGACCCCACGACCTGGGCGGACTCGGCCGCCTTGAGCGCGAAGCTGAGCCGGTTGATGTTCCCGGCGAACACCGCCTTGCCTTGTTGCAGCGGCGCGAGCCAGTGCGCTTGCAGATCACGGGCGGTCAGCCAGAGTGCGAAATCGAGGAATCGATCCACCGGCCGATCCAGGGCCTGCATCGCCGCTTCGACGGCGGGCAGCGAGTTGAGCTGACGCAGGGCGTTGACCGCTTCCAGCCGAACGCGCGGATGATCATCATTGACCTGTGTCGTGAGAAGCTCGAGTGCGCTATCCACGCGATCGTGCCAGTGGTAAAGCACGCGCGTGGCGGCAGCGCGGGCACGATGATCGGTGGAGCGCAGCACCTGCGTGAGCAGTGATGCATCGACGACATCGATCGTCTGCATCGCCCAGAGCGCTTCGAGCCTTTGATGTTCAAAGTTCGCATCGCTGGAATCGAGCGACTTGACCCACGCGGCAATCTTCGCGGGCACTTCCTTGTCCCCCCTGGTCATGCGCTCGCGCAGTTGCAGCTTCGCATGCAGGCGGGTGAACTCTTCATGCTCTTTCAGCAGCGGCAGCAGGGCATCGGTCGAAGCGCCGATGATGTGCGGCTTCTTCACCAGCGGACGGCCCTTGGCGGTGATGCGCCAGATGCGGCCGTTGGTGTGGTCCCGGCGTTCATCGCGGAAATCGACTTCGCCGTGCTGGATGATCGGGTTGTACCAGTCGGCGACATAGATCGCGCCATCAGGGCCGATCTTCACATCAATCGGGCGGAAGGCGATGTTGTTCGTGCCGATGGGGTCATCGGTCTTGCGCGAGGCGTAGCCGGCGTTGTCCTCGCTGAGAATGAAACGGTTGACGCGGTTGCCTCGGAAATCGTTGGCGAGGAACGTGCCCTGCCAGTCATCGGGAAGATGGCGGCTATAGACAATTTCGAGACCGCAGTGCTTGGGCTGGCCGGGGTTGAGGCCTTGCAGAATGCGGCGGGCGCCGGGGCTGGTCATGAAGACGGAGCCTGGGAAAACGTAGTTGATGCCCTGGCCGCCCGCGCCATCGGTGGCGAAGGACTGGCCCCACTTGTCCTGGTGATGGCCCCAGGAGTTGACGAGTCCGAGGAAGAAGACTTCCAGCCGCTGTGTTTCGGGTCGATAGTGCCAGACCGCGCCGCCGTTGGCGCGGCGGGGACCGTATGGCGTTTCTATATGTGAGTGTATATAGATCGATTGATGCATATAGAGAAGGCCATCGACGCCCCAGCGGAATGTATGGAGAATATGGTGTGTATCTTCCGTGCCGAAGCCTGAGAGCACGATGGTTTTCTTGTCGGCCTTGCCGTCGCCGTCGGTGTCCTGGAGATAGAGCAGCTCGGTGGAGTTGGCGACATAGGCGCCGTTGCCTGACGCATCGGGAATGACGGCGGTGGGGATGAGCAGACCGTCGGCGAAGACGGTGGTCCTGTCCGCGCTGCCGTCGCCGTCGGTGTCTTCAAGGACGAGGATCTTGTCGTTGGCGACCTGGCCCGGCTTGATCTGCGGGTAGATCTCGCTGGAGGCGACCCAGAGGCGACCCCTGGCGTCGAAGTTCATCTGGATCGGCTTGTGCATCAGCTTCGTGTCAGCGAAGAGATTGGCCTCGAAGCCTTCCTGCACCCTGAAGGATTTGAGCTCGGCGTCCGAGTCGGGGACGGGGACGTTCTTGAGGCCGCGCTGGGCGTGGGCGTGGGCGGCGAGACTGATGGTGAGCAGAAAAGCGACGAGTGAGGCACAATGTCGAACGATGGAATTATTCATCTTGTAATCCTTGCAACTTCCAATCATGGCAACGTCCCGACTTTCCAATGAATCATCGATCTTCACGCAGGATTCGATAGACCTGACGTGATCCATGAAGCACCGCGACAATCTCGACGCCATCGCGGACAACCTCATGGAAAATGATGTACTTCGTGAAACCTTGAACCGGCCATTTTCTGAGCTTGCGCAGCTTCGGGTGGCGTTTTCCCGTGGCAGGACCGATGTATGGATTCTCGGCCAGCTTTTCGTAGCATTCGCCGAGCGCGCGAAGAAAACGCTCGGCGGCCTCAAGTGAACCGACGGCGATGTACGCGGCGATTTCAAGAGCATCACCGGTCGCCTGTTCCCGGACATTCAACCCACGGCTCATGCGACCTCCCCGCGCGTCCGCCGAATCCGTTCGTGCAACTGGGCACGCAGACGGTCCCAGTACTCCGGCGTGACCTCCTCGCTCTTGACTTCGCCGCGATCAGACGCTTCGATTCGCCTGACCAGTTCATCCTCCATCCACTGAGGCATCTCTTCCTCTTCCAAAACTTTGGAAATGAGCGAGGCGACCATTTCGCTGATGTCACGGAATTCGCCGGCGGCGATGCGCGCCTCCAGATACTGCGCCGCCTCGTCCGACAATTGCACGGTGATCGATTTCATGGCTTGGTCCTTTATCAGCAGCGGTATTCTTATCGTTGGTACGGCAGCATCACTGTCGCGCAGTGGCAGGAATGGCGAAACATGCGTGGAGTCTTGCACATCGGTGGATACTTCGAGTGTTTCATGGTGGGTTATGCCTTGAAAAACCGACCGGGATCAAGTGCCCCGTGATAAACATGAACAATTTCCAGTCGATCCTCACGAACGCGGTAGAAGACAAGATGGTTCAGAAATCGATGAATGGCCCACTTTCGCAGTCCTTCCCACTACGGCTACACATCTTCGACCAACGGCCCGATCGTCGGATTCTCGCAAAGCTTCTCGAACGTCGCCCAGCAGGCATCGAAGAATCGGACCGCACTGTCGGGCGAATCCTTCCGTATGTAAGCGGCGATTTCATCGACATCGCGCCACGCCTCCGGCGAAACATACAGTTGGAGCATCATGCCATCTCGCCCCGATGACCGGTGCGAGCGATGAAGTCCCTCTTCTTCTGCCGCCATGTCTCTTCAGTCACCTTGATGCCCAGACCTTCATCGAGACTCCCGATGCCCTCATTCAGGCGCCGTCTCAGCGAGTCCGGCATCCGCTGGCCGCAATCGTTCGACACGAGGGCCGCAAGGTATTCACTGACATTCTGATATTCCCCCGATTCGATTCGACGCGCCAGCCAATGCGCCGTCTCATCGGACAATTCAACATGGAACACTTTCATGGCGGTCTCCTGCGGGTTTGATGTTTTCCTTGGCAAGGCGACTCACGCGACTTCTCCCCGATTCTTTTGAATGCGATCCAATGCCTTCTTGCGAAGCTGCGCCCAGTATTCGGGCGTCACCTCGATCCCTTCACCGCGATCAAGGCTTTCCACCCCTTCGAGCAACTCCGCTTCCATCCATCGCGGCAACTCTCCCGCATGTTGATCCCGTTCGATCAGCATGGCGAAGTATTCATTCACGTTCAAATACTCGCCGGCCGCGATCAGCGACTCTATATGCCGGACGGTTTCATCGGAGATCTGAATCGTGATGGATTTCATGCGTTTACCTTTTTGCCGCATTGCGAGCTCTTCATTCGATATTCCCCCGATTCGATTCGACGCGCCAGCCAATGCGCCGTCTCATCGGACAATTCAACATGGAACACTTTCATGGCGGTCTCCTGCGGGTTTGATGTTTTCTTGTCAAGAACGCTCTCGAAGCGCGTCGGGGAGGTTGCGTGCCCCGTGCAGGATTCGCACGATATCCACCGTCTCGACTTCGACTCTATAATAAACGATGTAATTCAGAAAGCCGTGAATCGGCCACTTGCGAAACCCCTGCAAGTCCGGCGCATCGGTTTCAAAAACAGGCCCGGCTCCGGGCGTATCCTGCAACAACTCGAACGCCGCCTCGGCTGCGACAAGAAAACGGTTCGCGGCATCAATATTGTTCTGCGCGATGTACCATGAAATTTCATCCACGTCCGCCGTCGCGGCGGCACGAACCGTCAGGGCATATTTCACGACTGTATTCCTCGCTCGCGAATGATGCGTTCCTGAAGCGCTTGATGCCGGGCTTCCCAGTACTCATTGGTGACGGCCTCCACTTTGCTTTCCAAACCGGCCCGCAGCGACTGTTCGATCTCCGCCTGACAGGACCGCTCGCGATCAAGTCGGATCAATTCGCGGACGAAATCGGTCTCATTGCGAAAGGCCCCTTGCCGCACGCGGGAATCGACGTGGAGTGATTCCGAATCGGAAAGATTGATCGTGATGGTTTTCATGGTTCACCTGTCGTTGATCTGATCCCCCAATTCTACACCTGTTCCTCACTTCACCGCCACCACTTCATACATCCTCGCCCTGGGCTTTTTCAATTCCGCGATCTTCTTCTCCTCCGTTTCGATCAGCGGGATGAACTGCGGAATCTCCACCGCGTTGTTGCCTTGCTCGTGTTTGCGGAACAGATAAATGTATGTTTCATTCTGCGGACGCCAGTGGTGGAAGAAGAGTTCGTTCTTCTTGTTGATGAGTGCACGCAATTCCTCGGCCTGGTCACAGTCGGGGCCGGCGGTCGGGGCGAACCAGAGGATGCCTGCCGGGCCGGCGGCGCCTTGTGCGACAGGCTTGCCATCGATGCGAAGCTCGTATCTGCCGGGCTTCATGCCTTCGAGTGCGAGCAGGCGCTGGGGGTGAGGCGGTTTGCCCGCCACGCTCAAAGGCAGCGTGGCATCGGTGGCGGTGAAGCTCGCGGCAGCGTCGCTCTTTTTCACGTTCTCAATCTTCACGCCCTGCGCCTGCGACACCGCGCCGTTGCCGGCGATGCGGACCTGCCATGCCTGATGATTTCCGATCTGCGCCAGCAGCGTGTTGGCGACCTGCCAGTAGCCGACATCGCTCAGGTGGATGCCGTTGTAGGTGAGGTTCACCGGTTTGGATTCGCTCATCGCCGGCCCGTCTTCATCGCCGGCCACATCGGGCCGCACTTCACAGGCCTTGGCGGGCACCATCGTGAAGAGATTGAAAAACGGATAACCCTTGTGCAAAGCGATCTTCGACATCGCGTCGGTGTAAAGATAGATGTTGTCATTCTGTCTGCGATGATCCGGCAGCGGCGCCCCCATGTTCTCTAGCTGATGCGGCGAGATGAACGCGATCCGCGCACCGGTCTCTTCCAGCACCGGCAGGAGCTTGTTCATCCCCTCGACCAAGCGCGGCAATCCCGCCTCGCCTTCAAACGATTCGTTGTGACCATATGCCACGAGAATCACCGTCGGATTCGCACCACGCAGGAAGCGGGTCAGATGGTTGAAACCTTCGCGCTGGTCGCCGAAGCGGGCGCGGGCGATGCCCGTAACGGTGTCGCCGGACCAGCCGAGGTTGCGGAAGGTGAGGTTGCGATCGGGGTATCGCGAGGTGAGCATCGTTTCGAGGTGGCCCCACTGTCCTTCGCGCTCGATGAAGGTGGCGCCGAGGAAGACGATGCGGTCGCCATCCTGAAGGTCAAACTTCCACGGGCCGTGCGGCTGCTGGGGGATGAAGGTGTTTTCGATGCTCGCGGTGAGCTGCGGGTTCCAGCCGCCGGTGGCGGGCTTGTCGCTGAACCTGACGTTGGCACCCCAGGGTTGGGTCTTGTAGAGCGGGCCGAACTCGTGCGAGGCTTCCCACTTTGAATCATCGAAGCCGGGCTGTTCCCATTTTCGTATAGGGGTCAGCGTGTTTTTCCAGGTCTTGTCGGTGGAGAAGTCGTGCGTTTTTCCATCCTTGGTTTTGATGGTGACGATGGCGACGAGCCCGGCCATGGCATCCGGGCTGGCGGTTTCGACGGCGATGAGGTTCGCGCCCTTCACCAGCAGCGCGGTGATGTCGTAGATCGTGCCCTGGTTCCAGTTGTTGCCGGCGCCGATGCGCTTGCCGTTGACGAGCAGAATGTAAGTGTTGTCGGCGGCGATCCGCACGGTGCTGGCGCCCTTGGCGGCATCAGGCTCCCCGATCTCGAAGGTCTTGCGGAAAAAGACGGGTTTGCCCGAAGCATCATCCTTGGTGCGGACCGACCATATCCACTGCGGCTCAGCGAAAACGGGCGGCGCTGAAAGACCCAGCAACACCGCGATGACCGGCAGAACGAATAACATGCGTCGCATCATAAATCCTCCAGGCTGACCGGAACCCCCCCGGAACCCCGGAACCCCGGAACAGAGAACCGTCATTCTACAGGGAATGGCTCAAACACCCAGCGATTGGTATTTCTCGATGATGTTTTTCCCCGCCGCTTGCGGCGTAGCATCATCAGCGCGGAGGATGTCGCACTGACGTTGCTACGCCGCAAGCGGCTTAAAACACAAGCCCGATGGCGCACTCCATCGAGGCGCGCCATCGGGCTTGTCTGATTCGCCCCCGGCCCCCGGCCACGGATTCATTCCGCCCAGTCCCAGTAGTCGTGGACGATGGTCGGGCCGGGGTGTTCGCCGGCGAGTTCGAACTTGGTCAGTTTGCCGGCGACCTTGATGGTGACATCGAAGAGATAGTCGGTGACGTTGCGGTCTTCGCCGATGCGTTCGACCTCGGTCATCTTGACGCGAAGGCCCTCTTCGTTCTCGGCGGTGGGTTCCATCTGGAGTTCGTAGAACTGGCCGTTTTCGTCCTTGGTGAGGACGTTTTCACGGGTGTATTTGATTTTGGAGTATTGCTTGACGCCGGTGCCGTAGTGTTCGCCGTGGAGCAGGCCGGTGGGCGTGATGCGTTTATGGATGGTGCCGCCGATGTTGATGACGATGACATCGAACGCGCCGACGTAGTGGTCGCCCTTCTGCTTGGGGAAGAGCTCGTTGATCGCCTTGAAGAAGGCGACGTTCTGCTTGTTGTGGGCGGCGCGGAGGGCGTTGAGCGAATCCTTGTCGGTGGCTTTGCCGGCTTCGATCTTCTTGTCGCTGGCGGCCTTCTTCTCGAAGTATGCCTTGCGCTGGTCGTCGCTGATCTTCCCCCCGGCGAAGGCGGCCACGGTCAGGACGACCGCCTGGCCATCCTCCACTTTGCCTTCCCACACCGTCAGGGCCGACTTTTCATCGACCGGCTGCTCCTTGGGGCCGGCCTTGAGGCTCTTGCCGTCGGGCAACTGCTTCGCCACCGCCTCGCCCCTGGCGGCGCCGGTGATCAGCAGATAAATCTGATCGGTCTTGCCTTCGCCGGGCGTGTTGGTCTGGATCGAACGAATCGCGGGAATCTCGACCTTCACATCCGCGGCCACCACCGGCGAAAGACCGGCGGCCAGCGCGGCGGCAAAGGCGAAGAGACCGGCGACGAACGAGGCTTTCTTCAAGGCAATCTTGCGAAACATGAGCAGACTCCTATGCGGGTTGGCGGGTGAACGGATCCTCACTTCTTCTCCACCATCACGGGCAAGCCGGGCGGCCAGACGGTTCTGGAGGGCCGGAAAGTATAGCAGAATCAACGGCCATTCTCAGCCGCGACTCAACGAGTCGCGGACGCGAACAGCCTGAAGGAGTGTTCATACACACCCTGCGTCACAAACCTCGAACGCCTCCGCGCGGCACGGACGCTTTCATCCGACATCCTTTGCGAAAATAACCATTCTTCTTTCCGTTCATCTCCGCGACTCGTTGAGTCGCGGCTCGCCAGCCGCGACGTAACACGTCGCGGAGATCACCAGCCTGAAGGAGTGTTCATACACACCCTGCGTCACAAACCTCGAACGCCTCCGCGCGGCACGGACGCTTTCATCCGACATCCTTTGCGAAAATAACCATTCTTCTTTCCGTTCATCTCC
>CAZYPK010000115.1:0-17576 GCA_964649195.1 uncultured Phycisphaeraceae bacterium
TACTTCAGCCAGCGCTTCAGGCGGCAGGATGGAGCGCTGCCGCAGGTCACGGTCATCGGCACCGTCTGCCGGCACTTTGGATAATTCGTGCATCCCCAGAATGATTGTCCTGCCTTATCCCCTTGTTTAGCTACACGCTTCACCATTCGGAGACGGGCTCAACGCACGAGCTAAGCGATCAAGATGCCTTGGCGAGGGCAGCGCGGGATCTGAGGGTGTAGGCGATCAGGGCGATGGACGCGATCAGCATCGCGGTGATGATGTAAGCCGTGATCACCTTTTCGGAGTTGCCGCCTGCAACAGCCATCCAGGTAATACTTGAACGCCAGGTAAACACCAGTGCGAGCAATCCTGCGGTGATGAGCGCCGCCGTCGGAGCTGGACGCCAACCACGCAGCGCGAGGATGCCCCAGCCGATGTTAAGCAGGCCGAAGGTGCCGCCGGACGCGAGTGCCGTCTTCGCCTTCTCAGGGTTGGACAAGAAGCCGACGAGGCCGGCGAGAATCAGAAAGGCTCCGTAGGCGATGATGGCTTTAGCGATCGTTTTCATGGATCAAAGAATTGTAGTGTGGAACCAGCAAGTAGGCCGCGCCTATTCGTAGGGTGGTGCCAAACTGACCTGCGAAGCTGGCCGCTCGATTCGCTCCGCAGGATTCTGGGCAGCGAGGCTGAACGATACGTGCAATTGGCCCACGGCATCGACCATCGCCCGGTCGTTCCTGATCGACAGGCCAAGAGCATCGGGCATGAGCAAACGTTCAGCGTCGACGTGGGCGATGCCGATGAAGTGCGGCGCGTGCTACTTGTGAAGTGGAGCAAGTCGGAGCCCAGCTGCGCCGCCACGGACTTCAAGCACGTGGCGTGTCGCTCAAAATCCGCTTCGATGAATTCGAGACGATCAGCCGGTCGGTGACGCTGAAGGCAGCCACTAACATCACCAGTGAACTCTGGCATGCTGCGAAGGGATTATTCGAGGCGTGGGCGTTTGTGCCAGTGAGGCTGATCGGCTTCACGGCTGAAAAGGTTGTCGGTAGGCGACGAACAGAATGAACTGTTCCCCGATCAGGATCGCGAGAAGCAGCGAAAACTGGATGCGGTCGCTGATGCGATCAACGCGAAGTTTGGAAAGAGGCGGATCGGCCGCGGTGGAAGGACGTGACCGGACCGGCAGGCATGTCGGCAATCCCACATTTTACGCAGCAAAGGTTGGACACCGAGTCGCAGAGTGGCTAATCAATTTGCGGAATTCGACTACCACTTTACTACCACTTATCCGGCCGAATACCACGTTTTTTTGAGAAAAAACGCTATGTCTTGATATGGAATGCGAAGGTGATATACTCACGTGTTCGCCCTAGAAAACAAGGGGTTTCGAGGCTTTTCTGTCAATACGTCCGGGTTGGTTTGCAAGCTAGGGGTTACCGGTTCGATCCCGGTAGGCTCCATTTTGACGATTTTAAGAAGCGTTCAGATGGCCTTGAAATCTAGAGGCTTACAGAAAATGCTTGGTTTTCCGAAGAGATTAAAGCATCGAGAATTGGTTGATTTGACGATTCTGTTGACGATTTAGTTGACGATTTCATCTCGAAAGTTGACGATTTGGTTGCTACCATGGGGCCTCAAGGGCTCCCTATGGCATACCGAATCAAGAACCTCAGTTCGTACGGCGGACGCTTCTACCGGACCATCGGCAAGGTGGTCAATGATCGTGGCGATCTCGTTCCCAGGAAGTTCCTACTCGGGACCGATGAGGTATTGGCACGGGCGGCCAGCGCAAGACTGGAGAGACTGTGGGACGAAGTCGTCGCCGGTTATCAGCTCGCTGTGCGAATCAACGCCTTCGGCTCCCAGTTTGGCCAGATGAACCGCATCGCGCCGGAACTGAAGATACCCCTGTCTGTTGATCACGGAGAAGCCCACTGGCAGCCTGAGAGCCTGCTCATCGCCGAAGCTGTGCGCAGAGGCCTGCACGAAATCGCTGTCGAAGCAGGGCCACACTGTGACAACCCGGTCGAATATGTTGAGCGGATCGTAAGCCTTCGACGCGACTTCTCGATTATTTCTTTCGTTCCCAAAGCCCCTCAAATCTATTTGGCTGGTCAAGAACTTTTACGCAAGAGCGCTGAAGTCAGCGTTCAGGAATCCAGAACTTTCGCAGCGCTGGGTGGTATCGACCCGCCCACCGGGATCACCGGCACCCTGTACGAAGCCATCGAAGCGTACGCTGAATACGCACCGCAGCAGAATCAGAAGGAATTTGGATACCGGGAAGCAGCGGCTGCTCGTCGGCTCAAGAACGCGCATGACGACATTCCTCTAAGCCGGTTCGGCCTGTCGAGCTTGGAGCAGATCGCCAACTACTGGAAAAGCAGGCCGATTGGCAAGAAGACAGGCAAGCCGATTACCCTCGACACGGTGACCAACTCGATAAAAGTCACAAAGCGATTCGTGCAGTGGCTGCATCGAACGGATCGTTTTGCCTGGAGAAAACCGGAGGATGTGGATCACGTGCTGCGGTGTAACGTGGCGCGGCTGCGCTCTGATTCCGAGATTGCCGCGCTCAAGGATGGCGTCGATATTTGGACAGTTGCCGAGCTTGCGACCTTGTATCGCCATGCTACCGACCAGGATCGCCTGTTCATTCTCCTGGGACTCAACTGCGGTTTCTCGCACGCAGAAGCATGCACGCTCAGGCACGATGAGATTGAGTCGGATGGTGACGACATTCGGATCAAGAGGATTCGTCGCAAAAGCATGGTTTACGGTGAATTCGTGTTGTGGCCAGAGACGGTGCAAGCGCTCGAGTGGTTTAAGGGTTGCCACAAGCGGGTCAAATCAAAACATCCTGATTACGTGCTGATCACCATGGAGGGGGCTCTGTTTGATCGTCAACGAATCACCAATGGATGGAATCAGTTGCTCAACCGCGTGATGGCCGAGCATCCTTCATTCCGTCGGCTCAGCTTCAAATTCCTGCGCAAGACAGCGTCACAGCTGATCAAGGATTGTTCCAGCAGCGAGATCAGCAGCGTCTTCCTTTCACATGGGCACCCAGTGCCCAAAGACAAGTTGATGGACAAGTACACCAACCGGCCTTTTGACACGAAGGTCACCAACGCGATTCGCCAGGTGCGAAAAGAGCTTCAGCCGATATTCGATGTCGCGCCGACCGCGTTCACGCAGCAGAGTGCCCGAAGAACGGCGAAGCGGTAATTGATTCAACGAAGGGTTGAGCTGTGTGATCCGACGCAGGGAACGTGTGAAACAGAGGACCGCATCGGAGTCGACTGAGCATTTATTGCCGATGTCATCTCGATGCTTGGGCGACGGTGTCGGTTGAGGAGGTCGTTTTGAGTCATAGTTCACCTGCTCGAATTCGAGTTAAGGTAACGTCACGAACGCTTGATCCATCCACAGACGCAGCTTGAGTATTTTGCCGTCGAAGCCGTTGATCGCGTCGCTCAGCTCAAATATCCGATCCATCGTCATCACCGCGTCCAACGCATGTTTGAAGGCGAACACGTAGCTGAACGCTGCCTGCTGCTCCCACCAAGCGATTTCGCCATGCACGATCGTGGGTCCAGAGTGAGTGAGCATGCTGAGCGTGGGATAGATTTGGACGTACGCGTTCTCGCACTCCGGCCCCAGCTTCTTAGCACGGTCCCTGAGATTGCCAGCACCCGTCCAATGGTCCTTCGGCCACAGCGGCTTGCCGTCCTTGACGCCCCACACACGCCCTACAATTTTGGCAACCGGCTCCATGGCATCCATCCGCTGTATGAACGCCGCCTGCGCCGTTGCGTCGATGTTGGAGGCTGGGCTTTCCCGGCTGTGTTTCACGACCTTCTCCGCAGCTTGATACCGGCTCACATCGGCGTATGCGCGGAAGCGTTCAAACCATATCTCTTCTGGAAAACTCTCCAACCATCGAAGGTCGAGGTAGTTCTCGAAGATTGAGCATGCACCAGCTCCGACTGCCTGGAAGTCTTGTGTCTGGTTCAGCCTGTCAAAGGAGTTGAGCCACCATATGATCCGAATGAATGGGTAGTGGGTCACTCGATAGCGCCGCGGATCCGCAGCCGGGGGGTAACGGTTTTGATCGAGCGACAAGGCAACCGGTTCCAGACATGGTATCCCGACATCGTTTCCCTGCCTGACAATGTAAAACCCTCTGGCGATCCTGATGGCCCGATGGGGCTCTTTCAGGTTCTTCACTGCCTGCAAGTGCGGGACGAGAAAGTGCTGACCGGATCGATCGCCTTCGAGGGCTGGGCGTTCGGATTCGAGATTATCCCCATCAGGTAGCGATTCAACGCAGGGCGCCGCTTCAGCGAAGCATTTCGAGCCGTCGTGTCGCAACTTTCTCGGCGTCTGCGTGGGCATCGGCCAGACTGCGAGGAAGGCTGTCCAGGAAGCTGTCGGAAACCCGGCCCCGAAGATCATCGAGTGTGACGAATTCACGATCTTGTTCAGCTCGCAAATAGGCAAGCACCCGGTTTGAAGCCTCATAAGTGATAATTGCAACGCCGACAACCACCAGACCGTGAGGTGTGGTGGTGAACAGGTAGAGCAGGTGGATTCCCGCACCCACCGCCGCACCCTTCACTGCCGCATCCTGTAGGCGGTCGGCCAGTTCAGTCTTGTTGATGTTTCCCGCCTGATAGTCGGTGTATGCCAATACTCCATCGATTCCAGCCGCAGCCGTTCCTGAACCTGTAGCCGGATTTCTGAGTAGTCGCGTCACACGCGCCGCGTCTGAGGGGGTTTTCAAAATCAGCGCCCTGCCGGTCAAATCGGCCGTTGACTTGAAACGCGCATGAGAAGCCGTTTGAGACCACGATCGGGCAACCACAGCGCGAGCCCGGTCACTCACGGCCTGACGGCCGGGCAGGGCCATGCCTGCGGGCGTCGTCTGCATCAGGCGGCCAGATGCCAAGGCTCGCCTCGTCTGCTCCCAGAAATCAGACAACGGAATACCTCGACGTGCTGCTTGGGTTTCAGCGAAACTCAATTCCTTCCGAATCGTCGCCAGAGCATCACTGGTTGTGAGGATGTGCATGCCTGCATACTTGGGATCGCTGAGAGCTGTGCATGCTTCTCGCCAGCCAAGTTTGCACTGGTAAAGAACTTCCTTGCTATTTCCCTTCGTCCGGGCAACAAGGTCGGCCCCATGCCACGGCTGCCCAGCGACCGCCGTGCTGAACAGTCGCGTGGGCTGTCCGGTCCGGGCATATCGGGCATTGTCAGATTCCATGATCATTGCCTCAAAGGTCTTGCCCGTATAACCTGACTCTGCCGCCTGCCAGTAGCGGCCGAAGTTCCCGCCATAATTCGCATATGCCCTCTGCGATGGCCGTCCGGCAACAGCCTTCACCAGTTCATCCTGGCTCAACGTCAATTGCCGGGTGTCGATCCTGGTCGGAGATTCAGCATCAGCCGGCAGGATATTCATCGTGGCGATGAACAGGGCAAACAGGATGGTCGTCAAGCACCGGTTTGTTGTCATGGAGATTCCTCGTTCAAATGCGGACATTATTGATGAGATTGATTACCAGATGGGGTGTCATTATCGAATGCCATCGATGAACTGACTGCGGGCGATGGCGCTCTTGTACTGGGCATCTGTCAACTCACTCTTAAGTATGCGGTCCCAGCCAAAGACAGACTCACGGTCCGCCTCACGGAGTTCCTCCACCACGGCATGAACGCGGTTAAGGTGTTCCAAAGCAGTCATGAACTCCTCCTCGTCGTCGTTGATCCACCAGTGTTGACCTTTACCCGCCGCGAAATGAGATTCGACTTTCTGAAGTGTTCTGTCGGCGAAACCTTTGAATGCGGCGTATCGCTTTTCATCATGACGCCGACCGGCTCGGGCAATCGTCTCCAGATTGACCATCACACTCTCGACCTCTGATGGCGACAGGTCGTATCGGAGTGATTGATCATCGTCGAGAATCTGCCTGCCGATCCCGGCCGCCTGATTCAGATGGTTTCGCGCCCGATCATAACTGCCGCGAATCGCAGTCCCCCGATTGCCGTCGTACAGGGCAATGGCCGAATCAGCCAATTGTATGTATGCCTTGGATAACAGATCGAACGCCTCATTGAGCGTGGTTCGATCGCGCATTCCCCGCATTGCGTAATGGATCGCCTGCTCCCACCGCCGGTCGTTCAGAGCTTTGGCTGCCAGTTCAAGATCGGATGGAACCGTCGGGGCCGCAGCCGCTGAGTCACGTTCGGAAACGGGCGGAGTCGGCGGGGTTGACGGTTGGGACACGAATCCATCACCTTCGTTCACAACAGTCTGCGTCGGCTGCGATCCATACGCCGCCAGAATGCCAAAGAAAGCGATGAGAAGAGCAAGGGCGACGGGTACTTTGAAACGGTTTGACGACATGATCTGCTCCTGGTTTTGCCCCTTGCACCATCGCAAGGGTTATGCAAACAGGTCGGCGCCGCCACTTCCTGTCAACGAAGAATCGAAGTATTTCTCAAAAATATCCCCCTGGCCATCCATGAATGTTGGACGGACCGCAACACCCCGTGTACTTCATCACCTGAATCCATGGCCTGAATTCATTGACCGATCACGCCACCTGTGGTATCGTCAGGTTTTATTGGAGAAGCAGGGATTCAGAACATCTTTCTCCGGGGGTTGGGTTCGGGGATTCCGGGGGGGGACGATGGCCCAGGCTGTTCGCGTGCCATGTCCCGATTCGGTTGAAGTCTGCAACGCTGGTCCGTTGGGATGATCCCGTTCAAACGCATCGCCCGCATGTAGGAGGTCTGAATGTCTTTGAGTTCACGCCTGTACGAACGTGCCCGGACCGTTGCGCATTTCTTCGCCCGATCGCGCCGTCATGCCGGTCGTCGTCGAACCCGGAACACTCCCTCCCGGCCCTGCATCGAGCAGCTCGAATCGCGCCTTTATCTCGCCGCCGTGGCGTGGGACGGCGGCGGCAACGGGTTTTCCTGGCACGATCCGCTCAACTGGTCCGGCGATGTTCTGCCCGGCATCAACGATGATGTCGTCATCGACATCGAAGCCAATCCGACGGTTCAGATCACCTCGTCATCAGGGGCCGTCACCGTTCAAAGCCTGACATCGAAAGAAAACCTGCTGATCACGGGTGGGTCGCTTGTTGTCGGCCAGACCTCGGATATCGACGCCACCCTGACGATTTCCGGCGGCACATTCACGCTGACCGATGGTTCGCAAGTGACCATCAACAGTCTGATCTTCAGCGGCGGCACGCTCGGCGGCGCGGGCGACGTGACGGTGACGGGGACGTTGAATTGGACGGGCGGGACGATGAGCGGCGCGGGCAAAACGATCGTGGCGGCGGATGCGGAATTGAACATCACCGGCACGTCAACCAAGCGTTTGGGGCGGACACTGGAGAACGCGGGGACGGCGCTGTACAGCGGCAGCAACTTCCAGTTCGGCCCGACCAGCGGCGCGGCGGGCGTGATCGGCAACCTGGTCGGGGCGACCTTCACCGTGACGGGCGGAGGATGGTTGGATCAATGGTCCTCCGGCGCCCACACTTTCAACAACGCGGGGACGTTCATCAAGCGGGGCGCGGGGACGACGACCCGTTTCTCGACCGTGGCCTTTCACAATACGGGCATCGTGCAGGTCGAGGAAGGGGCGCTGCAACTGTCGGGCGGCGGCGTCAGTCCGGGCGGTTTCCAGATCGCCGCCGGGGCGACGTTGGGGTTCGGTCGCGGTGTGCATCGGATTCAGGGCGGCAGCATCACCGGCGGCGGCACGGCCAATTTCTATGACAGCTTTTCCAGCGGCGACCATGCCGAGCTGGACAACGCCTCGACCTACAACCCCTCGGCCACCCTTGTCGATGGCGGCACGGTGCTGTTCAACAACGCCGCGACCACCAATGTGCTTGACCTGCGCAGCGGCGGCGTCATCAGCGGCACGGGAACGCTCACCGCCAATGATGCTTTTCACTGGAGCGGCGGAACGATGGAGGGCGCGGGCAAAACGATCGTGGCGGCGGACGCGGAATTGAACATCACCGGCACATCGACCAAGCGTTTGGGGCGGACACTGGAGAACGCGGGGACGGCGCTGTACAGCGGCAGCAACTTCCAGTTCGGCCCGACCAGCGGCGCGGCGGGCGTGATCGGCAACCTGGTCGGGGCGACCTTCACCGTGACGGGCGGAGGATGGTTGGATCAATGGTCCTCCGGCGCCCACACTTTCAACAACGCGGGGACGTTCATCAAGCGGGGCGCGGGGACGACGACCCGTTTCTCGACCGTGGCCTTTCACAATACGGGCATCGTGCAGGTCGAGGAAGGGGCGCTGCAACTGTCGGGCGGCGGCGTCAGTCCGGGCGGTTTCCAGATCGCCGCCGGGGCGACGTTGGGGTTCGGTCGCGGTGTGCATCGGATTCAGGGCGGCAGCATCACCGGCGGCGGCACGGCCAATTTCTATGACAGCTTTTCCAGCGGCGACCATGCCGAGCTGGACAACGCCTCGACCTACAACCCCTCGGCCACCCTTGTCGATGGCGGCACGGTGCTGTTCAACAACGCCGCGACCACCAATGTGCTTGACCTGCGCAGCGGCGGCGTCATCAGCGGCACGGGAACGCTCACCGCCAATGATGCTTTTCACTGGAGCGGCGGAACGATGGAGGGCGCGGGCAAAACGATCGTGGCGGCGGACGCGGAATTGAACATCACCGGCACATCGACCAAGCGTTTGGGACGGACGCTGGAGAACGCGGGGACGGCGGTGTACAGCGGCAGCAACTTCCAGTTCGGCCCGGGTGCGACGCCGGGCGTGCTGATCAACCTGGCGGGCGCGACGCTGACGGCGGTGGGTGAAAGCGATTTCAGTTGGTGGACCAGCAACGCCGGCCACCTGATCGACAACCGCGGCCTCTTCCGGCACACCGGCGCGGGGACGACCGATGTCACCGGGATCACCTTCAACAACAGCGGCAGCGTGGTCGTGGCGGCGGGCACGCTCCGACTCAACCGAGGCGGGACGTATGCGGGTGAGATCGACGTGGCGGCCGGGGCTGGGATCGGATTCAACGGCGGCACGCACACGCTGGAGGCGGGCCTGTCGCTGACGGGGGCCGGCATGATCTTTGTCACCAGCGGAACAGTGACCACCGCCAGCGCCTTGGGGTTGCCCCATCTGACCCTCAACGGCGGGACGCTCGGCGGCGCGGGTGACGTGACGGTAACGGGGACATTCAGTTGGACAAGCGGGACAATGAGCGGCGAAGGCAAGACGATCCTGGCATCGACGGCGACGGGGACGCTGACAGGGAGCAGCAGTAAATACCTGGGCCGCACGCTGGAGAACGCGGGCGACCTGACCTACAGCGGCAGCAGTTTCTGGTTCGGCCCGACCAGCGGCGTGGCGGGTATGCTGGTCAACCTGGCGGGCGCGACGCTGACGGCGGTGGGCGAGAGCGACTTCAGTTGGCAGACCAGCAACGCCGGCCATCTGATCGACAACCGCGGTCTCTTCCGGCACACGGGCGCGGGGATCACCGATGTCACCGGGGTCACCTTCAACAACAGCGGCAGCGTGGTCGTGTCGGAGGGCACGCTCCGACTCAACCGAGGCGGGACGTATGCGGGTGAGATCGACGTGGCGGCCGGGGCTGCGCTGGTGTTCGACACAGGCACGCACACGCTGGAGGCGGGTCTGTCGGTGACGGGGGCCGGGATGGTCTTTGTCAGCGATGGAACGGTGGCCACCGCCAGCGCCATTGAGCTTCCCCATCTGACCCTCAACGGCGGGACGTTCGGCGGCGCGGGCGACGTGACGGTGACGGGGACGCTCAGTTGGACGAGCGGGACGATGAGCGGCACGGGCAGGACAATCGTGGCACCGACGGCGACCGGTGCGTTCACGGGGAGTGTCCACAAGTATCTGGGGCGGACACTGGAGAACGCGGGCAGCCTGACCTACAACGGCAGCAACTTCGACTTCGGCCCCTCCAGCGGCGTGCCGGGCGTTCTGATCAATCTGGCCGGGGCCACGCTGATCACGGTGGGCGAGAGCGACTTCAGTTGGCAGACCAGCAACGCCGGTCACCTGATCGACAACCGCGGCCTCTTCCGGCACACCGGCGCGGGGACGACCGACATCAGCGGGGTCACCTTCAACAACAGCGGCGACGTGGCCGTCTCGACGGGCACGCTCCGACTCAACCGCGGCGGGACCAGCAGCGGGCAGTTCCACATCGATGCCGCAGCAACCCTGACCTTCGCCACGCAGGTTCACAATCTCGCCCAGGCGACGATCGCCGGCCCCGGCACGCTGGCGTTCAGCAACATCGGCGCCGCCGGCAATCCTCAACTGCTCGAAGTCGCCAGCCACAACATCGGCAACACGCCCGCAGCCTTCAGCGGCGACTTCGCGCTGGGCGCCTTGATCCTCGGCGGGAACAGCCGCGTTCGTCTGGTTGACGGAGCCGACAATTCCCCCGGCTCGACCGCGGAAGTCCTCTACGTCAGCAACCTCGATGTCGCTTCCAACGCCACGCTCGAGCTCAATCTGCTGAAGTACTTCGCCGTCCAGCAGACCATCACCGGCACGGTCATCAGCGGCCTGCCCGTCCTCGACCCGACGTTTGGGGACGACGGCATCGTCCGGGAGGCGTTCGCCACGGGCTCGCGTTCCTATTTCACCGATGTCGCCGTGTTGCACGACGGCAGGATCGTCGCCGTCGGCCAGGGCATCGCGCCCGGCGACTCCAACTACAACCTGGTCGTCGCGCTCTACTTGGCGGACGGCACTCCCGACAACACGTTCAATGGGGCGCAAAGCGTCCACCACCGCTTCTTCGATCCGTTCGGCGACAGCTCCAACGATTTCGCATCGGGCATCACGCTCCTGGCCGACGGCAGCTTCGTCGTCAGCGGCCGCAACGGCATCGGCGTGAACGACGTCAACAGCAGAGGATTCCTCCTCAAGTTCAACGCGTCCGGCGCGTTGGACACGCAGTTCTCGGGCGACGGCATCTTCACCGACACCGAGCAGGGCATCACCGGCGTGGAGGCCCAGGGGAACAAGCTGCTCGTCGGCGGCGTGGTTGATGGAACGAACTTCGGCGTGATGCGTTTGACCGCCGGCGGCGAGTTGGACCCTGCGTTCGGCCAGGGCGGACGGATCGTGTTCGACTTCAACGCGCTTTCCGGCGGCAAGCCGGCATCGCAGGGAGGGCAGCTCTCGGTTCGCGCCGATGGCAGCTTCGTCTTCTCCGGCGTCGTCGGTTTGTTGGAATCCCACAACCGCGACATCGTCTATGCCAACTTCAATGCGTCCGGCGTCCTCGGCCCCGCCTTTGGCACGCAGGGCAAGGGTTTGTTCGACACCGGCGGTGACGAGTATGGAACCGTCCGACTACGCCCCGACGGCAGTCTCGTCCTGAATTACATCAACTTCTCCAATAGCGGCCTGTATCTGGCCAGGATCGCCCCGGAAGGCGGCGCGGTCTCGCCGGCCTTCATCGGCTCGGCGGTCAGCCCGGGCGGGTTCTCGTGGTTGTTTCCCACCATCGAGTTCCTCCCCGACGGCCGGGCGATCTTCAGCGCCGCGTCAACCACCGGCGACGCCGCGGGGCCTTCAAACACCGGCGGCCACCGCGGCCACCTCTGGCTCACCACTCCGACCCTCGACACCATCGACGCCACCTTCGGCCTCGCCGGCCAGGCCACGCTCCTCAACGGCACCGGCCTGTTCGTCACCGGTTCGGCGCTGACCGCCGACGGCCGGCTGCTCCTGGCCGGTTGGAGCGAAGACACCCAGAATCATCCCTTCGCCATCGCACGTTTCGACATCGCCGGCAATGCCGGGGCCATCCGGGGCACGGTCTTCCACGACAACGACCGCGACGGCATCCACGATGCCTCGGAACAGGGGCTGGCCAATGTTCCGGTCTATCTCGACATCAACGACAACAACACCTTCGATGCGGGCGAACCCGTCGCCTGGACCGATGTCCACGGCCGTTACAGCCTCGTCCATCTTCCGCCCGGCTCCTACACGGTTCGCGTCAATGGTGCGATCCTCGCGCCGCTTCTGCCCAATGCCCCGCTCAGCGGCGAACATCAGGTCGTCATCACCGAGGGGGAGACCTCCGCCGGTCACGACTTCGCCTTCTCCACCGATCTCCAGGCCCAGCCGCTGCCCCTGGATCAGCCCGTCGCCGGTTCGCTTGCAGGCAGCGGGGTGTCGGTTCTCTATAAGATCGAAGCGCCCGGTGGAACGCCTCTTCGCGTCACGCTTGACCATTCCCGCGACGGCGACCGCACCGAGATCTACCTGCGGCGCGGAGCCGTTCCCACGCGCGGCATCCATGACCACCGTTACGCGACCAACGGCGCCGACCACTCGATCCTCGTGCCCAACGCCCAGGCGGGAACTTGGTACGTGCTGGTTTACGCCAGCCATGTGCCGACGCCGGCCGACTTCACGCTGCTGGCGACCGTGCCCGGCATCATCGCGGCCGATGCCACGCCTGATGCCTACAGCGCCGACCAGACCGTGACGATGACCATCGCCGGCGCGGGTTTCCTCCCCGGCGTGCAGGCGGCGCTGATCGCAGGCGACGGGACGGTGATCCCGGCAACGAACACCCGCATCGATTCCTACGCCCAGTTGACCGCCACCTTCAATCTCACTGGCGTGACACCCGGCCAGTACGACGTGCGGGTGACCTCTGCGGCAGGTTCCAGCGACACGCTCATCGACGCCTTCACCGTCCTCGCAGCCGGCGCCGCCAGGCTGGAGACGAAGCTCATCCTGCCTGGCGCGCTGGGGCGCCACGCCACCGCCACGCTCTATGTCGAATACGCCAACACCGGCACGGCGGCGATGGAGGCGCCGATCCTCATCCTCCAATCGGGCGACCCGGACGGCAGTGACAAGCCGTTGCTCACATTGGATCAATCGCTGCTTGCAAAGGGGTTCTGGACGTCGGCGATGCCGGACGGTTTCTCACATGCCGTTCAGATTTATGCGAGTGGTGCGACGCCCGGCCTGTTGCAGCCGGGCGAAAAGGTGCGAGTACCGGTCTATTACGCCGGCCTCCTCACGCCCTGGAACTTCGGCGACAATCGTGTCGAACTCGAAATCCGCATCCACGAGGCGGGCAGCGCCGACCTGATCGACTGGCACAGCCTGGAAGACGTCCTGAGGCCTGACTGGATCGCCCCTGACGCATGGGGAGCCGTCTTCGCCAACCTCGCCGCACAGACCGGCGACACCTGGGGCGATTATGTCGCCATGCTCAGTGAGAATGCGGTTTACCTGGGCCGCTTCGGCCACCATGTGACGGACATCAACCAGCTCTACGGCTTCGAGTTGCAGCAGGCGCTGGGGTTGAGCCCCGTCTCCACCCTCGCCTCGGCCTTGGATGCCTCGTTGATCGCCCCCGGCATGCCCCTCGAGTTCGGCCGCTCCTTCGGCAACTCCATCCTCGACCGATACGCCCAAGGCCCCTTCGGCTTCGGCTGGAACGCCTCGTGGCAGGTGCACCTCAATGAACTGACCGACGGCACGGTCGTGATACACAGCGGCGCCAGCCAGATCCGTTTCCAGCCCGACAGCCGATCCGCCGGGAAATACTTCGGACCCGTCGGCTTCACCGGCGAGTTCCGCAAGATCACCGGCGGCACCTTCGAGCTCGCCTCCACCGGCGGCGGCGTCACCCGTTTCCACGCCGATGGCAGGCTCAACTACATCGAGGACGTCAACGGCCACCGCATCTCCGCCGCCTACGCCGCCGGCAGGCTCACCGGTCTGACGCACTCGACCGGCCCGTCGCTCACCATCGCCTACAACGCCGCCGGCCGCATCGCCTCCATCACCGACTCCATCGGCAACGTGCAGACCTATGCCTACGATGCCGCGAACGCCCACCTCCTCTCCGTGACCGGCCCCGCCGGTACCGTCAGCTACACCTACAACACCTCCGCCAACGCGGCCCTCAAGCACACCCTCACCTCCATCACCGATCCCGCCGGCATCACCCGCCGCTTTGAGTACGACTCTCGCGGCCGGCTCGCCGCCACGTTCCTTAACGCGGGCATCGAGCGCATCGAATACGCCTACGACGAGACCGGCATCGTCACCTCCACCGACGCCGCCGGCGTCTCCGCCACGCTCCACTACGATCACCTGGGCCGCGTCGCCCGCAGCGAGGATGCCCTGGGCGGCTACATCCTTTATGAATATGACGCCGTCGGACGGCTCAGCCGCCAGACCAATCATCTGGGCCAGTTCCGCACCTACACATGGTGCTCCTGCGGCTCCATGACTTCGATGACCGACGAACTGGGCAACGTCACCCGCTTCACCCCCGGCGGTCCTCACAACCAGCCGACCGCCTTCATCGACGCCCTGGGCAACCAGACGCGATACGCCTACGACGCCGATGGCAACCTCACCGCCACGACCTACGCCGACGGCAGCGTCGAGCAGGCCGCCTACGACGCCCTGGGCAACCCGACCTCGCTCATCAACCGCCGCGGCCAGGCCATCCAGTTCGCCTACAACGCGCTGGGCCAGCTCACGCAGGAAACGTTCCCGGGCGGCTCGACCAACATCTATGCATACGATTCGCGCAACCGCCTGATCACCGCGACCGACGACCGGGGCGTGACGACGTTCGAGTATGACGCCGCTGATCGGTTGATGCGCGTCGTGTATCCCGACGGTCGATGGCTGACGTATGAATACGACGCCGCCGGCCGGCGCATCCGCATGGAGGACAACACCGGCTATGCCGTGGGATATCACTACGATTCCGCGGGCCGATTGGGCAGCCTGACCGATGCCGAGGATGCGATCATCGTTGCCTACAGTTACGACCTCGCAGGCCGGATGGTCCGCGAGGACAAGGGCAACGCCACCTACACGACGCACGCCTACGACGGACTGGGCCGCATCGCCTCCATCGTTCACCGCGCGCCGGATGATTCGATCAACTCCCGGTTCGACTACGCCTACGACACGCTCGGCCGGCGCACCGGCATGACCACGCTCGACGGCGCATGGATCTACACCTACGACGCCACCGGCCAGTTGACGCGGGCCGTCTTCGATTCCGTCAACCCCGACATCGACGATCAGGACCTGCGCTATTTCTACGACGCTCTGGGCAACCGCACGCGCACCGAGCTCAACGGCGTCACCACCGACTACACGGTCAACAACCTCAATCAGTACCTGTCCGCCGGTGATGCCACCTACCAATACGACCTCGACGGCAACCTCGTGCTCGAAGTCGGCCACGATGGCACCCGCTCCTTCGCCTACAACGTCCGCAACCAGCTCGTCGAAGTCGTCACGCCGGATGGCACATGGCAATACGAATACGATCCCTTCGGCAACCGCACCGCCACGACCGTTGACGGCGTGCGCACCGAGTACCTCCTCGACATGACCGGCCTGGGCGACGTCATCGGCGAGTTCGACGCCGCCGGCAACCGCACCGCCTCCTACTTCCACGGTCTGGGCCTCGAAGCGATGAACCGCGCGGACAGCAGGTTCTACTATGACTTCGACGCCATCGGTTCGACGAGCGACATCACCGGCGCGGGCGGTGCATATCTGAATTCATATGTATATGACCCGTTCGGGGCATCATTACATGTTTCCGAAAGCATTGCCAATCCATTCCAGTTCGTCGGCGCGTTCGGCGTCATGACGGAAAACAACGCTACGCACTTCATGCGAGCGAGATACTACGACTCCGAGTGGGGACGGTTTCTGGCAATGGACCCCGCCGGGCTTCTCGGCGGCGATACTAATCTGTATCGTCATGTCCAAAACAATCCCATCATATTGATTGATCCAAGTGGATTGTGGGTTCCCGCCGTGATCGGTGCAATCCATGCCGGCCGTATCATTGCGATCGTCGGGGGGCAAGCCATTCGCTTTGCTGCACCCCATGTAATAAGAGCGACCGTGACGGCTGGCAAAGGCGTAGCCTCGGCGGGTAGAACCGTCGCTTCGGCGGCGAAGATGGCAGCAAGCGCCACAAACAGCGCCATATTGAGAGCGTCAGTGTCAGCATCTGAGGCTATGACTCTGGCTTCCATCAGAATGTCGACAGCAATAGAAGAGGCAATTCGAACACTACATGTCAACTATTTGATCCATGCTGACAAAATCAATAGTGCAGTTATTGGCGTAGTTGGCTTTGTGTTCGGTTCGGATCCAGGACAGTATTCGGTGCCTGACAACTGGGTGGATTTGTTGTTTCAAGGATTGGACATTGCGGAGTCGCTGTGGGATCAACGTGATCAGTACTTAACGGCCATCAGTGCTTGGATGTCTTCGATCACACTTGATCTTCCAAGCATATCAGGCACCACCGGCGCCACCGGCACCGCCCAGTCCGTCGATCCCAACGAAAAGTTCGGTGCCGCCGGCTACGGCCCACAGGCGTTCATCCTCCCCGGCTCCGTCATCCCCTACATCATCCACTTCGAGAACCTCGGCCCCGGCAGCATCCCGGCGCCGACCACCCCGGCCACCGCGCCGGCTCAGCGCGTCGAAGTCACTGATCAACTCTCGCCGCACCTCGACTGGGACAGCTTCTCCTTCACCGACTTCGGCTTCGGCGATATTCACCTGACCATCCCCGCCGGCCTGCATTACTACTTCACCACCGTCCCGCTCACCTACAACGACGAGAATTTCGATGTCGAGATCGAGTTCGAGTTCGACGCCTTCACCGGCCAGGTCCGCGCCGTCTTCCAGTCCATCGATCCGCAGACTTCCCTGCCGCCCGATGTCCTCACCGGCTTCCTCCCGCCCGAGGACGGTACCGGCATCGGCAAGGGCTATTTCTCCTTCACCATCGACGCCAGGGACGACCTGACCACCGGCACGGAAATCCGCAATGTCGCCCTCATCAGCTTCGACAGCCAGACGATCATCGCCACCAACCAGGTCAATCCGCAGGACGCAAGCAAAGGCACCGATCCGAACAAGGAGGCCCTGAACACCATCGACGTCAATATCCCGGCCAGCGGCGTGCTGCCCCTGCCCGCCACGACCGGTTCCCTGGATTTCCTCGTCGAATGGTCCGGCCAGGATGATGCGGACGGCATCGAAGGGGCGGGCGTCGCGACGTATGACATTTTCGTATCCGAGGACGGCGGGCCGTTCACGCTGTGGCTCGACAACATCGCGGAGACATCGGCACTCTTCATCGGCCAGAACGGCCGCAGCTATGCCTTTGCGTCCATCGCCACGGACGGCGTGGGGCATGTGGAAACCAAATCGTTGCAGGCGGAAGCGACGACCACCGTCACGGTCAACGCGGTTCTCCTCCCCGAAGTGGAAGTCCAAGGCAACGGCACGGTCATCACCGACGGCGACACAACGCCCTCGTCCGGCGACCACACCAACTTCGGCTCCATCACCCAGGGCGGCGCGACGATCAGTCGAACATTCACCGTGCGCAACCTCGGCACGGCAGCGCTGACCACCTCGAACCTGACCGTCCCCGCCGGGTTCACGATCACGCAGGGGCTGCCCGCGTCCATCGCCCCTAAAAGCAGCGACACCT
>CAZYPK010000116.1:0-17480 GCA_964649195.1 uncultured Phycisphaeraceae bacterium
GGGCCTGAGCAAACGAAACTCGAGCGGCAGGCGAACGATCAGGCACGATCATCGGCTGCGCGATTTTCGTTTGCTTCAGCCCGCGGACGGGCTTCGCAAACGAACGGCTCGGCGGGAGCCTCGCCCTCCCAAAGGAGCCTCGCCCTCCCAGCGGGAGCCTCGCCCTCCCAAAGGAGCCTCGCTCTCCCGGCGGGAGGCTTCCGCTCTCCCGCCATATGCTTTTACCCCGGGAGGGGCCGGATATGTTCCACACGTCCTTGACGGAATCGCTATACTCTGCGCCCCTGTTCCGACCTTGTTGAAACAACGCCCTGAGCCGGAGATACGGCCGTGTTAAAGTTCTTTCGCCTGTATAACAAGCATATTCTCGTCGTCGGCGGCTGCCTGCTGATGATCTCCTTCCTTCTGGAGCCGGTGCTCAACCGCTGCTCGCGGGGGTCTTATCTGGAGGATATCGGCATCGTCGATGGCCGCACGATCACCACCGATGACATCCGTCTGGCTTCGACGGAGATGTCGCTGCTCAACGGGCTTTCGCCGGTGACGCAGTCGCGGTACGAGCCGCTCCAGTGGATTCTGATTCATCACGATGCCAGGAAGCTGGGGCTTTCCGCCAGCATCAGGGAAGTGAATGATCTGCTGGTGGTGGCGGGGCTGAACAACATCGAGCTCAACGATGTGATGCGCCGGTTCAACGTGACCTCGCAGGAGCTGTTCGAGGCGGTGCGAAACTGGCTGATCTCCCAGCAGTACCAAGCCCTGGTGGCCGGCGTGGAGCACATCAGCCCGGCCATCCGCGTCAAGCAGATCATCGAAGGGCAGATGTCCTTCCCCTCCGCTCCGGTCAGCGAGGCGATGGTCAAGCGGTTTGTCTATGACCAGCGTGCCGAGGTGAGCATCACGGCCATCGAGGTTCCCTACACGCAGTATCAGCCGGACATCAAGCCGGTGACGGAAGCGGAGATCAAGGAACTGTACGAGAAGTACAAGGACAACCTGCCCGGTGAAGGCAAGCCCTACGGCTACGGCTACAAGCTGCCTGATCGTGTGAAGCTGGAATATCTGCGAATCCCTTACGATCGTGCCCGTGACATCGTGAAGGTTGAGGAAGTCGATATCTACGGATATTACGAACGCAACAAGAGCCGGTACCTCGTCTCGGCTGCGCCGCCGGTGGTGACGCCTGATCCGACGACGCCCCCGGATTTCGTGCCGCCAGCTTCGCCGTTTGAGAAAGTGGAGCCGAAGAAGGAAGAGCCTGCACCGAAGAAGGAAGACCCTGCACCCGCCCCTGCGCCGAAGACGGAAGAGAAGCCCGCTGATAAGCCGGAAGAAAAACCCGCTCCCCCAACGGAAGAAAAGCCCGCTCCGAAAACGGAGGATGCGCCCAAGGGCTGCGGCGATGAAGACGCCAAGCCCGCGGATGCAGCCAAGGATGCGAAGGACCCCGCACCCAAGGCTGACTCGCCCAAAGCTGATGCGCCCAAGGCTGACGAACCCAAGGTTGATGCGCCCAAAGTTGATGCACCCAAGACCGACGTTCCGAAGGTCGATCTGCCTGCCAGCATTGCGCCGTTGAAAGAGACGGATCCCGACCCCGCGATCATCGCACCGGCGGTGCCGCGTTATCGTCCTTATGAGGAAGTGCGGACGGAGATTCTCCGCGATTTGAAGGATGCCAAGGCCCGCGAACTGGTGCGCAAGATCATGCTTGCCGCGCAGGACCAGTTGATGCGCGATGTTCGCCGCCTCGATCAGGTCGAGGGGTACTTCAACACGGAGTCGAAGGGCTTCACGCCGATGTCGATGGCCGATGCGGCGGCGGACATTCAGAAGCGTTTCAACCTGCTGCCGACGGTGGTCCGTCTCGACGGCGAATGGCTCGATCAGGCCGCGGTGCTGAAGCTGCCCGAGTTCGGCGAGTCGGTCATTCCCGCCCGTCAGGGGCGGCCCAGCGTGCGCGTTTCCGATTACGTCTTCAGCGCCAGGGAACTGCTCGACAAGGACTCGAAGAATGCGCTGATGATCGAGCGGCTTCAGGCGAAGGTGCCCAGCCAGATCGTGACGGACCTCACCGGCGAGTTCATCTTCCGCCTGATCGACGCCCAGAAGGCCCGCCCGGCCACGCTCGAGGAACGCCGCGATGATGTCGATCGTGACGCCCGCAAACTCGCCGCCTTCCGCCTGCTGGAAAGCAAGGGCGCCGAGTGGGTCACTCGCGCCAAGACGGAGAAGATCGAGGACATCGCCCGCGTGCAGAACGCCGGCGTCATCACCTCCACCTTCCGAAAACGGGAAATGGATTTCATGTTCGGCACGGGGCTTCAGGTGCCCACCATTCCCACCATCGGCCAGAACGAAGGCTTCGTGGATCACGTGTTTGAGACCGCCGAGAAGGCGATCAAGGACGGCTCGCTCGAGGGTGTTGCCGCGGCGGATCGCATCGGCGCGGCGGCGCTGCCGGAGCGGTTGAGCCTGGTGGTCTATCGCATCGACCTGTTCAAGCCGATCACCAGGAATGAACTGGAGATGATCGTCGCCCGTCCGCAGATCGGCGAGTTCGCGGGCCGCACCTTCTTCCGTCCCACCGAGGAATCAGCCAATCCGCTCTCGGTCGAGGCTCTTTCCAAGCGCGTCGGGTTCGTCGCGTCGGACGAGGGCAAGTCGGACAAAAAGAAGGACGAAAAAGAGCAGGCGATGAAGTGATCGGCAGGTCGTCGCGTTCGGACGGGGCAGCCGCGACTCAACGAGTCGCGGACGTGAACGGCCTGCGGGGGGTGATACGGCGCGGTTGATGGACGGCCTCTGTTCCGCGGCTCCCGTTCCACCCACGGTTTTCGCGACCGTTCACCACCGCGCGATTTACCCTCTCTCAGGCCGCTTACGTCCGCGACTCGTTGAGTCGCGGCTCTTGTTGCATGTACCATCGTGAACATGGCGCGTAAGACCGGACGAAAAGCAGTTTCAAAATCGAGGTTGCCCCTGGAGCGGTTCCTGCTTCGCGGCGGGCGTCGTCGCAGGTTGTCGATCATCATCTCGCTGCTGATCGCCGCGGCGATCATCTTCGCCGATCGGCAAGGCTGGCTGATTCAGAAGACCGCCGACTGGGCGAAGTACGATGGCAGGACGTTTCGCGTGGTGCGCGTCATCGATGGTGACACGCTCGATGTCGATCAGCCCGATGGCGAATTCCCCGCGACGCGCATCCGCTTCTGGGGCATCGACACCCCCGAGACCGCCAAGCCGCGCGAAGGCGCGGCGGCCCAGCCCTTCGCCGATGAAGCCCATGCCCGGACGCGCCAACTGTGCGAAGGCCGGCGCATCACCCTGAAGATGGATTCGCATCAGGATCGCGATCGCTACGGTCGATTGCTCGCTTACATCATCCTGCCCGATGGCACGATGCTCAATGAACTGCTGCTGATGGAGGGCCTGGCGCGATACGAAGGCCGATACCCGCATCAGCACATCGAACGGTTCGAGCTGCTCGAACGCCAGGCGCGGTTCGAGCGACGGGGGATGTGGAAGAAGTGAACCTTCACTTGCGATCCAGCGAAATCACGCCGCTCCACCCATCCGGTTTTCCGTCTTTCAAAAACATTTCGCATCGCTGAAGCAGCAGCGCGGCCCCGCGGTCCTGTCCGTTGATGTGAAGCACCTCGCTCAAGGCCCGCACCGCTTCGTCAAAATCCCCCTGGGAATAGGCGGCAAACGCTTCATCGAACCGGCGCCGCGTGCGGTGCTTGGCATCGGCTTGCGCCGGTGCATCCGCGTCGAACACTTCATACACATCGACCGGTTCGCCCTTGCCTTTGACTTTCACCCGATCGACCCGCCGCATGGCAAAAGCGTCGGGATCGCGCATCGACTGGCGGACCGAGCCGCTGATGACGACGCCTGCGCCGTACATTTTGGTCAGGCCCTCCATGCGGGCGGCGAGGTTGACCGAATCGGAGATGACGGTGGATTCCATCCGCTGGGCGAAGCCGACGGTGCCGAGCATGAGCGAGCCGTGATGGAGTCCTGCGCCGATGGCGATGGGCGGGCCGCCGCCGGCGGTCCATTCCTCGTTGAACCGTTCAACGCCGCGCAGCAGGCCGATGGCGGCGCGGACGGCGTGGTCCGGTTCATCGGGAAAAAGCGCCATGATGGCGTCGCCGATGTATTTGTCGATGAAGCCGCCGTTCTCCTGCACGACGGGGGCGCAGAAGGTCATGTAGCGGTTGATGAAGTCGAAGTTTTCCTTGGGCGACATCTTCTCCGACATGGTGGTGAAGGAGCGGATGTCGGAAAAGAGAATGGTCATGTCGCGCTGGGTCTGATCGCCAAGCTGCACATCGACGATGGAGTCGCGGCCGAGGAATTCGAGGAACTGCCTGGGCACGAAGCGTCCGAACGAGGCGGCCATCTTTTTCTGCCGGGCGTAGAGGCTGGCGTTGTGCAGGGCGGAGGCGAGAAAACCGGCGATCGATTGAAACGTGGAGATGTCCCCGTCATCGAGCGGCGGGAAAAACGGCTTGGCCTCGCGCATGCGGCCGCTCAGGAGCTGCGCCACCGCCTTGCCGCCATAGACGACGGGCACGCAGACGAAGAAGGGCACATCCAGCGACTGGCGAAGCTGCTCCATCAGCGCCGTCTGCGCGGCGGCCTTGGTGGCGAGCATGGCGCCGTCGCTCTGAAGCATCGCATCGGAGAAGCGGATGCTCGCATCGCGCAGCTTCATCGCGGCAGCCTCATCGAAGCCGACGGAAGCGACCGGGCGAAAGGCCTGCGACACGGGATCGAGTTCCAGCACGATGGTGCGATCCATCTTGAGCATCTTCTGCACGCCGACGATGGTGCGCGAAAAGATTTCGCCGGGCGGCAGGTCGGTGGTGATCGATCGCTGAAGTTCGGAGAGCAGCGTCAGCCCCTGGCGTCGCTGGCGCAGTTCGCGGGTGCTGCGGGAGATGACGGCATCGGAACGGATGGCCTGCCCGGTGAGCTCGTCGAGCCGCTGCTGAAAGTAGGCGGCCTGCCGGGCGGGATCGGCGGATGGAGAGTTCGCATCGGTCACGGGTGGGGGTCCGGGGGGAAGGGAGGAAGGCACGAAGGCACGGTGGCACGGAGGCACGAAGGAGTGGAGGCAGGAAGGGGGCGGTGTGGTCGGTTGGTAATTGGGTTTTATTTTGCTCCGTGGAAAACATCACCATTCGATCCAAGCCCGATGGCGAGGCTTTGCGAGCCGTCGGGGTATTCTCCGGTAAATGGCGGTCCATACCCCGACGGCTCGCAGAGCCTCGCCATCGGGCTTGGAAAAACAGCAGGTTTTCCACGGAGCAGTTTCATTCTACTTTCGCATGGCCTTGAACGAGGCGATCAGGCCGTCGCGGAAGTGTGGGTAGCGTGGCAGCCAGCCGGTGCGCTCGCAGGTGATGACGTTGTCGCATTGTTTGGAGGAGGCCCGGCGAAGGCGATCGGCGGTGATGCCCGGCGTGCCGGCGGCATCGCCGGGTTCGACGACGCGCGGCGGCTGGACGCCGATGCTTTTGGCCAGCGTCGTGTAATACTCGATGCGCCGCACCGGTGAGCCATCGCTGCCCAGCTCGACGCGGCCTGGTTGTTGTGCCGTCATCATCGCCAGCAGCAGGTCGGCGGCATCGTCGGCGTGAATCAGGTTGAGCCAGGCCTGCGGATCGCCGACGAGCGGCGCGCCGCCGCGCACCGCCTGAAGGCCGATGATGCGGCCGGGGCCATAGAGGCCGGCAAAGCGCACGATGTGAGCGTTGGCGGCGCGATCGAGCCAGAGGTTTTCACCATCGATGAGCAATTGGCTGCGCTCATCGCCGGCGTGCGCGGGGGTGTCCGCATCGACATGCTCGCCGGCGGTCTGGCCATAGACGGCGGTGGAGGAGGCGACGACGATTCGCCGGACGTTGGCGTTGGCGATGGCGGCGAGGATGTTGCGGGCGCCTTCGAGCACGACCTGATCGGGCGTGATGTCATCGGCGGTGGTGGCGGGCCTGCCTGGCGGAACGAGATGATAGAGATCGAGCGAATCGTGGGCGAGGACCGGCTTGATGGCGGCCAGCAGCGCCAAACGCTGGGTGATCGGTGCGATCAGCGGCTGCACGCCGATTCGCGCTGTCGCGGCGCCGCCCGCTTCGCTGCGCACGATGCCGAAGACGGTGACGCCCCGCTCCAACAGGCGGGCCGCCAGCACGCGACCGATGAAGCCGCAGCCGACGATGAGGGCGGCAGGGGGGAGTGGAACATGCGCAGCAGCCATCGCGGGATGATAGCGAAAAGGAAACAGAGGACGGGACAGGAGACAGGAAACAGGAATCAGAGCGAAGCCGCAAGCGGCTGGTGTTCAAAGCCCACCCACTCCTGTGGGTGGGTTTTCTCTTCGTCATTCGATCGTTTTCGATTTCTGCTCGATCGTGAAATCGATCTTCGTCGTCTTCCCCGGCTCGATTTTCACCTTCACCGGCTTGACGTTGTCGCGGAAGACCTTGAGCTCGTGCCAGAGTGAAAGTTCATATTCGCCCGGCGGAAGGTCGTTGATTTCGTAGGTGCCTTGCGGGCCGGTGACATCGAAGAAGGGATGATCGATAATGTGGATGTAGCCGTTCATCCACGCCTTCGTGTTGCTCTTGAAGTAAACGCCGATCTCCGACTTCTGAGGCATCCAGACCATCGGAAGGCTCTGGGCGCCGAGGCTGGCCTCCACACCCGCGCTCGCTGAGGGGATGATGCTGGGAACGTGCAGTATCGGGTCCAGGTTGTGAACCTCGACCAACTGGCCGAATTGCATGGCGGTGACGTGCGGTTGGATGCGGCACTCGTGCAGTCGGATAACGGCGGTCTCACCGGGCGCCTGCCATTCCCGTTCGGGCAACCCCGCGGTGACATGGATCAGCACATTCTGCACCGTGTCGTTTTCACCGAGGACCGATCTTTCCTGGAGCAACGATTCCCGGCCCGCATAAAGGTTCGCACAGTAGGGGTCGTTGGCGATGACCAGCGGTACGGTCTCCCACTTCTTCCCCACAAACTTCACAATCCCCTCCACGCGCCCGGGGGTGTTCGCATCCACCTCGACCGGCGGCGCGACCGGCGTCGTCACCGGATCGCGGCGCTCAGGCTTTTCCAGCGTCGCCACGTCATCGGGCGTCTGCTCGGCGTCCTGCCGCTGGCCGGCCCGTCCGATCAGCCAGATGGACAGCAGCATCGCCAGCAGGGCGATGCGGAAGGTGGTGGCATTCTTTGCGGAAGGTTCGTCCGTCATTGCTGGTATTGTAGTACCACCGAAGCATAAAGTTACCAGTCAAACGGATCGGTCAATCTCCCATGCCAGGCGTTACAATCATTGCAGTCGTTTTTTCCGTTTGACCGCTCCGCGCGGGTGACCGCAGGCACAGGCCATGTTTGGAGCATGTTGCGCCTTTGGCGGCCGTTTCAGTCAGGTTGAGTCAGTCGGATTTTTCCATTGCTTTTCAGGAGACATTCCCATGCGACGAACGGTTCTCTCTCTTTTCACCGCCGGCGTGCTGGCATTGACGGCTGCGGTTTCCCATGCGGAAAACTGGGGCAACTGGCGCGGTCCGAATCATGACGGCTCGACGACGGAAACGAAGTTGCCGACCAGGTTCTCGAAGGAGGAGAACGTGAAATGGGCGATCGACCTGCCCGGCTTCGGCCCTGCGACGCCGGTGGTCTGGGGCGATCGCGTGTTTGTGAGCGTGGCCACGCCTGAGCATCAGATGCTTGCCCTGGCCTATGACCGGGCGACAGGCAAGGAGCTTTGGCGGCACGTCATCGCCGACGCCAAGCCTTCGGACAACCGATCGAACAAGGCAGGCCCTTCGCCGGTGACCGATGGCAAGCATGTCATCTTCTTCTATGGGTCGGGCGATCTGGCAGGCTTTACCGTGGAAGGCAAAAAACTCTGGCAGCGGCAGGTCTGCGAGGAGTATGGCGACTTCTCCTTCATGTGGACCTTCAGCAGCAGCCCGCTGCTTCACAAAGGCACGGCTTATCTGCCGATCCTTCAGAACACCAGGCCTTACCGTCAAGGCAAGTACAAGCCGGGCAAGGATTCGTTCCTGCTCGCCTTCAACCCGGCAACCGGCGAAAATGTCTGGAAGGTCGATCGCCCTTCGGCAGCCGTCGCGGAATCACTCGAAGCCTTCACCACCATCGTTCCCTTCACCCACGACGGCCGCGAGGAACTGCTGGTGACCGGCGGCGACTGCATCACCGGCCACGATCCCAAGACCGGCAAGGAACTGTGGCGCTGGGCGACCTGGAACCCCAACAAGATCGGCCACTGGCGCCTGGTGCCTTCACCCGTTGCCGGCGCGGGCGTCGCCCTAGCCTGCGCGCCCAAGGGTGATCCGGTTTATGCCATCAAGCTGGGCGGCAATGGTGACATCTCCGCGAACGGGCTGGCATGGAAGAGCGAGAACCGCAATGTCAGCAGCGATGTCTCGACGCCGCTGTTTTACATGGGCAAGTTCTACGTGCTCAACAGTGATCGCCGGGCGCTGGTCTGCATTGAGCCTGCCGACGGCAAGGTGGTTTGGGAGATTGAGAAATTGCCCGGTCGCGCCAAGTACGAGGCTTCACCCACGGGTGCGGATGGAAAGATTTACACGATCAACCACCGAGGCGAAGCCGATGTGGTCGATGCGGCCACCGGCGAGGTGCTTCACTCAACCGACCTGAGCGTGCCGGGGATCACGGACAACCGGCCTTCGGTGGTCGCATCGCAAGGCAGCCTGTTCATCAAGGTGCACAACAAGCTTTACTGCTTCGGCGATGCGAACCGGAACTGAGGCAAGAAGCTATCAGCGGCCAGCTATCAGCCATCAGCTTTTCAGATTGCAGATTTCAAATCTCAAATTTCAGATTTCAGATTTCAAACGTCACTCATCAGCCTTGCGCTTGTCGAAGGTCTCAAGCTGATGGCTGACGGCTGATAGCTTCGCTTTTTCACGCCGCCTTGGGCAGCCTGGCGGCGAGCGTGGTGGCGGCTTTGTAGTTGGGGTTGATGTCCAGCGCGGCCTGCACATGTTCGCAGGCGGAATCGGGATCGCCCAGCGCCGCTTCGCAGACGGCGGTGTGGTACAGCGTGTCGGCCCAGCCCGGTTTGCGAACGATCTGGGTTGAAAGCGTTTCGACGCTTTGCTGGAGTATCCACGTCAGCGGTGAAGCGGTCGCGGTCGTCGCCGCGGCAGGCTGCGTCACGCGATGAATCACTTCGCCGGCGCCGGCTTCCATCCAGGCTTCGGCCAGAAGGAAGACGCGCTCATCCTCATCGGCAAGGCGCTCAAACCTTCGCTGCGCCAGTTCCACGAGGCGGGCCCGTTCGCGGCACAAGGCGCTGACGATCAGGCCGGCCCATGCTTCGGAATGATCCTGATCCCTTCGCGTCAGTCGCCACCAGGTCCGGACCGCCGCCGCAAACCGGCCTGCGTGCATGAAGGCGCGGGCGAGGCCGGCCAGCGCGACACAGTGATCCACCTGTTTGAGCATCAGCGCCCGGCGATACCGCTCGATGGCGACATCGACGGCGCCGAGCCGCTCGGCATGACCGGCTGCTTCGAGCCACAACGCTCCATCCTCGGGACGCGATGCGAGCAGATCACGATACGCTTCCTCCGCATCGCGCTGCCGGCCGGCCTGTTTCATCCATTGCGCGGTCTGCCATCGCATCGCGCCTGGATCATCGCCTTGTTCAGGTTCGATCAGTTCGATGCCCGCCTGCGGATCACCGGTGGCCAGCAGATGCGCCAGCGTCCGGGCGGCGACGGTGTCCGTCGGATCGATGGCGATGATTCGCCGAAGGCCGGCGATGGTCCGTTCCGCCTGGCCGAGGCTTTCACCTGCGGCGGCGGCCAGCCGGTGCAGGTGGACATCATCGGGATGGGTTTCGATCAGCTCATCGAGAATGGCGAGCGCTTCGCCGTGGCGATCGAGTGCGGAGAGCGCTTGCGCACGCAGCAGGCGGATTTCGAAGGAATGATCAGCCGCGGCATTCAGATGATGGGCGGCATCGAGCGTGATCATGGCATCAGCGGGGCGTTGCAGCGACAGTTCGATGCGGGCGGTGAGCAGCACAGTGGCGACCTGATCGGGATCAAGCCTCCGCGCTTCCATCGCATGGCCAAGAGCCTGGGCGGGGCGATCGATGCGCATCGCCTCGCGGGCGCGATCGAGTGATTCAACGGCTTTGGCCTGGCTATGAAGTTTCATGGTCGGACTCTGGAAGATCGGAGCAACCGGATCGCCGGTCGTGCGCGGGCTGTTTTTCAGGCGGCCAGTTCGTGCTGAAGGCGAAGCGCCATCGCCTGATTCGGTTCGCGTTGAAGCCATTGGTGCAGCCGCCGCCGGGCCACATCGATGCGGCCTTCGCCGGCCTCGCGGCGAATCAGGGCGGCGCGGAGGTCGGGGTATTTCGGATGGGCGTTGACCGCGCCCTTGAGCACCGTCGAGGCGGGCGGACCCACGGCAGGATCATCCTGCAAACGGCTGAGAATGATCGCCAGCGGCGCGGCATAAGGATCGATGCGCAGCCCGCGATGAGCCCAGCGGCGGGCATCGTCAGGATCGGCGGCAAGCATGGCCAGATCCGCCATCGCCTGGCAGAGAATCAGCGTGCCGGGCTGATCCTCCACATCGCGGAGCATCTGGTGCATCGCGCCGCGGAGCATCGAGATGGTCTGCGCATCGGGGGCCAGCCGTTGGGCGGCGACCAGGCTGGGGATCACGTCGATCTGTTCGAGCAGTTCGCCGGCCAGTTGGTTGATGGTGGCTTCGGAGACGGCGGGGAGCGCCTTGATGGAGGAACCCATGAGCGTGGAAAGCCAGCGCATCGCCGCCGGGTCATGGCCATGTTCGCGGTGGAGCTGCTCGACCAGCCGCGATCTTCCGCGAGGCTGCCCGGCCGCTTCGATGGCAATGCGAAGGCTCAGCGGGACGGGGTCGCCGTTTCGCCGGGCGGACGCGGGGGAGGCAAGCAATGCGGACGCTTCCTGCTTCCGGTTCAAAAGGAGCAGAAGACCGGCGAGCAGGGCGATGGCGTCGCCGGGGCAGGTGTCGTCGCGCCGCCAGTCGTGGAGTTCGAGGACCGCCGCATCCCGCCTTCCGCTGACCGACCAGTGCGCAAGACGGCGGAGCTTTTGCCCGGCTGTTTCATCAGCGGCCCGGCCTTCGATGCCTTGCCGTGCGATCGTTGCCGGCGGCGCCTCGGCGCGGGCAAGCCAACGGGCGACCTTGCGTCGTCGGCGTCGATCAGCGAGTTGTCCGGTGAGTGAAGCCAAGCCCCCTCCAAACCGCATCGTGAATCGCTCAACCTGCCGCTCAGGTGCGGCAGGCCGGTCATGCCTATGACGAACTCATCGGCAGCAGGGGCTGAAGGGTTTAGCGCGGTTTTGCAATGTGGGGATGGCGACCGTGCATTGGCGCATTTAGCCGTTCGCCTTGGCGAACGGAGTATGGGATGGCCGCAAAGAGTCGCAAAAGGAACGCGGCAACAGGCGGGCAACCGTCTATAACGTCCCGAGCAGCACGTTCGTGTCGAAGAACAAGCGGTCGGTCATCGGCGTTCCCTGGCGAGAATGGCTCGTTCATAGAGGTTGCGGTCGCTGATCTTCGCGGAGACCTTGGCGAGGCCGCGCAACCTCCGCGTGATCGGGGCCGTCTTGCGCCTTGGCCGGCGCGGTGCGGTCATGGTGTCAACGAACTCGCTGAACATCGCGGAGACACTGGTCCCGCGCGCCTCGGCGATCCGTTTGGCCTTCTCGATCACGTCGCTGTCGGCGCTGAGGGTCAGTTTGGGCATGGGCGGACTCCTATACGTATCACTTCACATCAATGATACGTATCGGAAGGCTCTCCGGGCAAGTTCAACGCGCGGCACGCACAAGACCGCATCATACGGCCAGCATCGGCTGAACCCGGGCGCCCTTCATGCGTCCCGCATCCAGATTGAGCTTCACCTGGCCTCCCACGATCGTGGTGATCGCCCGGCCTTTCACTTGCCAGCCGTGAAACGGACAGTTGCGGCTCCTGCTTCTGAACTCGTTCGCATCGATCGTCCACGAATGATTCGGATCGATGATGGTCACATCCGCATCCGCTCCGACGCCCAGATGCCCCTTGGCGGATTCGAGTCCGACCAGTCTGGCGGAGTTGATGGTCATCATCGCCAGCATGTGAGGCCAGTCGATCGCCTCGCTTTCGATCAGGGCCCGGGCATACAGGGGCAGCGCGCAGTCGAGGCCGATGATGCCGAACGGCGCCGCGGCGAATTCCAGTTCCTTTTCCTCCAGGGTGTGCGGCGCATGATCGGTGGCCAGCACGGTGATGGTGCCGTCGCGCACCCCTTCGATGATCGCCTCCACATCGCGCCTGGCGCGCAGCGGCGGGTTCATCTTGAAGTTGGTGTCATACGTGGAGCAGCTCTCTTCGGTGAGCAGCAGGTGGTGCGGCGCGGCCTCGGCGGTGATGTACGTCTGGCCGAACAGGTTTTTGCGGGCCTGGCGGATGAGTTCCACGCTCCCTCCGCTGCTGATGTGCTGCACGTGGTAGCGCACGCCGATGTTCTGGCTCATGTTCAGCAGGATGTCGCGCTGAATGATCAGCTCTTCCGCGACGCGGGGCCAGCCGGCCAGACCCAGCTTCGTGGCCAGGGCGCCGGCATTCATCACGCCGCCGCCCAGCTCGTGATCCTCGCAGTGCTGCATGAGCACCTTGCCGGTCATGGCGATGTACTGCATCGCCTTGTTCATCACCGCCGCGCTGCCCACCGCCACGCCGTCGTCGGTGAAGCCCACCGCGCCGGCCTTGGACATCAGGCCGATCTCCGCCAGCTCCTTGCCTTCGCGCCCCTTGGTGATCGCTCCGACGGGATAGACATTGGCCAGATTCGCCCGCCGGGACTGATGGAAGATGAACTCCACGCGGCCATCATCATCCAGGGCGGGGCGGGTGTTGGGCATGCAGCAGACGGTGGTGAACCCGCCGAAGACCGCCGAGGCCGCGCCGGTGGCGATGGTCTCCTTTTCCTCCTGCCCCGGTTCGCGGAAGTGAACGTGAATGTCCAGCAGCCCCGGCGAAACGATGCAGCCCGAGGCATCGATCACGGTCTGTTCACCGGCCGCTTCCGCCTTGGAGATTGTTCCCACGCGCCGCACTTTTCCATCGGCCAGCAGCACATCCGTGATCTGATCGATGTTGTTGGCGACATCGATCACGCGACCATTTTTGATGAGGAGTTCGGACATGGGCATAGCTTAACATTTTGAAGTGGCGTCGAGGCGAAGGCACGGAGGCATGGAGGCACGGAGGCACGGAGGCACGAAGGCACGAAGGGTGGCTGGGGCTGAGGCTCTGCGAAGCCCCGGCTCCCCCGGCTCCCCCGGCTCTCTCGGCTCTCTCGGCTCCTCCCGCTCCTCCCGCTCCCCCGATGCTGTTGACTTTCCCCTCCCTGAACGATGCAATGCCTTGGGCGATTCCCATCCTGCCGAGGTCTGCATGAATGAAATGATCCGATGCCGCCGCCGAAACCTGGGCAGATTTGTGGCGATCAGTCTTTCGCTGGTGCTGGCCCCGGCGGCCCTGGGCGGGTTGATCCTCTGGTTTTTTTCAGGCGGCATCCTCACCTGGTCTCTGGCGGTGTTCTGTTTTCTCGCGGCCATCGTCTTTCTCTACCCCGCGTTGAAAATGTACGAGTGGGTCGAGACGGATGGCCTCATCGTCCGAGGCAGGCGATTCTGGACCCGTTTGATGGTGGAGCATTCCGCACGCGATCTTGCCGAGCTGCGCGTTTCGCTGGCGCAGTCCGCCCGGCATGGCCGCGATCCCGCCGCAGGCGCCATCGGCGCTTTTCACTATCAACTCATGTTCCGCGATCGCAGCTTCATTTTTCTGTCGCGCGCCGACATGACCGATGCGGATGCTTTCGTCGAGCAACTGCTGCCCGATCCCGTCGCGGGTTTCGCCATGCCGCTGGTCGTGGGCGCCGCCTGTCTGGGCGGCATGGTCGATTTCGGCGAAGCGGCGCTGGGCCGAAGTTATGCCTACTACGGCCAGGGCCACCTGATCGTGACGGTCTATGTTTACGACGGCGAATATGACGATCACGACAACGACGCCGCAGCGACGGACGGCATCGATTCACCGGCATTGCGGGAGGAATTCGAGGAGTCCCTGCGCGTGGCCGAGGAACTGCGCGCCTCCGAATCCGTCGATCCGCCCAGGGTCGCGCAGACCATCGCAAGACTCGGCGAGGATGCCGACGGACCGCAGATGCTGGCCGGATCGTTCGAGTTCGAGCTCGATGGCGACACCGTCGAGTCGCGGCTGTACCTGTTCCGCAGGCGGGGGCGGACCATCAAGCTCCGCTGCACGATGCCCGCCAGCTATCGCAACATCTGGGGTCCGGGCCTTTCCCGTTTCGAGACGGAACTGGGCAGGCTGCTTCGGTGATGCGACTTGATGGCGATGGTTCAACTGGAGGCGCTGGTGTAAAAGCGCAGCGCGAAACGCCAGAAGTAGCGTGTAAAGGTGAACAGCCCGATGGCCACCGCCGCCTCCGCCGCCAGCCAGCGGAGGTCCGACTGTCCGAGCATGACCTGCGCGGGAATGGTGGTCATGAAGGCCACGGGCACGATGAAGGTGAAGAAGAACCGCACCGCCGCGGGGAACGCGGCGATGGGGTAGCGTCCCGCATCGAGAAAGGTGCGCAGCACCTCGGTCGCGTTCCAGACCTTCACATACCAGATCGAAAGGCAGCCGACGATGAACCAGAGGCTGTAAAGCACGACCACGGCCAGGGCCAGGGGAAACAGGCCCAGCACGATGTCGATCGCGGGGGAATCGCGCCGAACCGCCGCGATGATCAGGATCGCCACGCCGAAGATCATGTCAGGCAGCCCCCAGGGCGTGGCATTGCGCAGCGAGAGCCAGAACTGGCTGTCGATCGGCTTGAGCAGCACGAAGTCGAGCGTGCCGCGATGGACGTACTCGACGATGCGGGTGAGGTTGGGCGTGAGAAACGAAGTGGTGATGCCGTTGAGGAAAATGAACAGGCCGAACACGGTGAGCGCTTCCTCCCAGGTCCAGTTGCCCAGCGTCGCTCCGTGGCGATAGAAGAGGTCCAGCCCGAACAGTCCGCCCGCGAGTCCGCCCAGGCTGTTGAGCGCCGCCAGCAGAAAGTTCATGCGGTATTCCATCTCCGCCGAGATGGAAGCGGACCAGAACCGTCGCCAGGTGAGGAGATAGCGTTTCATGGAAAAAGCACGGCAAGGTCGGCGCATTTAGCCGTCCGCCTTGGCGAACGCAGGCTTGCACTTGACGGGCGCGCAGGGTTTCACTCCGTATCGGCCCATTCGAGCACGGCGAGCATTTTTACAAGGGCCTGTTGAGGATAGAGCATGGTCGAGAGATCGACGCTCGCCATGCCGGAGGCGTTGCCCAGCGTCTTGCAGTGCCCGTCGGCGTAAAGGACGTTGGCGTATTGCAGTTGATGATGGGTGCGCGAGGCGATGCCGAACATGCTCATGCCGGAGGGGGCGATGATGTTGGAGTCGATGGCCAGGGCGCGGATCGGGCTGCCCAGGCGGTTGAGGCCGAGCTTGTCGATCTGCAATCGCTTGTGCGTCACGGGTTCGAAATAGTAAGAGGAGCCGTGGCGATAGATGAAGCTGCCTTGCGATTGTCCTTTGCCGACCAGGGCGATCTGGACGGCGGCGCTGAAAGGCTGATCAGGGGCGGAACAGAAAGCGGCTTCGGGATTCTTCGACAGGTGATTGCCGAAGAGCAGCCCCAGGCCGACGGCATCACCATCGTTCCGCGAAAGCAAAGGGGTCACGGAACCGGTGATGGGATAGAAGTTGTTCAGGGTTCCCGCGCCGGCGACCGGGCCGTAGGGAATGCGGCGATCATTGTCGATGGCATAGGCATGAATCGCGGAAGCCAACTGGCCCTGCCGGGTGAGACAGACGGCCAGTTGCACTTGCGATCTCGCCTTGGCGACCATCGGCAGAACGATGGCGATGATCATGGCGATGAGGGCGACGACGACGAGCACCTCGACCAGGGTGAAGGCGAAGGGGGCGCGCCCGCGCCTGTCCGTTCCTTTCCTCCGGCGCCCTGGTCGGTGAATGCTCATGTTCAAAGGATACCCGATCGGAGGCTCAGGCAGGGCGACGCCGGCGCATCAGCCCCAGTGACGTTGCCAAGGTCAGGCAGACGAGGGTCGCCGGTTCGGGAATCGCGTTGTCAAGGCTGCCGCCGAAGGCTTCGACGCGGGCGTTGTCGAAGTTGATGAAGCCGCCGGTTCCCAGTTCACCGATCGGCGTGGGGACGCCGCCGAAGCGGATGCCGATCTGCTTGCCGGCCCAGTCGTCGTCCGCCTGGACCTCCGGCAGGAGCACCGAAAAATCAATCAGTAAAGTTCCGAAGGGGTCCAGGTCGGCTTCGTCCACCAGCGACATTCCGATGATGACCGGATTGGAATCATCGTCGAGGTAGAAGAACTCAAGGGAGATCATGGAGCCGAGCACCGGCGCCGCGCTGACGCTCTTGCCCAGCGCCGCCGTGAATTCGTAGCTCTTGCCGACCTCGTAGGTGTCGGTCAGGATCTGGTACAGATAAACATCATCGGTGGCCTGCAACGAGGCGACGTTGGTGCCATCGGCGTTGGTGATGTAGAGGAACGGAAGAACGGGATCGGTCGGGTCGATGCTGGGATTGAAGGCTTCGTTGTGGAAGATGATGACAGGGATGATGTCGAGCGTGATCGGGGTCTGAGTCTGCTCGTCAAAACCGATGACAAATTCCACCGGGGTTCCATCCGGCGTCCAGCCGAACATCTGCTGGGCGACGGGAAGGGTGGGGAAACCTAAGAAGTCTAACTGAGTGAGGATACCTGGTCCGTATTCCGCCGGAATAGTGGAAAGCCCCGGCGCAGATGCCGTGATCACCGGTCCCGGCGGCAATTCAAACGAATGATTCACCACCGTCAGCGGCACCGCCTGCGCCGCTGTGGCACCCAATCCCAGCGCCAGCGCGCCGGCACCGAGGGAAACACGTTTAAGCATGGGCGATCGACTCATTTTCTGATTCTCCTTCAAAGGGGTGATCGGATGACCGGGGGTAATTCGGGGACATCCGGGGACATCCGGGGACATCCGGGGAGCGGGGGTGTTCACTCGACACCCGTTTCCCATCAACCAACGGCATTGCACCGCGGTTTATTTCAAGTCGCACTCAATTCAATTCAATAAGCATTCATATCAAGGTACAGGCGGATCGCGGGCAAGTCAACTGTTTTTTTCGTTTTTCCCGTGATGGGTAGTGGCTCAGTTTGAAATGTCCGGGTGGCTGGGGCTTCGCGGACTCAGCCCAGGGTAAAAACATATGGAAGGGCGAGGCTCATATGGGAGGGCGAGGCTCCCGCCGAGCCGATTCGTTTGCGACGGCCCCGCTTT
>CAZYPK010000117.1:0-17201 GCA_964649195.1 uncultured Phycisphaeraceae bacterium
TGGGAGCAGGCGGGTGAAGAAAACCATGACATCAGGAAAGCAGGAAAACAGGAAACGGGATGGGAGCAGGCGGGTGGCTGGGGCTGAGTCCGCGAAGCCCCGGCCCAGGCGCACGAAGCAAGGTGAAGCAACTGATGGCTGGTGGTCCCTTGACCGGGGCTTCGCAGAGCCTCAGCCCCAGCCACCCCAAACTTCTCAAACTCCGTCCGGGGCTTCGCGGACTCAGCCTCAGCCACCCGACGCAGAACTTCAGCCCCAGCCACCCGGCGAAACGCACCTGTTGCGTACAGCCTCGAACATGTTCCGGTCGTTTTCGCGTCCCATGATCCTCCGCATGATGGACACGCCATCTTGCCGTTCATCTCCGCGACGTGTTACGTCGCGGCTCGCGTTTCAGGACTGGCGCATTTTTCGTCGCAGCGTCACGATGGCGGCGATGATGCAGGTCGCCAGCAGCAGATAAGCCATCGCTGCACGAGGCCGGCCATCGTGAACGGGGTCGAGGGCGGCGGCGGCGGCGCGGGTGATCGTGAGGCCCCCGGTGCCCCCGGTGCCCCCGGTGCGCGGCGGCGCAGCGCCATCCGGTTGAACGAGTGAACGCACCAGGGCGTCGAGGGTGAGCACCGCCTGATCGCGGTGGCGCGATTCGTAGGCGAATTCGGTCGAACCCTCTTCATTTGACGAAAGCGTGAGATGCTCGCGGATCGCCTGCCGCATGGTTTCCACGGAGGAAAACGGTCGCAGGCCGCGCTGCTGGAGCGTGGTCATGCTCCGCTGGAGTGTGGCATCGGTAAGCCAGGTTGCATGATCGGCATTGGAGGCTGTTGGATCGATGGAAAGTCCCTTGACGGTGGCGTCGGCGCGATAGATCGGATCGATGGTGAGCCAGGCGAGGGCGATGCAGAGGCTGACGATTGCTGCCAGGGCGAGGGCTGCGAGGCTGATGGTGCGAACCATGCGGAATGTTGCCACCGGGCCGGGGCTTGCGCAAAGCCTCCAGCCCCAGCCACCCTCCGGCTCCTCCGGCTCTTTCGGCTCATGTACCGATTGTTCGTTCATCGCTGCGCGATCGGCTTCGAGTTGTTGTCTGGCGGCATCGAGTTCGTGGCGGACCTCTTCGAGCTTCCGCCGTTCGTGGTTGAGGGTTGCCAGGCCTTGTTCGAGTTGCGATTCCTGTTCGCGCAACCGCAAGGTGGCGGCGCGGAAGGATTTCATTTTCAACTGAAGCGTCCGGCTTTCGTGTTGGAGCAGCAATTCCTCCTGCGCCGCCGCCTTGGCCCGGGTGTGCAGCGCCAGTTCTTCGAGGTGGAGGGCTTGTTCAAGGTCTCGAAAATCCTGAAGGCGGACTTCGAGCGCGGCTGATGCGGAAGCCTTGGCGGGAGCGGCGGCGGGGGGTTGGGCGGCATCGGGCGAGGCATCGCTTTTTCGTTTGCGGATGCCTGTCATCTGGCGTTTTTCCACGCCGGCCAGTCGCTTTTGCAGTTCCTGGATGATTCTGGCGAGGTCGCCGGTGGTGGTGGGAACCGGGGGAACCGGGGGGGCCGGGGGAGCCGGAGGGGCCGGGGGAATCCGGGGGGGCGGTTGGGTGGGTTTGGGGATGGGTTTGGCTTCAGCCACGTCAACTTCCCTCACCAGTTCGGAGCCATGAGACGAGCCTGTTGGGACTTCTGAATAACCCCCGATGTACCGTGAACCAAGGATCGCGAAGCCGCAAGCGGCTTGGACGTGAGGTTATTCAGTATCCCCTGTTGATTGTATCGCAAAGAGAAGGGCGTCACCGCTTGCCAAAACCGTTGCGGGCGAGGATAGTGCTGAGCCCTTGCGGGTGAACCGTCGGTTCGGATCGGTCGTATGGGAAACGTCGTGATTCTCTCACGCTCTTTGGATTCGCCGGGGCTTCGTTTGAGGAATGTGTGTATGGCCCACGATCATGTGAAGCACGACCTGCAACTCGAGAGCGAGACCGGTCGCCTGAGCATTCAGATCATCGCCACGCTGCTGGGCGGCGTGCTGCTGGTCTGTTCCATTCTGGCGCGGCTGGTTTTCGCCGACGACTTCCATGCCACCTTTCTCGCCATGATCTCGGCTGTGCTGCTGGGGGCGCCGCTGGTCTGGGTCGCGCTGAAGGATCTGGCCAACGGTCATGCCCACATGAATGAACTGGTCGCCCTTGCCGTGATGGCCGCCTTTGCGAAAGGGGCGGTCGGGCAGTCGGATTCGTTCTTCAATGATTATCAGGAGGCGGCGCTGATCGCCTTCCTCATGATCATCTCCGTGCTGATCGAATCGCGCACCGCACTGGGGGCGCAAGCCAGCATTGAATCACTCATCCGCATCACGCCGACCCGGGCGCAGCTCGTCACCAGGGATGACGAGATGGAGGTCGATGCGGCTCAGCTCAAGCCCGGCGACGTGGTGCGCGTTCGTCCCGGCGACAACATCCCCGCCGACGGCAAAGTGGTGCGCGGCGTCTCCACCGTCAATCAGGCCAACATCACCGGCGAGTCGCTTCCCGTTGACAAGAATCTGAATGATGAAGTGTTCGGCGGAACGATCAACATCACCGGCGCGATGGATATTCAGGTCACCACGGCCGGCAGGGATACGACGCTTGGCCGCGTGAAGGACCTGATCATGCAGGCCGAGCGCACCCGCATCCCGATCATGCGGATGATCGATCGTTATGCTTCGTGGTACACGCCGACGGTGCTGATGCTCGTCGGCATCGTGCTCTTTTTCACGCTTGGCGATGAGGACTCGGATCCATGGGGCCGCGCCATCGCCATGCTTGTGGTGGCTTGTCCTTGTGCCCTGGTTCTTGCGACGCCCACCGCGATGGTTGCGGGGCTTTCGTCGGCGGCGCGGCTGGGCGTGCTGGTCAAGAGCGTGGTCGATCTCGAGGCGGCCCGCAATCTCACCGCCATGGTCTTCGACAAGACCGGCACCCTCACCACCGGCCAGCTCGAAGTCACCCGGCTCAGCCCGGCGCCGGGGATCGAGGCGGCGGAACTGCTGCGAAACGCGGCATCGGTCGAACAGAACAGTCGCCATCCGGTGGCCCGCGCCATTACGGATGTGGCTCGCAAGGCACGCCTGGTTCTGCCCGAATGCCTGGGCTTTGAAGAAGTCGCCGGCCGCGGCGTCAGCGGCGGCATCGAGCATCGGCGGGTCCATGTCGGCCGAGGCAACTGGCTCACCGATCCGGCCACGACCAGCCTCGACACCGATGCGGTCGATTACATCAACGCGGCGCAGGCCGGCCCGGAAGCCGAAGGTTTGAGCCTGCTCTTTGTCGTGCGTGAAGGCAAGGTGCTCGGCTGGATCGGTCTGGCGGACAACACGCGCCCCGAGGCGGCTTCATCGATCGATCAGCTTCGCGAAGAAGGCATCAAGCGGCTCATCATCGTCACGGGTGATCGGCAGTCGGTCGCCAAGCGTGTCGCGGCGCAGATGCATACCGATTACAAGGCCGAGGTCCTGCCACACCAGAAGCTGGAGATGGTGGATGAGCTCAAGGCCCAGGGCCATCGCGTGGCGGTGATCGGCGACGGTGTGAATGATGCTCCCGCACTGGCCGCGGGGGACATCTCCATTGCCATGGGCGCCGCCGGTTCGGATGTCGCGATTCACTCCGCCTCGATCGCCCTGATGAACAACAACCTCAACCGCATCCCGTTTCTTATCCGGCTTTCAAAGGCGACCAGTCGTGTCATTCGGCAGAACCTGTGCATCGGCATCGGCTTCATCGTGATCGGCATGGCGGCGGCGGCGATGGGTGTTTTCGGGGCCATCTTCGCCGCGTTCGTTCATGTGGGCAGCGGCCTGGTCGTCATCTTCAACTCGGCCCGCCTCGTCCGCACCGGTGAGGAAATTGAAATCGCCGAGGCGGCGGCGCTGGAGAAGGTCAAGGCCGGCGCCAGGCCTGTGAGTGAGGATGTGCCCAGGGGCGCGGTGGCGACAGGGTAGAAGAAGGGGACAGGAAACAGGGGGCAGGACACAGGAACGGAAAATGGAAATGCGGATCGAAAGCGCAGGCGATCGCGAATTTTGTTGCAGTCTCCGGCTTTTGTCTCTTGTCTCCTGTTCCCTGTCTCCTCTGACTCACCCCACCTCGCGGGTCTGGAAGAGGGCGACGGCCAGGCTCAACAGGGCGAGGATGAAGAGCAGGGTGTAGAGGGTGACCGAAAGAACATACGTGCTGGAAACGGTCAGGCCGGTGGACAGGTCATCGGCGACCCAGAGGAAGTTCAAGTCGGGCGTGATGTGATAAAGCAGATTCACCAATATCTGGAATGCTCGCTCAACGATGCCGTCGGCAGGTCCGCTCACTGCTGCGCGCCAGGCGCCGACCTGCGACATGAGCACGCCCGCCGCCAGCGTGATGAGGATCGTCATCACCTGCCCCAGCCGCGTCGAAGCGAGAATCGCAATGGCGCAGTAGATGAGCAGCGCCTCGTAAAGCAGCAGCACGCCCAGCAGCGCCGGCCCCAGCAGGCTCTTCTCCTTGAAGAACTCGGCGGTGATCGGTTGCAGTTCCCAGTGCTTGTCCACGACCATCACCAGCAGCGCCGCCGCGGTCATCAGCGCCGCCAGCGAACAGACGAAGGTCGAAACGAAGGGTCGGCGGTACAGATAGTTCACCAGCAGCGAGCCGAGCAGGGCGAGCTTGAACGCGGCGATGCCGAACACCAGGGCGGGGCCATCGAATTCATGCGAGGCGGTCTGCATCACGCCATGACGCAGGCACAGCAGCAGGATCATGACCATCGGCCAGATGGCCAGCGTCATCGCCCCGGCTGCGCCGAAGTATTTGCCGAGGATCACCAGCGGCCTGGGCACCGGCTTGCTGACCACGGTGAGCACGGTCTTGTTCTCGATCTCCAGCGTGAGCACGCCGGTGGCGGTGAACCCCGCCATGAAGAGACCGGCGACCAGCAGCGTGCTCAGCCCGATCTGGATGAACATGAGATTATCATCGTCGAGCGTGTTGGCGGCGCCGGCCGTCGAAAGCACCAGCAGCAGGGCGGCGGCGCAGATGAGCACCACCATGATCGGCTGCCGAATGCTCTCGACAAAGGCGTTGCGGAGGATCGCGAGGAATTGGGTCAGCATGGAAAAATAGTTCCGAGTTCCGAGTTCAAAGTTCCGAGTTCAAAGTTCAAAGTTGAAAAGCAAGAGAAGAGGATCCTCGTCCCATGTTCAAGCGGTCTTCCAACTCAGAACTCAGAACTCAGAACTCAGAACTTTGAACTCAGAACTTTGAACCCGGAACTTATGTTTCGTTTCGCAGCTTATTCGACCGTCGCCTGAATGACAACGAGTGTATCCATGGCACATGATCAGCAAACTTACCGCCGCGGGGCCGCCGCCTGCCTGCTCGGGTTCGCCGTGCAACTGGCGCTGGCGATGGCGATGCTCCTGGCCGGCTTCTGGATGGACAACACCCGGTGGCCCCAGGGCACCGTGTCACTGTACGCACTGACGTGGTACCTGTTCGCCGCTTTGCCCATCTGGGTGATCCTCATGATCACCTTCAACGAGCAGCGGCGCGAGCGCATCGAAACGCTCGAGGCCCAGGCCCTGTCCAAGTCCGATGCCGCCGCCGCCAAGCTGTTTGACGACCATGCCGACGACCTGGCCCTGGCGCGCAAGCGGCTGGCCAACGTCTTCAAATGGGGCGTGCCGGTGCTCGCCTCGGCCGTCGCGGGGTTCCTCATCATCGTGGGCGCGGTTCTCACGCTCAAAGCCTACGGTCGCCTGCAATCGGACGGCATCAAGCCGATGCCTGCCGATGTGAACACCTCGGTGCTCATGGTGCTGACGGCGGCGGTGGCCTTCATCGCCTTCACCGTCGCCCGTTATCTTGCCGGGATGACCAAGGTGAAGGAATGGCAACTGCTGCGAGGCGGCGCGGGCCATCTCATGGGCGGCGCCCTGATCGCCATCCTGCTGCTGGCCGCCTCCGTGCTCGCCCATCTGGGCAGCCTCACCCTCTTTGCCGCCATGTCGGTGGTCATCCCCGCGATCATGGTGTTGCTGGGCGTCGAGATCGTCATCGCTTTTCTGCTGGGCTTCTACCGTCCACGCAAGCCCGGCGAAGCGGTCCGCACCCCCTTTGATTCCCGTCTGCTGGGCTGGCTCATCAGCCCCGAGTCGCTGGGCAGGATCGTCAGCGAAACGATCAACTACCAGTTCGGGTTCGAAGTCTCCCGCAGTTGGTTCTATCAACTGCTTTCGCGCTCCGTCACCTGGATGATCGTCTTCGGCGTCGTGACGCTGCTGCTGATGAGCTGCCTCGTCATCGTGCATCCCGAGGAGCAGGCGATCATCACCCGCTTTGGCCGAATCGTCGGCGAGGGTGATGACGCGGTGAAAGGACCGGGGCTTCACTTCAAGCTCCCCTGGCCCATCAGCACCAGGAAAAGTTATCCCACCGGCCGCATCCAGGAGATTTTCGTCGGCTCCGTCAAGACGAAGCTCAAGCACACCGATTCGCTGCTCTGGACCACGCCGCACGGACCGGAAAAGGAGGAATGGCTGATCACCGCGCCCAGTCCGGCGCCCGAAGGCGGCGCTTCAGGGAGGATGGATCGCGGCAGGGAAACGGCCGACGGCAAAAAGGCGGAGGAGGAGAATCGCGGGCTCGAACTGGCCGGCGCCGAGATCGTGGTGCAGTACCGCATTGCCAACCTGCTCGATTACGTCAAGTCCGCCGGCGATCCGATGGGCGTGCTGGCCACCCTCGTCGAGCGCGAGGTGAACCGCTACTTCGTCAGCCACGATCTGGACATGCTCATCGCCCGCGGCCGGGTCGAAGCCGCCGCCCAGCTTGAGAAGCGCATTCAAGCCGAGGCGGACAGGCACAAGCTGGGCGTGAAGATCGCCTACGTCGGCCTCAAGAGCATTCATCCTCCGCAGGATGGCGAGGTCGCCCTGAAATTCCTGGAACAGATCGGCGCCCTTCAGGAAAGCGAAAGCCTGATCGAAAAGGCCAAGCAGGAAGCGACGGAAACCTACGCCGGCGTGGCCGGCACGATGGAAAAGGCGCTGCTCATCGGGGCCCTGATCCATGAAGCCAACGCCCTCAACGGCGAGATCGAAACGCTTCACCGCGACCCGGCGGCCACGCCCGAAAAGATCGCCGACCTGGCGAAGAAGCGGGCCGACAAGGAGATTCAGATCATCGCCGCCATCGCCGACTCTCCCGGCGAAGCCGCCGAGCGGATTTATGCCGCCCGGGCCGACCGTTGGGAGCGGGTCAATTCCGAACGAGGCAAGACGCTCAAGTTCCTGGCCGAGATGGCGGCTTATCAGAACGCCAGGCGGTATTACGCCACCAAGCTTTACCTGGATGTGCTCGTGACCGGCATGAGCGACCGCCGCAAATACATCATCACCGCAAAGCAGACCGCCCCATTGATGCTGGAGATCGACCTGACGGACGAAAACGACGTCCTCTCAGGCATCCTCGGCGGACAGGATCGCTGATTCCCCGTTCGAACAAACAAAGACCACCGTTTCGCGTCCCGGAGCAGTCATGAAGAACAAACTTTTCCTATTCATCGGCATCGGCGTCGCCTGTGTGCTGCTCAGCTACATGCTCGCCTTCGTCGTGCGGTTCGATCAGGTCGCCGTCCGCGCCAGCTTCGGCAGCGCGGATGAAACCAGCGTGATCAAGGAGCCGGGCTTCAAGTTCCGCCTGCCCTGGCCCTTCCAGCAGGTCCATCAGTATTCCACGCACGCGCAGCTCGTGGAGACGGCTTCCAATCAGCTCCAGACCGCCGACGGCTACAGCATCATCGTGCGAACCTATCTCGTCTGGCGCATCGAGGACCCGCTCAAGTTCTACAAGACCCTGCGCGATGAACCGACGGCTGAAGCTCGGCTGGCCAACCTGCTGCTCACCGAGTCGAACCAGGTGATGAGCAACAACGTCAGGTTCACCGAACTGGTCAACACCGATCCGAGCAAGGTGAAGCTGGCGGATGTGGAAAAAGCCATGCTCGCCAAGATTCAGGCGGAACTGGTCAAGCTGGACTATGGCATCACCGCCGAGCACGCCGGCATCCGCCGCATCGTGCTGCCCGAAACCGTCACCGGCAAGGTGTTCGACCGCATGAAGAGCGACCGCGAAAATCGCGCCGCCTCCGTCCGCACCCGGGGCGCCGCGCAGGCCAGCGCCATCAAGAGCGACGCCCAGTCCATCCGCAAGAGCATCCTCTCCTTCGCCAACAAGCATGCCGAGGAAATCAAGACCCGCGGCCTGACCCAGGCGGCCGAGGAATACAAGGTGTTCGCCAAGGATGAACAGTTCGCCATCTACCTGCGGCAGATGGAGGCCCTGGAAAAGATCATGAAGATCAACACGACCTTCGTCATCGACGCCAACAAGGTCGATGAATACAGCCCCTTCCGCCTGCTGGTGAACGAACCCGGCGCGGATGCGAAACCGCCGCTGCGCCCCAATTGAAATCGCCGCTTTCAAATCCCCAATTTCAAATCTCAAATTTGAAATCTCAAATCTCAAATCTCAAATTTCAGATTCCCAATCTCAGCCCCGACACCCGACACCCGACACCCGCCCCCCCGACACCCGAACACTCCCATGTCCAAGCCCTTCAATCCATTCGAGCATCACCACCATCACGACCCCGGTGATCACGATCATGACCATGCCCGCGATGACATGCTCGATCCCGGCCAGCGTTCGCTCAACGATTCGCTGCGCGTCAGCTTCTTCATCCTGAAGCTGGTCATGCTGGCGATGGTCGCCATCTACCTGTGCAGCGGCATCTTCTTCGTCAAGAGCGGCGAGGTGGCCATCGTGCTGCGCTTCGGGGCGATCGTGGGCAAGACGCCCAGGGAACAGGTGATGGAGACCGGCAAGCTGCACTTCGCATTGCCGTATCCGATCGACCAGGTGATCCGCATTCCGACCAATGAAAGGCAGTTCGAGCTTCGGGAGCAGTTCTGGTTCACCAAGGCCAGCGCGACGCAGACGGATGACGAGGCGGCGATGAGCGCCGGGCCTTTGAATCCCGAAACGCAGGGGTCGCTGGTGACCGGCGATGCGAACATCGTGCATGCGCGGTGGGTGGTGAATTACAGGGTGAGCGACCCGGTGCTGTTCGCCACCAGCCTGGCCAACGCCCGCATCACCGATTCGGACAAGATGATGGCGGAGGCGGAGAAGGTCGTCCGCGCCGCGGCGGAGGAGGGGGTGGTGTTCGCGGTGGCCGGGGTCTCGGCCGACGACATGATCAGCAGCAAGACCCGGGACGTGAACGCCGCCGCGCAGGCGCATCTTCAGCAGGTGCTTGGGAACCTCAACAGCGGCATCCAGATCATCTCCCTGGCCGCCAGCGACACCGCGATGCCGCTTTCGGTTCGCACGGCCTACCAGCAGGTGCTCAACGCGGAAAACGAAAGCGCCGGCATCATCTCGATGGCCAACAAGGAACGCGCCGAGGTCCTGGGCGGCGCAGCCGGCGAGGCGCACGAGGCGCTGTGGGAACTGGTCAAGCAATACGAGATCGCCGTCGAAGCGAACAAGAAGGAGGACATCGCCGCTTTGGAGGCGAAGTTCGCGGCGGCGTTCGTCTCGAAGAAGGTGCAACTGCCCGACGGCGGCGAGGTCGCCATCAGCGGCGAGGTCGCCGGCGCCATCAGCGAAGCGGAGGCGTTCCAGAATCAGATCGCCACCACGGCCCGCCGGGAGGCCGCCACGTTTGTGAAGCTCAAGGCCGACTACGACGCCAACCCGCGCATCTTCCTCAACCGCCACTGGGAAAACATCCGCGAGCGCATCTTCAGCAACCCCGATTTCGAAACCTTCCTGCTGCCGCCCAGCCAGATGAGGCTGCACATCAGCCGTGATCCGAAGTTGCAGAAGGAACGCGAATTGAAGCGGCAACAGGAATTGCAGAACCGGCAGCAGGGCGTGAATGGTTGAAGCGAACGCCGCACTTGATGACCGATCGATGGCCGACCCTCCCCTGACCTCTCCCCAAGAGGGAGGGGAATCGGACGAAGCACGCGAGAACACGCATGACGCTCCTTCCCGACATCACCCCGCAACCGGCCGCCGCCGGCGCCGCCAACATGGTGATCAAGTGCGCCGGGGTGAACAAAACCTTCAGCGATTTCTGGCTGCGCCCGCGCGTCAAGGCGGTGGTGGATGTCAATCTCGAAGTCCGCCGCGGCGAGGTGTTCGGCCTGCTCGGCCCCAACGGCTCGGGCAAATCGACCACCATCAAACTCATCCTCGGCCTGCTTCATCCCACCGCCGGCCGCATCGCCGTCTTCGGCAAGCGCCCCGAAGATGTCGCCACCAAGGAACTGATCGGCTACCTCCCCGAAGAGTCCTATCTTTATCGCTTCCTCAACGCCCGCGAAACGCTCGACTACTACGGACGCCTGTTTCACCTGCCCAGGCACACCCGGCACAAACGCATCGACATGCTGCTCGAAATGGTCGGCCTCGATGCGGCGCAGCATCGACCGGTCGGCGAATACTCCAAGGGCATGCAGCGGCGCATCGGCCTGGCGCAGGCCCTGATCAACCAGCCGCAACTGCTCATCCTCGATGAGCCGACCACCGGCATGGACCCCATCGGCGCCAAGCAGATGAAGGACCTGATCCTTCGCCTCAAGGAACGCGGCATCACCATTCTCCTGTGCTCCCATCTGCTCGCCGATGTCGAGGATGTCTGCGATCGCGTCACCATCATGTTCGGCGGCCGCGTCGTCGAAGAAGGCACCATTGACGAATTGCTCACCGAGCGCGACATCACATCCATCGAAGCCTCGCAGATCGATGACGAAACCATCCAGCAGATCGAGCAGGTCCTGGCCAAACGCGGCAAACACATCGAGCGCGTCAGCCATCGCCGGCAGACGCTCGAACAGAAGTTTCTCGATCTCGTCGAACGCGAACGTTCCAAAGGCTCGGCCACCAGCGGCGCCAGGTCGGGCGGAAAAATCGCGGGCTTCCTCTTTGATGATGATGATCGCCAAACGCCCGCTTCCGAGGAAAGCGAAGGCGAAGCGATCATCGATGAGCTGACCCGGCCCGAACCGGCGGCAACCCGTTCGTCTTCAAATGCTGTCGAAGACACGCAATCTTCCGCTGAAGCATCGCGCCAGCAGCCGGTGGATTCATCCATCCTCAGCGAGTTGTCGGGTGTGAAGCCCGCAGGAGATGCGAGGGCTGCATCGCGGGACGATGAGGCACAGGCGACATCGCGCGCGGTGGAACCGGAAGCGGACCTTTCAGTTCTGGAAGGGCTCATTGCCCCTTCATCATCACCCTCCAGGACAGCGGCACCCGCATCGCCCCCGGTTCCCCCGCCCTCCCCGGTTCATCAAGAACAGCCTGAAGTAAAACCGGCGGCGTCCCAGGCGCCCACCATCGAACCGTTGCAACAAGCCGAGGTTCAGGAACCACCTGCGGCGAAGATCGAACCGGCGTCACAGGATGAAGCCCCGCCCAAGGTTGAATCGCCTCGCGCTCCGGCTGTCGATCCGCCGATGGAGTTGCCGCCCAAGCCGCAGGTTTCCAGGGAGTCCGGCGAGAGCGGTTTGGGATTGCTCGACGGACTGTCGGCGGATGATGAGGAGTTTGATCTGCCCCCGATCGATCCGCCGCAGGCTCCGCCTCGGTCGTCCGGCAAGAGCGGCGAGAAGCCGGATGCCGGTTTCCTCAAGGCGCTGGATGATGTCGATGCGGATGAGGACAAGATTTGAAGTCTCGTCCGAGCCGCGGCAAAACAAACGTGCAAAAACACCCCTGGATAAAGTGGCTGCTCGTTCTCATCGCCCTCATCGGCGTCGGGTTGTTGTTGCGCTTCGTGCTCGCCTGGCGCGACATGCCGGGCTTTGCAAGGGCGGTCGATATCGCCACGGTCATCCTCGGTTCGGCCTGGTGCTATTACGGTCTTTACCTTCGCCGCGATCGCATCTGGGCCGCCACGCAGCGCGACTATCTGGGCGCCAGCAATATCATCTGGGCCAAGGCATACTTTTTTTACGCGGGTGATCGCATCGAATGGGCGGTCAACCTCATGGGCGTCTGGGCGCTGGTGGCGATGGGCATCTTCGGCATCTGGCTGATTCAGCAGGTCGTTTCGATGGGCCATCCGATCGCCGGCATCGCCCGGACGGTCATTCTCCAGGCGTCGCGGCTGCATGTCGTCAAGTTCGTCATCGCCGTCGTCGTGCTCATGCTCATCCTCCTGCCGGGCAGCCTTGACGAAGCGGAACGGCTCAATTACCGCGTCAGCTTTTATCTGGTCTGGTCGCTGCGGCTGGCGACGTTCATGCTCAGCATTCTCACCGCCGTGCTGGGCTGTTACACCATATGCTCCGACCTGACGCGAAGGCAGATGTTCATGCTCGCCTCGAAACCGGTGGGGCGGTTTCAATATCTCCTGGGCAAATGGCTGGGCCTGATGCTGCTGAACCTGGTGCTCTGCGCGATCGTCGGCGGGGGCGTCTGGCTGGGCGCCCGGCTGCTGGCCGAGGAGCCGCCGCCCAGGCCCGTCACCAACGAGGCGCTGGCCAACTATCGCATCACCCACGGCGACGTGCTGGCCGCCCGCGTCACCGCCTACCCGATGCCTGCCGACGGCGGGCAACTGGCGGGCATGATCCGCGACGAGTTCGAAGAACTCAAACGCCAGTTCCCCGGCAATTACCCCGATAAAATCGAGGACCTCGACGCGGCCCGATTGAATGAACTCCAGGGCAAGGCGGTCGCCACATGGCACACCATCTCGCCGCTCTCGGCCCGCGTCTATCACTTCGACGGCTTCAAGCCGCTGCATGACGCCCATCGGAAGTGGGTCGCCAGGCAGCGCGAACTCGAGGCGCGATACGATGAACTCATCAGGCAGCGGCGCAACGAGGAGGCGCTGGCCGTCCGCGCCGAGGCCCAGCGGACGCCGCAGCCGGCCCAGGTGCTCCGGCTGCGCCTCAAGCCCAAGTACACCAACAACTCCGACGACGGCATGCTGCGCATGGCGCTGCGCATCAGCGGGCAGGTGGTCGCCCTGGAGCCGATGCTCAACGACACCGTCCGCGAGATTCCCATCCCGCTGTCGCTGGTCGATGAGCGGGGCCGGGTGGAGGTCGTCATCGGCAACATCAACCTGGACAACCGGGAGGCGACGCACAAATCCAACATCGTCTTCGATCCCTACGAAGACATCGAAATGCTTTACTCGGCCGGAACATTCGAAGGCAACATCCTCCGCGGCATGATCGTGCACTGGGTCCGCCTGGGCTTCCTGGCCATGCTCGCCTTGGCGACGGGCACGCTGCTGGGCTTCCCGATGGCCTGCCTGACGAGCATCTTCGTTTATGCCGTCGCGGTGTTCAACGCCTTCGCCTCCGAGTCGCTGGCCAACTACACCACGCTGAACCTCAAGGACAAGAGCACGTGGGAGGTGTTCATGGCGGTGCTCCAGGGCATCTGGGATTCGATCATCAGCGGCGACTTCGTCGCCCTGCTCAAGCTGATCGCCAAGCTCATCGGCGATGTCACGCTGCTGGTCGTGCCGTCCTTCGGCCACTACAACTCGACGCCCCTGATCGCCGACGGACGCATGGTCTCGCTCGATCTGGTCATGCAGACGCTCTTCTTCGTCGGCTGCGTCGCCACCGGGTTCTGCCTCTTCGTCGGCTGGATGATTTTCCGCCGAAAGGAACTGGCGCGGGTGACGGTGTAGGTTCCGACACGGTGACTTCCACGCACGGAAGCAAGGCTCCAAATCACAATCACCAAATCTCAAACAAGCTCCAAACAAGGCGGAATCAAGGCGGAAATTCAAAGGGGGGAAGCACGTCAGCCCGCCGTCCACTGGCAGGCCATTCGATGCCTTGCTTGAAATTTTGGAACCTGAGTTCGGGATAAGAGCCGCGACTCAACGAGTCGCGGAGATGAACAGCCTGAAGGGGTGGTCAAAACCCACCTGTTGCGTACAGCCTCAAACCATGTTCCGGTCGTCTTCGCGTCCCATGATCCCCCGCATGACGAACACGCCATCTCTCCGTTCATCTCCGCGACGTGTTACGTCGCGGCTCACTCTTATCCCGCTTCCGGCTACGCCGGCTTAGGGGATGAAAGGGGCGGAATCCGCGCTTCGGATTTCATTCCATTTCCCTGATCCGTATCTCCCGGAACTTCACCCATCCCGCGTGCCCGTCGGCGCCGTAGGTCTGGAATCCGAGCACGCCTTTTTGCAGCAGTTTTTCATCGGGTTTGGGGTCGGTGTAATCGACGACCTTTTTGCCGTTGAGTTCGACGATGATGTGTGGGCCTTTGGCGATGATGCGCATCGAGTTCCACTGGCGCGGCTTGCGGATCTCGTCCTTCTCATCGCCTTTGGCGAGCCAGTCGTCCAGGTGCAGGCCGCCGCAGTATTCGCCTGCGGCGCCGCGGCCGATGTTGATCTGGTAGCCGGTGCGTTTGGCGGTGTCGGGGTCGTTGCGGAGATAGACGCCGCTGTTGTATTTGCCGTGCTCATCGATCATGAAGTCGAAGGCGAGTTCGAAGTTTTGAAAGACCCGCGTGGTCGTGAGCAGCCCGGAGCGTTTGGGGTCGCCGTCCTGTCCGCCGGTGAGGACGCCATCCTCCGCCTTCCAGACCGCGGCGCCGATGGGCTTCCAGCCGGTGAGGTCCTTGCCGTTAAAGAGCGATTGTTCGCCTTGGGTTTTGTCGTTGCTTTTCAGTTTGTATTTTTCCTCGTCTTGCCGGGTGGTCCAGAAGACGGCATTGGTGAGCATTTGTCTGAAGTTTTCGTTTTCACCGGCGCCGGGGACGGCGAGCGAGGTGTAAAAAACTCTGCCGCCTTTGTATTCGTGAACCCAGGTGACGGGGGCCTGCTTCTTCGATTTCCGGTCTTCGCCGGTTTGCAGCACGGTGACGGCGGGCGCCATCGTGCCCTGGCTGTAGAGTTTGAGGCTGGAGAAATCCCGGACATTTTCGAGGATGGGGTGTTTCTTCCCTTCCGCGGTGGCGGTGATGGCGACCGGGTCGTTGCCGCCGTGGCCCTTGTAGTCGCCGCCCAGAACCTGGCGATCGAAGACGGCATTGGTCGCGTCATCGAAGGCATGCCCCGCGGTGCGCAGGCCGATGATCGGCTTGCCGGTTTCGTAATGGTTGCGCACGATGGCGAGCTGATCTTCGGGCAGCTTCAACCGGCGGGTGAAGACGATCATCAGATCGGCATCCTTGAGCTTCCCGATCTCCGGCAGCGTGTCCCCCTTGTCCTTGCCCCACGAAGCGGTGATCGCCACGCGGTAATGCTTTTCCAGATGCTCCGCGAAAGCCTTGAGCGAAGGTTCGGATTGGTATTCCGTCGAGGCGGAAAGCATGTGAATGCGAAGCGGGGCGGGCGCCTCGGCTCGCGCAGAGACGGCGGACCACAGCAGGATGATCGCGGACAGGACACGCATGGAGTGGGCGGCGAACATGGGCATCTCCGGCAATGGGGCGGTCGAAGGTCGTTGCCTCATGGTATCGCCCGGTCAAAAAATGCAATACTTTCGGCGCGGGTTGAGTTACTCTGTTCGGATGCGCGACCGCCATCCCATACTCCGTTCGCCAAGGCGAACGGCTAAATGCGCCGGCCTTGGATGCGCGACCGGGTGGTGATTGTCGGGTGCTCCTGATTGTTGAATGCCTCCGCCCCTGCTCCTGATTGTCGAATGCCCTTTGAATAAGGAACCGAACCATGAATCGTCGTTTCATTTCCCTGCTGTGCCTGCTGCTGATCTCCACCTCCGCCTTTGCCGCCGCCAACTGGCCGCAGTTTCGCGGACCTCACCGCACGGATGTCTCCGATGAAACCGGGATACTGAAGCAGTGGCCGGCGGGCGGGCCGAAGGTCGTGTGGATCAACAGGGATGCCGGCCTGGGGTATGCCGGTTACTCGATCGTCGGCGATACGCTTTACACGATGGGGGCGCGCGGCTCCGAGCAGCTCATCGCCATCGACATCAAGGATGGCAAGGAGAAGTGGAAGGCGAACATCGGCCCGGTCTATGGCAACCGCTGGGGTGACGGCCCGCGCGGCACGCCGACCGTCGATGGCGATCATGTTTATGCCCTGGGCGGGCAAGGCAACCTCATCTGCGCCGAAACGAAAACCGGCAAAGTGATCTGGACCGCCGGCATGAAGGACCTGGGCGGCTCCACGCCGCAGTGGGGTTACTGCGAGTCCGTCCTCGTCGATGGCGATCAGGTCGTCTGCACCCCCGGCGGCAAGCAGGGGGCCGTCGCGGCGCTCGACAAGAAAACCGGCAAGGTCGTCTGGCAGAGCAAGGAGTTCACCGATGGCGCCCAGTACGCCTCGGTCATCATCGCCGAGCACAACGGCGCCAGGCAATACATTCAGCTCACCATGAACAGCGTCGTCGGCATCGAAGCCAAAACCGGCAAGCTCCTTTGGAAATCAAACTGGCCCGGCAGGACCGCGGTCATTCCCACGCCGATTTTCCATGATGGCCACGTCTATGTTTCCAGCGGCTACGGCGTCGGCTGCAAACTCATCAAGATCGGCGAAGGCAACCGCGTCAGCGATGTCTATGTCAACAAGAACATGACCAACCACCACGGCGGCGTCATCCTCGTGGGCGATCATCTTTACGGCTTCTCCGATGGCAAAGGCTGGGTCTGCCAGGACTTCAAGACCGGTGAAATGGCCTGGAACGAAAAAGGCTCCATCGGCAAAGGCGCCATTGGTTACGCCGATGGCATGTTCTATCTGCTTGATGAAGCAACCGGCAACGTCGCGTTGATCGAGGCGACGCCCAAGGGTTACAACGAGGTGAGCAAGTTCACTCTCAAGCCGCAGACCACCAAACGCAGTCCGTCGGGCCGCATCTGGACCCACCCAGTCATCACCGATGGCAAGCTGTATCTTCGTGATCAGGAACTGCTGTTCTGCTTTGATGTGAAGAGCAAGACGAACTGAATGGGGCACACTTCGGGAGGGCGAGGCTCCCGCCGGGCCGTTCTCCCGCTGGGAGGGCGAGGCTCCCGCTGGGAGGGCGAGGCTCCCGCCGAGCCGTTCGTTTGCGAAGCCCGTCCGCGGGCTGAAGCAAACGAAAATCGCGTGGCCGGCGATCATGCCTGATCGTTCACCTGCCGCGCGAGTTTCGTTTGCTCAGGCCCCCAAAGCGGGGCCATCGCAAACGAA